>NZ_JBCLVH010000002.1:0-408311 GCF_039548255.1 Lentibacillus songyuanensis
TCATTATCCTTACAAGGGATTTGAAATCCTGCGAATAAGCGAGCATTTACTAGTAAAATGGATCTATCTGAGGGAGTTTATGGATACTTGGTACTAAGAAGTCTTTATACCGTCAAGACCCTTTATTACTGAAACTTTATACGTTCTAAACACACAAAAAGAGAAATCCGCACGAATACAAATTCCGGGAAAGAAATTTGAATCATCATCGGATTTCTCTATAACACTGTTATGAATAATTTTCCCTTGCCAATAAGTACTTTTATCTTTCACTTAATCCCATTCAACCATAATCATATCTTCACCGATTTTTTTGATGGAGTCCCAGCGGATTTTAGTTTCGGCCCCTTCTTTTTTCAAACCAAACCATTTGTAGTTAGGAATAATAAATGATTCAATTTGACCTGTATGTTCATTAATTTCCAAATCGGTTTGCCCTAGAACCCCAAGTCTTGAGCCTTGGTTAATATTCACAATTTCTTTTCCGCTTATGTCTTTATACCGCATGTACACCACCTCCGTACTATCATCTTATGCAAACGAATAGTAGTTCATGCTACATTAATCTCAACTCCCCTTAGGTGCGATTAATGCTTTGGCAGTAGACTGCTTAAATATCCGATCAATCATCATTTGAATGGAATCATGATTAACCGCATCAATTTCCTGAATCATTTCATCCATCGTTCGGTGACGATTCAATAATAATTCATTTCTTCCGTTACGACTCATCCGGCTATTGGTGCTTTCCAGACTCAAAACTAAATTCCCTTTCAATTGTTCCTTGCTATTTGTCAATTCTTTATCACTTAATCCACCTGTAACTAGTGTATCGATGGTTTGCCAAATAGTGTCCTGCAGCTGCGGCAACTGTTCTTTACCGGTGCCAGCATAAATTGTCAGTAAACCTGTATCCAAAAACGATGAATGATAAGAAAACACCGCATACGCCAGCCCTTGCTGCTCCCTGATATCTTGAAATAATCGCGAACTCATACTTCCGCCAAGTACATTATTCATAATGATTAAGCTGTACATATGTTTATCATCAATTGCCAGTCCGTCAAATCCTAAGCATAGATGCGCCTGCTCTGTATCCTTATTTCGCTCAATACTATCCGCCATAAAGGCCGGTTTCGTTATATTCTCCCGCCTATAAGTGGATTGATATGTGCCAAAATACTGATCCACCTTATTGACAAACGAATCATCCACGTTACCAGCGACAGAAACAACGACATGCTCAGGTACATATTGTTCCTCAATATAGTGTCGTAGTGTCTCCGGTTTAAATGACGCTAGATGTGCCTCAGTTCCCAGGATTGGGTAACCTAATGGATGGCTGCCATATGAAGCCCGTGCCAGTAAGTCATGGACAATATCATCTGGTGTATCCTCATACATTTTTATTTCTTCGAGTACCACTTTTTTCTCACGTTCCATTTCTTCCTCATCAAAAGCAGAGTGGAAGAACATGTCTGCTAAAATATCCAATGCCAATTCTTTATGGCTATCTAATACTTTTGCGTAAAAGCACGTATATTCCTTCGATGTAAACGCATTGACTTGTCCACCAATCGCATCAAATGCCTCCGCAATGTCTTTTGCTGATCGTGTCTTGGTTCCCTTGAAAAACATATGCTCCAAAAAATGCGAAATACCATTATTTTGCTCGTTTTCGTTGCGGGACCCCGTCAACACCCAAATACCGATTGTCACCGAACGGACTGCTGGAACAGTTTCCATTACTACGCGTAATCCGTTCTTACATGTATGTTTCTCAATCAAAATCTAATCCTCCTATGTTTCGGCCTGAAATCATCGTTCTTCATTTAGTAATGTATCAACCGTACCAATTTTATATCCTTTATCCTTGATAACGGTTATAAGAGAATCCAGTCCTTGTGCAGTAGCCGATGTCGGATGCATCAGAACCGTGGCACCTGGATGAACCTTCTCATTTACCCTATTTACCATAACAGAAACAGTCGGATTCTTCCAATCAATTGTGTCTACCGTCCATAATATAGTCTGCATCTTATTCTCATGGGCAACCGTCACAACCTGATCATTAAAGCTGCCACTAGGCGGTGCAAATAATGTTGGCGTTTTTCCGGTAATAGCCTTGATAATATCATTGGTTTGCTGAATTTGTTTCGTCATTTCCACTTTTGACAAATGGGCCATATCCGGATGATTATAAGCATGGTTACCAATAACATGCCCTTGTTCCGCAATCATTTTCACAAAATCACTATTTTCTTTTGCCCACTTTCCCTCAATAAAAAATGTCGCTTTCACATTATTCTCTTTCAATATGCTTAGAATGGTCGGAATATATTCCGTTCCCCAGGAAACATTGATGAGAAAGGCTGTCATTTCTTTCTCCGGATGTCCCCGATATATAGGGGCAGGAGGCAAATCCGTTAAGGTAACCTTCGGCGGTACCTCATCATAGACAAGTAATGTTTTGTCAAATGTTCCTTTTTTCTTCATTTGCTCATAAGATTTCTCCACATTCACTTTTACGCCATTCCTTCCTGGCGTTTTCTTCCAAACCCGGTCGATGACTGCATCTTGAGGAGCTTCCGAAAACTTGGTACTATTTGCTTGAATTTCTTTATACAAGGCATCCTCTTCATTGGTTACTTGCTGTACTTCATTAGAAAACGTCGTAACATCATTCGTTTCAAACGGATTATAATTATTATGAAAGGAAATTACCACGATGATGACAAAAACAACGACATGGATAAGCTTCCGATACATCCAAATCCCTCCTCAATCATCTATATGAGCGATGAGGACAAGGTATGCTCAGAAAAGTTGGAGGGATTCATGGATGGAGAAATGCCCATGCGCGACCCAAGATCGTGAACATCAACCGTGGAGCGTCAGCATCTACTTGATTTTAGGAAACATCGAACGGCCCCGCTGCTCTTTTTAATCCAGTTGCGCGTGAGGCCAACGACTACTGCCACAAGCAATGGCACTCCGAGCGCCAAACCCTTGCGCTCTACGTCCCTTTGCTTGTGGCTTCCGTCGCTAAACGGCCCCGCTGCTCTTTTTCTTCATAAAAAAAGAAACTGGTTTGCCAGCTTCTTGTTTTTATTATTTGGATTTTGCTTTTTCGCGTTCTTCTTTTAACACGGCTTTTCGGGAAAGGTTTATCCTGCCATGGTTATCGATTTCTTTTACTTTCACCATGATCTTATCACCGATTGATACCACATCTTCTACTTTGTTGGTTCGTTCTTCGGCTAATTCGGAAATATGAACTAATCCATCTTTTCCTTTGAATAATTCTACAAATGCACCAAATTTTTCAATCCGCTTAACTGTTCCTAAATACATTTGACCGACTTCCACTTCACGAACGAGATCCTCGATAATTTGTTTAGCCCGATCATTCATTTTGGCATCGGTTGAAGAAATAAACACACTGCCATCTTGCTCAATATCAATTTTGACTCCCGTTTCATCAATGATTTGATTTATTTGTTTACCGCTTGGACCAATGACATCGCGAATTTTATCTGGATTAATCTTCATTGTTAAAATTTTCGGTGCATATGCGGAAAGCTCTTGTTTTGGTTCTTTAATCGTAGCAAGCATCGAATCCAGAATTTGCATCCGGCCCTTTTTCGCCTGCGTTAATGCTTCAGCAAGAATTTCTCGTGATAATCCATCAATTTTAATATCCATTTGCAGGGCAGTAACCCCTTGTTCGGTTCCAGCAACCTTGAAGTCCATGTCACCTAAGGCATCTTCCATTCCTTGGATATCCGTTAAAATCGTGTAATCATCACCAGACTTGACAAGCCCCATCGCAATCCCGGCAACTGGCGATTTAATAGGGACCCCGGCATCCATCATCGCTAATGTGCTGGCACAAATACTGGCCTGTGAAGTGGAACCATTTGATTCCAATACTTCAGATACCAAACGAATCGTATATGGGAATACTTTTTCTGATGGGACTACTTTTTCCAAAGCCCGTTCGCCTAATGCCCCGTGACCAATTTCCCGGCGGCCTGGCCCACGAATTGGACCTGTTGCACCGACACTATATTGTGGAAAATTATAATGGTGCATAAACCGTTTCGATTCTTCCAAATCCAGTCCATCTAAAATTTGTACATCACCTAACGCTCCAAGTGTACATATACTTAAGGCCTGGGTTTGTCCGCGGGTAAACAGTCCTGATCCATGTGTTCGCGGCAACACGCCAATACGAGATGATAAAGGTCTTATCTCATCAATTTTTCGACCATCTGGACGAATCTTTTCTTTTGTTATCAAACGACGGACTTCTTCTTTCACCATTTTATCTAAAATGGATTTAACCTGCTTCAAACGTTCATCATCGTCGTCTTCCTCATATAACGCGGTAATTTCCGCTTTTGCCTGGTCAATTGCCTGTTCTCGTGCAAGTTTTTCTTGCACTTGAATAGCGGCATTTAATTTATCCTTTGCTTGCGCAGCAACTTGTTCTGCTAATGATTCATCAGCTTGGAACAGCGTTACTTCTGTTTTTTCCATCCCGCAAGCTTGCACTATTTCTTCTTGAAACTGAACCAGCCGTTTAATTTCCTCATGACCAAACATGATTGCTTCCAGCATAACCTCTTCCGGTACTTCCTCGGCACCTGCCTCCACCATATTGATCGCGTCTTTGGTGCCTGCAACCGTTAGATCAATATCGCTTTTTGCTTCTTGTTCAACGGACGGATTAATAATAAATTCACCATCAACTCGTCCAACATGAACACCAGCAATCGGTTCTTCAAATGGTATATCGGAAATGCTTAGGGCAATCGATGAACCCACCATCGCGGCAATTTCAGTGGAACAATCCTGATCAACACTCATTACTGTACTGATCACCTGCACTTCATTTCGGAAACCATCTGGAAACAGCGGGCGGATCGGCCGATCAATTAACCGCGAAGCAAGTATTGCCTTTTCACTTGGTCTGCCTTCCCGTTTAATAAATCCTCCTGGAATTTTCCCAACTGCATACAACCGTTCTTCATAATTAACCGTCAACGGAAAGAACGGTAAGTCTTTAGGCTCCTGTGATGCCGTCGCAACAGATAATACAGAAGTATCTCCGTAACGAATCATACATGCACCATTGGCCTGTTTTGCTAACTCCCCGATTTCAACGATAAAGGTTTTACCGGCAATTTCGGTGGAGAATACTTGTTTTTCTTCTGCCATTAGTAATAGTACTCCTTTCAATAAGCGTGCTGAACCGTAAAGCAAGTCAACCTTTCTTTACTGATCAACGGTCGAAAACTGCTTAGTCACCTATTTAATCGTTTTGTTACACATTCAGCACACCCTGCTACCTATCATTTTATAAATGTTTCTTTATGTCGATACATGTTGAAATTTTTAGCAAAATAACTGCAAAAAAAGCAGGATTTCTCCTGCTTTTTTCTGGCAATTATCTGCGTAAACCAAGTTTTCGGATTAGGTCACGATAACGCGTAACATCTTTGTTCCGCAAATAGTTTAGTAAATTACGGCGTTTACCAACCATTTTTAATAGACCACGACGCGAATGATGGTCTTTTTTATGAACGCGTAAATGTTCATTTAATGTTGTGATTTCCTCTGTAAGGACAGCAATTTGTACTTCTGGGGATCCGGTATCTGTATCATGCACCTTATACTCAGAAATAATTTCGTTTTTACGTTCTTTTGTGATAGCCATCCTGTTCACCTCCTATTTTATATATAACCCCTGTCCCCCAGCAATCGTCGGAGCTTCGATTTGCCAAGCGAAGGTTTTATCGTTTACAAGAATACAACTTTTCACGACAAATTGCAAGTGTTAGTTCAACTAACGGGAAAAATACCCGATATTAATCAGCGAAATAATTACGAATCACGTTCTCGTCATCAGCCATCTGGTCGATTAATGCATCCACATGATCAAACTTGACTTCTTCCCGGATATACTTCCACCATTCTACTTGTAGTTCTTCACCATACAAATCATTTTTATAATCAAAAATATTTACTTCTAATGACAAATTTGTCCTATCCTCTGTAAATGTTGGATTAAAGCCCAAGCTTGCCATTCCATCATAATAATTTTGTTTATGCCTGACTTTGACTGCATAGATACCTGCAGCCGGTAACAACGCATTCTGATTAACATGAATATTGGCGGTTGGAAAACCTAGTTCTTTTCCACGCTTCGCCCCTTGCATGACCACCCCACTTACCGTCAATGGCCGCCCTAATAATTCCCTCACTGCCTGTACATTTCCAGTTTTAAGGAGTCCCCGAATTTTTGTCGAACTGATCTTTTCGTCATCCATTTCTACTTTTGAGATTGTCGTATAGGTAAAGGCATCTCTGGTATATGCAGCAATGTTATTCATGTTTCCTTTTCCTTTAAATCCAAATGAATAATCAAAACCTGCGACCAAATGTTTAATATTAAGTCCAATAATAAAATCATCAATAAATTGTTGCGGCGAAAGAGATGACAACTCTTTATTAAACGTAATAATATAAAGGCGGTCGACATCCATCTTCGCTAAAATAGAGCGTTTTTCCTGTAACGGTGTTATGTATTGTACATGCTGCACGTCTTTCTTTAATACAACAGATGGATGCGGATGAAACGTAATCACCGCGCTCTCCATGTTTCGCTTGTTTGCTTCAGATACAGCATGGCTAATCACTTTTTGATGTCCTAAATGAATACCATCAAAAAAACCAATCGCCGCCACTGTCTGCGGAAGATCATTCACTGTTAAGGAATGGGGATACGTCAATTCAATTGTTTGCAACGTTATTCACCTACACTTTTTTATTCCTGCTTTTTATTTATCGTAACACATTTACATTTAAGAAAAGACACGGACCGGCTTCATTTGTTGATCATTTTCGGGATGTATTTGATAAATGGCTAAAACTTCCCCCTGATGCATTAACACAAAAGGATCCGATTTTGGCTGTTTATCTGGCTTTGCCAGCTTTTGTCCAAACAATACCCGCTTTTTCATATCATCATCCACTATTATACTATCTAGGTGGGTCAATCCTCTAGTAATAGGCAATAATAATTTTTCAGCGTTCCCTTTTTCCGCTTCTAGGGCAATCGTATCCAATGTAATCGCATCATCCTGATCGATCGCTCCTGTTGCTGTTCGTGTCAGATCAGACATATGTGCTGGGTAGCCCAACGCTTTACCGATATCAACACATAATGTTCGAATATACGTTCCCTTGGAGCAGATAACTTTGATTCGAAATGACGTATCACTGGTAAACCCTAAGAATGTCAGTTCATCAATAATGATTGTCCGCTGTGGACGGTCCACGGCTTCATTTGCGCGTGCATATTCATACAATTTCTTACCGTTCACCTTAACCGCAGAATACATTGGCGGAATTTGCGTGACTTCACCAGTAAACGATGCTAGGACTCTCTCTATTTCTTCTTGTGCCGGGCGTTTATCAACCGTCTGCTGCTCCACCACGTCACCTGTAGCATCCTCTGTTTCAGTTGCCGCTCCTAGGGAAACTTCTGCAAGATATGTTTTATTCGTATCCGTTAAGAAAGGAACGATTTTGGTCGCTTGTCCAATACAAATAGGCAGTACTCCCTCTGCAGCTGGATCTAGTGTACCAGTATGACCTACTTTTTTGGTATGTAACAGCTTTCTTATTTTTACAACACAATCATGTGAGGTTAGTCCTTTAGGCTTCCATAGTGGTATTATCCCATTCATATCAGCCACCCCCAATTCCTGTTTACTCAAAGGAAAAATCTGACCCATCAACATTTCCTGAGTCAGATTTTCCACCCCATTTACCCCACTCTTACGGGCAGTAAGACTCTCATCTCAACATGTTCCGATAAAATGATAAATACGTGAGAGTTAACTGCTTGACAAAGGTTTGGCGACAGTGAGGTCACAAAGACATTGCAACTCGAACGCCCTTAGAATTTAGCCTTATTATTATTCCCTATTTCAGCGGGGAAAGGTACCCGACTGAATGGAGTTTCATTTTATTTCTTATTCAAATCACGTAAAATGGTTTCAATCCGATTCCCTTGTTCTAGTGTTTCATCAAATTCAAACCCAATCTCCGGCGTTTTTCGCAAACGTATCCGCTGTCCAAGCTCAGAGCGAATAAATCCCTTTGCCTTAGCAAGACCAACCAGCGTATCATGTTTTTGCTGGTCGTCACCAAGAACAGAAATGAATATTTTTGCCTGTTGTAAGTCTCCGGTTACTTCAACATCGGTAACTGTTACAAAACCAACACGCGGGTCTTTTATCTTGCGGTTAAGAATATCGCCGAGTTCCTTTTTCATTTGTTCAGCAACGCGGTTTGCACGTAAATCACTCATTAACATCACCTCATAATCACTAACAACTATCGATGTTCTGTATTTGTAATAGTTCGCTCCAGTTCCTCAAAACGATCGATCACCTTTAACGCAGCCTGAATGACCTGCTCCGCATGGGTAGACTGATTGGAAATGGTCACAATGCCCAGTTTCGTACGCTGCCACAGATCATGATGGTCCAGTTCTGTTACAGCAACGTTCAACTCATGTTGCAGTCTTTTGATCAATCGTTTCAACACCGATCGTTTCTGCTTCAGTGAATGGCCTTCATACAGCATACACTCAACCTCTGCATAGACGATCATTTGCGTTCTATTTCCTCCATCACAAATGCCTCGATTGTATCGCCCTCTTTAATATCGTTAAAGTTAGCAATAGTTATTCCACATTCGTATCCTTGGGCAACTTCCTTAACATCGTCCTTAAAGCGTTTGAGGGTATCGATTTCCCCTTCAAACTGGACAATACCTTCCCGAATCAGGCGCACACCAGCATCACGAGTGATTTTTCCATCTGTTACATATGAACCGGCAATGGTTCCAATGCGCGATACTTTAAATGTCTCTCGAACTTCTGCCTGCCCAATAACTTTCTCTTCATATTCAGGATCAAGCATACCTTTCATGGCAGCTTCGATTTCTTCAATGACTTTATAAATAACTCGATGCAAGCGTACGTCCACTTTTTCTGATTCAGCTGCTTTTTTAGCATTTGCATCTGGGCGGACATTAAACCCAATAACAATCGCATTCGAAGCGGACGCTAAAATAATATCCGATTCTGTGATGGCACCGACACCTGTATGAATAATCTTAATTTTAACGCCTTCTACTTCAATCTTACGTAACGAGGATGCCATTGCCTCGGCTGAACCTTGAACATCTGCCTTGACGATGATATTAATTTCTTTCATTTCGCCTTGTTTAATTTTTTCGAACAAGTCATCAAGGCTTACTTTTGTCTGCTCGGACCGGTTTTCCTGAATAAACTTTTGCTGACGTGCTTCTCCAATATGGCGGGCTTTTTTCTCATCGGCAAATACTAAGAATTGATCACCTGCTTGTGGGACATCGTTCAGACCTGTGATTTCCACCGGTGTTGATGGGCCTGCTTCTTTGACCCGTTTCCCAATATCATTTACCATAGCCCGTACCCGTCCAAACGTATTACCGACTACAACGGAATCACTTACATGCAATGTTCCATTTTGGACAAGCAATGTTGCGACCGAGCCTCTTCCCTTATCAAGCTGAGCATCAATAACTGTACCAAACGCACTTGATTTTGGATTTGCTTTAAGCTCTTCTACCTCCGAAATGAGCAAAATCATTTCCAGAAGATCATCGATGCCTTCTTGTTTCTTGGCAGAAAGCTGAACAAAAATTGTCTCGCCACCCCAGTCCTCAGGGATTAATTCGTATTCCGTTAATTCCTGCATCACCCGATCAGGATTGGCACCTTCTTTATCGATTTTGTTAACGGCAACGATGATTGGTACCTCTGCAGCTTTTGCATGGTTGATTGCCTCGACGGTTTGTGGCATCACGCCATCATCAGCAGCAACTACCAAAATCGCGATATCCGTAACCTGGGCCCCCCTTGAACGCATACTTGTAAATGCAGCGTGACCTGGTGTATCAAGGAACGTAATTTTCTTGCCTTTATTCTCAACCTGATAAGCTCCAATATGCTGCGTAATTCCCCCTGCTTCACCTGCAGTTACCTTGGTATGGCGAATCGAATCGAGTAATGTGGTTTTCCCATGATCAACATGACCCATGATCGTCACTACTGCTGGACGCTCAATCAGATCTTTCTTATCGTCTTCTTCCCGATATTTATCAAAATCGGTATCTTCTAAAATGATTTCTTTCTCTACCGCCACATTAAATTCATCACAAATCAACTCTACCGCTTCATCATCTAGATCTTGGTTTTTGGTTGCCATAACACCAAGGAACATTAGCTTTTTAATTACTTCGGAAGACTCTTTATTCAGTTTTTCCGCTAATTCACTTACCGTTAGTGTTCCGCTGTATTTAATTTCTTTCGGAGTTTCCTTTACAACAGGCTGTTTGGGACTTTGCACAGGCTTGTGGTTACGCTTTTGATTTTTGCCCTTTTGTTGTTTCATTTGCTGTTGATTATTCTTTTTCGGCCTTGATTGCGCAGAATTTTGTTGTACATTTCCGCCTTTATATCGCTGATTTCCAGCCGGCTTTTTTTTCACATCCTTGGTTTGATTAGATGAATGACTTGATTGTTTTTTGGGTTGTCCATTTGGCTTAGGATTCTTATTTTTTAAATTCTTTTGACCTGGTGCTGCTTTCTTCTGAAATTGTGCATCCAGTTTCGAAATCACATCATCTGAAATGGTTGACATATGGTTGGAAACTTCTACATTTAGTTTTTTTAAATGTTCAATTACATCTTTACTTGTTATATTATTTTTCTTGGCATATTCATATACACGCATTTTTGTCATACGTTCACCCCCGAATTTATTTACCCGAGCAGCGATTTAATCTTAGCGGCAAATCCTGCATCTAAAATAGCAACTGCTACTCTCTGTGTCTTTCCAATCGCATGTGACAGAGTATGTCGATCATCAACGATTCGAAAAGGAATATTGTACGTTTTACATTTATCTGTTATCTTTTTCCTTGTTTGTGGACCTATATCACTTGCCAGAAGAATCAGTTTAGCGCGCCCTTGCTGAATATCCTTGACGATTGTTTCTTCACCTAAAGAACATTTCCGTGCCCGGTATGCTAAGCCGATCATATTCAGATAATTACTCTTCTGCATTATACGTTACCATCAACGATCTTTCTTAGTTCTTCATAGATTTCCGGTCCAACTTCACCATTAAACTGGCGGCTTAGCGCATTTGTTTTTTCTGCCTGGTCGATGACACTTCTATCTCGTGACAAATAGGCACCCCGTCCGTTTTTCTTACCAGTTTCATCCACAAAAACCTCGCCCTCTTTTGTTCGGACAATCCGAATTAATTCCTTTTTAGGGCGCATTTCATTTGTTACAATACATTTCCGCTGTGGAATTTTTCTTTTTTGTGCCATCAGATTGCCTCCTTATTCAAACAAATCGTCAACATTGTCGGAATAGGTATCATCTTCTTCATCCGCAATTGTGAAATGATCATCAACTATTAATCCTTCTTCTATTGCTTGGGTTTCACTTTTAATGTCAATTTTCCAACCGGTCAATTTGGCGGCTAATCTCGCATTTTGCCCGCGTTTTCCAATCGCTAATGATAGCTGATAATCCGGTACGATTACGGTTGTTGCCTTATCATCCTCATCAACAAGTACATCAACTACTTTAGACGGACTTAAGGCGTTGGAAACATAGACTTTAGGATCTTCTGACCATTCCACGATATCAATTTTTTCGCCTTTTAGCTCATTAACAATTGCTTGAACACGTTGTCCTTTTTGTCCCACACACGAGCCAACCGGATCAATTTCAGGATCCTCTGCATAGACCGAGATTTTGGAACGATCCCCAGCTTCACGAGAAACCGACTTAATCTCTACCGTACCGTCATAAATTTCCGGTACTTCCATTTCAAATAAGCGCTTCAACAGCCCTGGATGGGACCGTGATACATAAATTTGCGGTCCTTTACTGGTATTTTCAACCTTTGTTACATATACTTTTAACCGATCGTGAATTTGATAATCATCAGCAGCCATTTGCTCCTGTTCGGACAACTTCGCTTCAATTTTGCCAAGGTTGACATAGATAAAGCGAGGATCCATCCGCTGAATGATCCCTGTCATGACATCCTCTTCCCGATCTGCATATTCGCTGAAAATAACGCCCCGTTCAGCTTCACGAATTCGTTGCGTCACCACTTGCTTTGCAGCCTGGGCCGCGATTCGACCAAAATCCTTTGGAGTTACTTCTACTTCAATAACATCCTCGGGCTCATAATTTTGGTTGATCGCTTTTGCTTCTTCCAACGAGATCTCCTGCTGGGAATCTTCTACTTCGTCAACAACTGTTTTTCTGGCAAACACACGCATTGTACCTGCATCTTCATCAAGGTCAACTCGGACATTTGTTGCAGATTTGAAGTTTTTCTTATAGGCAGAAATCAATGCCGCTTCCAAAGCTTCCAACAATATGCCTTTATCGATACCTTTTTCTTTTTCTAAATAATCAATCGCGTCAAACAACTGACTTTTCACGTCTTCTCCCCCTTTTATAGCGTTACAGCAAGTCTTGCCTTCGCTATTTTATTGTACGGTATTTCCACTTGCTTTTTTTGGGTTTTGATCTTATACTCAATCGTTGCAATGTTGTCGGCAAACGCTGTTAACAACCCTTGATATTCTTTTTCACCGTCAATTGGTTCGTAAAGCTTCACATAAACATTATTGTTCACATATTTCAGGAAATCTTTCTCGGTTTTCAACGGCCGTTCCGCACCAGGCGAGGATACCTCAAGGAAATAAGGCGCTTTAATAGGATCAAGTTTATCCAGTTCCTCGCTTAATTGTTCGGACACACGCCCACATTCCATAATATCGACGCCGCCTTCCTTATCGATATACACACGTAAAAACCAGTTTTTACCTTCTTTTACATATTCAATGTCAACTAATTCAAGGTTATTTTCTTGTAAAATCGGCTGAAGTAACTCTTCAGTTGTTTTTATTACCTGTGAACTCAAAGCTCATATCCTCCTTCATGGCGTCCTCCAGTTACCTTATTATTAGCATTCATCTTCATTTCATTTAAAATTGCCGTTTGATTACGTAAAACGACGAGTAGCACGTATCCAACGAACAGCTTCAACCATTAAACGATTCTACCTGGCATCTGTACCACCGCACCTAATGGACTTCCTTTTACAAACGAGTGCTTTTTGCACTTCTCAATATAAAACCCCTGCCGGATGATGTGGCAAGGGAGAGGTTTGACGTAAAAGAAATGTTGAAGTAAGAAGAAAGAGTGGGAAACCCCACTCTTTTAACCGTTCGTATTACTTACCAATAAAAACTATATCATAAGAGAAAAAATCTTGCAAGGCTCGCGTGTGTACTTAGAGCCTTTATGGACATGTTTGTTGGGAAAGTATCATAGAAAAATGCTGAATCATGTCTCTAGTAGTGGAACAGAATTAAAAACGACGAGTACACGGAACGAATTATACCCGTCGCCTTTTCTCTAAAACAATGATAACTGGTTTTTCTCTGCCATTCCTTCTAAACAACCATGGTTATCCAAATATTCCAGGACGGTTTTTGAGATCTTACTGCGTTCCCGAAGATCTTCTTTAGAAAGAAATTCACCTTCTTCACGTGCCTTAACAATATTCAACGCCGCATTTGTTCCTAAACCATCAACCGCATTAAATGGCGGAATAAGGGAATTGCCATTAACGATAAAATCAGTCGCACTTGACTTGTACAAATCCACCTTTTCAAATGAAAAGCCTCGCGCGCACATCTCAAGAGAGAGTTCCAATACCGTCAGCAAACTTTTTTCTTTTGGCGGTGCATCATTTCCTTTAGCTACGATGGCTTCGATTCGCGATTTTATAGCAGTTGTCCCTTTGATCATGGTATCCAGTTCGAAATCGCCCGCTCTGACCGTAAAGTAAGCAGCGTAAAAGAGAATAGGATGATGAACTTTAAAATAAGCAATACGAAGGGCCATCAATACATAAGCCGCCGCGTGTGCTTTTGGAAACATATATTTGATTTTTTTACATGATTCGATATACCAGTCCGGTACATCATGCTTCTTCATTTCCTCGATCCATTCATCCTGCAGTCCTTTACCCTTTCGCACAAACTCCATTATTTTAAACGCCAGGGACGCTTCCAATCCCTTGTGCATCAAATAAACCATAATATCATCCCGGCAACCAATCACATCAGGCAGCTGACAGATACCATCATTAATCAGTTCTTGGGCATTTCCTAACCATACGTCGGTTCCATGTGAAAGACCGGAAATAATCAACAATTCAGCAAACGTAGTCGGTTTGGTATCCTCCAGCATTTGACGGACAAATTTGGTCCCAAATTCCGGCACACCCAATGTACCCGTCTTGCAGTTAATTTGGTCAGCCGTTACCCCTAATGGCTCCGGTCCAGAAAATATCTTCATGACTTCGGCATCATTAGTCGGAACAGTCTTTGGATCAATACCGCTTAAATCCTGAAGCATACGGATAACGGTCGGATCATCGTGACCAAGAATATCCAATTTCAGCAAATTATCGTGTATCGAGTGAAAATCAAAATGTGTGGTTCGCCACTCGCTGTTCCGATCATCTGCCGGAAATTGAATCGGCGTGAAATCATAGATCTCCTTATCATCGGGAACAACAATGATCCCCCCCGGATGCTGACCGGTTGTCCGTTTTACTCCAGTGCATCCTTGAACAAGCCGGTCCACCTCCGCATTTTTATACACGAGTGATTTATCTGAGGCATACCCTTTTACATAGCCGTATGCCGTTTTTTCTGCGATGGTCCCAATCGTTCCTGCTCGATAGACTTTGTCTTCCCCAAACAATACCTTGGTATAATTGTGCGCCCTTGGCTGGTAATCACCGGAAAAGTTTAAATCGATATCCGGCACCTTGTCCCCTTTAAAGCCAAGAAAGGTTTCAAACGGTATATCCTGGCCATCCTTTGTTAAGGAGGTACCACAATTCGGGCATTGCTTATCCGGTAAATCATATCCGCTGCCGACCGATCCGTCGGTAATGAATTCGTGATAGTGACACTGCATGCAAACATAATGCGGCGGCAATGGATTAACCTCAGTTATTTCCGACATCGTCGCTACTAACGATGACCCCACTGATCCTCTTGATCCAACAAGGTAACCATCATCCAGCGACTTCTTCACTAGCTTATGAGAAATTAAATAAATAACCGCAAAGCCGTGACCAATGATACTGCTTAATTCTTTTTCCAGCCGCTCAGTCACGATATCCGGGATCGGATTGCCATAAATATATTCCGCACGTGTGTAACAAAGCGTCCGCATCTCCTCTTCTGCACCTTCAATGGTGGGTGTAAACAATCCATCCTTGACAGGGGAAATCTCGTCTATTTCATCGGCAAGCTGCTGAGTATTCGTTACAACGATCTCTTTGGCAGTTTCTTTTCCTAAAAACTGAAAACAATCAAGCATTTCGGTGGTCGTCCGAAATGGTGTATCAGGCAGCGTTTGACGATTCAGCGGATTACCGGCTTGCGATGCGATTAATATTTGCCGATATAATTTGTCCTGCTCATCAATATAATGGGTGTTTCCGGTAGCTACAACCGGTTTATTCATCCGTTTCCCTAAATCTACCAATTTTTTAATAATATCCAACACTTGTGCTTCGTTTTGCACCAATTCTTTCTCTGCCAGATGGGCATAATTGCTTGGTGGTTGTACTTCGATATAATCATAGAATTCCGCTACTTTTTCCGCTTCCTCGGCTGATTTTTGCATCATCGTTTCAAATACCTCACCTTTATCACAGGCGGTCCCTACTAAAATACCATTACGAAGCTTTTGTAATTTTGAGCGTGGAACCCGGGGAACCCGATAAAAATAATCCACATGTGCGAGAGAAACGATTTTATAGATGTTTTTTAAGCCTTCCTGATTTTGGGCAAGCAATGTACAATGAAATGGACGGGAACGCTGGTATGCATTTCCTTCACCCATATGATTATTTAAATGTGCATGATTGGTAATCTCTTTTTCCAATAATTGCTGGATGAGTTTCCATAGTAAATAACCAGTAGCCTCCGCATCATAGATTGCTCGGTGATGCTGTGTTAATTCAATATCCAAACGTTTACACATCGTGTTTAACCGATGATTCTTCAATTCCGGATACAAAAACCGGGCAAGCTCCAGGGTATCGACTACAGGACTAACCACTTTTGGATAATCAATCCGCTTATAACCCGCGTTCAAAAAGCCAATATCAAAACTTGCATTGTGGGCTACAAGAATGTCATCCTTACACCAGGTGTAAAAATCCTTCAACACATCGCCAATTTCCGGGGCTTTTTCCACCATCTCATCGGTAATCCCGGTTAAATCAGTGGTTGTTTGGGATAAGGGATGATGTGGGTTGGCGAATGATTCAAACCGATCCACAATTTCGCCTTGATGGATCTTTACTGCCGCTAGCTCGATAATCGTATCATAAACAGCAGAAAGGCCGGTTGTCTCCACGTCAAATACCACATATGTTCCATTTGCCAGATCTCTGTCTTGTTCATTATAAGCAATCGGCACCCCATCATCGACCAAATTGGCTTCCACACCATATAACACCTTGATACCATGCTTCTTTCCAGCTGCTTGTGCTTCAGGAAAGCCTTGTACTCCTGCATGGTCGGTAATCGTTACCGCTTTATGGCCCCATTTGGCTGCTTGCTCTACTAAACGCCCCGGCGAAACTACGGCATCCATCTGACTCATGGTAGTGTGGGCATGTAATTCTACCCGTTTTTCACCCTCGGAAGCGGTGTCTTTTCGTGTTTCTACTTGCACTTCATGCATGTCATTGGCCATCATCGCTAACTCATTTGTATACATGTCCGTTTGGATGCTACCTCTTGCCTTGATCCACATTCCCTTTTTCAACTGTTCAAAGACTCGCGCATCATCATCACCTTTGGAAAACATTTTGATTTGCAAGGAATCGGTGTAATCCGTCGCCTTCGCAATCAATAAGCTTCTTCCAGAACGCAATTTACGGACCTCTGAAGCAAATACATAGCCCTGAACCGTAACCCGACGCTCTTCTTCCAAGATCTCTTCCATCGGTAACGGATCATCCTTAATGCTATACCCGAGTGCAAATGGTTGATTGGTTTCTTCATCCACTTTATGTTGTTCTCGCTTTTCTTTCTCCTGGACCGTTTTTAAAATAATTTGCTGATCTTCCAGTGCTTTTTGTTCCCGGAATTTCTTTATTTCTAATTCCTCTGTCTTAACATTTATGACAAGTGTATAAGCAACAGCACCGATTTTTTTACAATAGACTCGAAACTCTTCTTCCAGTCGCCGTTTAAGAGCGTTAGCCTCCGCTTCATTCCTCGCAGTTAACATAAGATTATTATTATTAACTTTTGGGGTTTGGTTATGTACCAGGTCCTTATAGGCTGGAGACAGATTAGTACGTGATTGGATAAAACTCTGCCAATAATCACATATCGTCTGTTCATCACACTGTTTATCGACCGTCGTTAATGTCAAATCCACCTTAGCAATTTGCTTAAATGAATCCTGTAATTTAGCAAATAATAGATGATATACTTGCTGCGGCAAAATATGGCTGATTTTAATATGAAAATGCCAAGTTTGTGTTTTTTTATAAACCTCCAGACGAACTAACTCACTATCCTGGAAATGTTCCATATATTCAGCAGGCATATCAAGCTGGGTTAATAATACATTCATTTTCTCAATGCTCGTAATAGCCATCGCACAACTCTCCCGTATCGTAAAATCACCTATTCCAATTATACTCGGGAACCCTTGACCAAAGCCAAGGGTTCCCGATGTTTAAGCCTTTTTATAAAAATAATCGTTGGATATCATTCCAAGTGACAACGATCATTAATAACATCAGTAATGCAAAACCGATAAAATGGACAATTCCTTCTTTTTGCGGGTCAATCGGCTTCCCACGAACCGCTTCAATTCCAACAAACAACAGGCGCCCACCATCAAGTGCCGGAAGTGGGACTAAATTGACGATTCCAAGGTTCACACTAAGCATTGCCGTCCACATTAAAAAGGTATTGAAACCGGTTTGTACTGCCTGATTGGTCACGTCATAAATACCAACTGGACCAGATATCATGTCAAAGGATAATTGACCGGTGATCAGCATAACCAAATTCGTCACTATCATTTTGGTCGTATGATAGGTTTCCATAAAACCATATTTGAATGTGCCCAAAAACGATTTCTCAAACATATGGGTAACGCCCAATTGTCCAAATGTGACTCCTTGGGCTTCCTGTTTAGCCGGTGTTACCGTAATGTCATCTGTCTCCCCATTTGTCCGTTTAACCTTCATACTTAATTCTTCTTCCGGATGATCCTGGACAATCTTCGTAAAGGCTTCCCATGTTGTAATAGTCTTGCCATCAATTTGTACGATTTCATCTCCATGCTGAAATCCTGCTTCTGCTGCAGGAGAACCCGGCTGTGCATCATCAATAATTGCCCTATCCGTCGGCACTCCCTGAATCATGCCAAGAATAACGAATATCACCATCGCCAATAGAAAGTTCATCATTGGCCCTGCAAACAACTGCATAGCTCGTTTCCCTGCACTTTTAGAGGCGAACTGACGATCATATGGTGCAATTTGCGTTTCTTTTTCATCGACAACCATAAATGCTTTCTCATCAACCGAGAATTGCAATTTATGGTCTTCATCATCTAATTCATACCCCTCAATCAGCAATTTGTGATCAAGATCAGCATATTCCACCTCAATCACTCGTGCGTTTGGATGTTTGGATTTATTATTAACGATAATTTTATTAACTTTTCCTAAATCATTAAACTCAAGGCCAATATGGTGTCCAGGCTTTAATTCAACCATTTCCGGATCATCGCCAGCCACACGGACATAGCCACCAACCGGCAGTAACCGGATCGTATAAACCGTTTCATTCTTGATAAACGAAAATATCTTTGGTCCAAAACCAATCGCAAATTCGCGCGCCAGCATTCCAGCTCGTTTTGCAAAAATCAAATGGCCAAACTCGTGAATGAAAACAAGCAATCCAAACATTAAAATAAACGCAATAACTGTCGTCAAAAGAGGCACCTTCCTTTATTAGAGTAAAACGTCTTTTCATAACTGTTGCTCTTACCTGTCCATTTTTCAGTCGTAAAATTTCGGTGATGGTATTTTCTTCAGTACTAAAGATGAAGCTATCGTTTATTTTACGCTGTTAGCAGTACCAATTCAATTCATTCATGCTTTTCAAGCGAATGAAATAAAACCAAGCAAATATAGAATTGGTAAAACAAACAACAAACTATCCAACCGATCTAGGATCCCTCCATGGCCCGGCAGGATATTACCGGAGTCTTTCACATCATAATGCCGCTTGTACGCTGATTCAACCAGGTCACCAATTTGCCCAAAGGCTGAAACAAGGATCGTAATTCCCACCATGATTGCCAAAGAATAAGGGAACGGATGAACAAGTTGAAAAATAATGCCTACTACACACGCAAGAATAATACCGCCGATTGCTCCTTCAATGGTTTTATTCGGACTTATTTTCGGCCATAATTTATGTTTACCCAATGCTCGGCCAACAAAATAAGCACCTGTATCCGTAGCCCAAATCACAAACAATACATAGAAAATATAATCCAAGCCATTTTCCCTAGCTGCAATTAAGAAATAAAAACCCATTCCAACATAACAGGCTGACAGTAACATAAATGCTGCATCATCAAAATTAAACTTATTCTTGACGAATACAATATATGTTAATAATACGATTATGAATATGATCGTTAACTCGGACTTCGTTAAGCCAAAAAATTCCATATCTCCAGTAATGAAGTCTGCTAATATTATCCATACATAAAGGATAGCAAAAAGTGCGGGAACTAGCTTGCCTTTTATTTTTCGCATTTTCATTAGCTCCCAGATGCCAATAGCTGCTAATAAATATACCAATAAAGTAAACGGCAAGTTACCATATAATACAAATGGTACAAATACAATCAATGCAACAATTGCTGTCAAAATTCGCTGTTTCATTTTCTCATCAACACCTATATACCTCCATAGCGCCGTTTACGCTGTTGATAGTCATGGAGAGCCTTTCGAAATATTTCTTCATTAAAGTCTGGCCAAAGGACATCGGTAAACCAGAACTCCGAATAAGCTACCTGCCAAAGTAAAAAGTTACTTAATCGTTGCTCCCCGCTTGTTCGGATTAATAAATCGGGATCTGTCAACCCGGTTGTGTACAGATATTCGGAAAATGTCTGTTCATCAAGTGCATCAAACGACAATTTCTTACCGTCAATATCCGTCATAATTTCCTTAATAGCTTGCATAATTTCGTATCTACTTCCATAGTTTAAGGCAAAATTTAATAATAATCCATTATTATTTCTCGTTTTCTTCTTAGCATATTGGATCGCCTCTTTTGTATGGTTCGGCAAACCATCAAAATTACCAATCGTGTCGATTCGAACGTTATTTTCCATTAATTCCGGTAAATAAATATGCAAGAATTCCTTAGGCAGTTTCATTAAAAACTCAACTTCTGGTTTAGGACGTTTCCAATTCTCCGTTGAAAAAGCATAAAGTGTCAATATTTCCACGTGACATGCACTAGCTGTTTTTACAATTTCTTTGACGACATTCATCCCTTCTTTATGACCAGCTATTCGGGGGAGGCCGCGCTTTTTCGCCCATCGTCCATTTCCATCCATAATAATGGCAACATGTTTTGGAATATTGTCTTGTTCACTTATTTCTAATTCATTTGTATCGATTTGTTTATTTTTAAAAAAAGGAAGTTTCAGTGACATGTTTTGTCCTCCGAGTATGTTGATTATCTTATACAATCCTTTCAACTATAATCAATATGAAGGAAAAAAGAATTATATGACTTGATGGTTCGTTATGTAACTCATTCGCAAGTCGCACCTTATTATATCATGAATTTTATTCGTATGTTTAAAAGCGGGAATAAATTGGATTATAATTTCGAGGTTTTTAGCAACAGATAGTTAGCAAGTATACAGTGTTTTTCATGCCTGCAAACATAATAGATCATCAAGCAAATTCTGCTCAAACAACGACGAAATGCAAACGGCCAAAGCGTGTTCGATAACGAAATTGCCGTAATTTCTTGCTAAAAGCAAAAGCCCCCTTAAACAAGAGGGCAAGGCTTTTTATTATCATCATGTGTGAACGATGCGTACATATTCACACCAGCCATTAACCAATAAATAATCAGCTTTAAACTTCCATGATTTCTTCTTCTTTGTTTTTAGCGAGTTGATCTAATTGTGCAATATGATTATCGGTTTCTTTTTGCACGTTATCCTGCTCACTGCGGAGTTCGTCCTCAGTCAGGTCACCATTCTTTTCCGCTTTTTTTAATTGATCATTCGCATCACGACGAATATTTCTTACTTGTACACGCGCTTCTTCCAGATACTTTCCGACAACTTTGACCAATTCTTTACGCCGTTCTTCCGTTAGCGCAGGAATATTAATGCGGATGACCTGGCCGTCATTCGATGGGGACAACCCAAGATCGGCTTTTTGAATTGCCTTTTCCACATCGCCAACGGAAGATTTATCAAATGGTGAAACAACCAGCAGCCGAGCTTCTGGTGCAGAAATGGTTGCTAATTGATTCAGTGGCGTTGATGCGCCATAATAATCAACATAAATACTATTCAATAAAGACGGGTTTGCACGACCGGCGCGTACCGTAGCTAAATTTTTCGAAAAAGCTTGAATAGCTTGTTCCATTTTATCTTGCATTTGCTTTAGAATAGCGTCTGACATAATTTATTTCCCCCTTATTGTTGTACCAATGGTTTCACCAAGAACCACCCGTTTGATGTTTCCTTCATCTGTGATCGAAAAGACAATCAATGGAATATCGTTATCCATACATAGCGATGATGCGGTTGAATCCATTACTCCTAATCCAGCATTTAACATTTCCAGATAGGAGAGAATTTCATATTTTTCGGCATCCTTATTGATTTTCGGATCATCGGTATACACGCCGTCCACATTATTTTTAGCCATTAAAATAACTTCTGCTTCAATTTCAGCAGCTCGTAAGGCAGCAGTTGTATCGGTAGAAAAGTACGGATTTCCGGTTCCTGCTGCAAAAATCACAACACGTTTTTTCTCTAAATGGCGAATAGCTTTTCGACGTATGTAGGGTTCTGCCACCTGTCGCATTTCAATGGATGTTTGCACACGCGTTGGTATCCCTATATTTTCCAGGCTGTCCTGTAGGGCGAGAGAATTCATAATGGTTGCAAGCATTCCCATATAGTCAGCAGTAGCACGATCCATTCCCATTTCACTGCCTACTTTGCCACGCCAAATATTTCCCCCTCCGACAACGATGGCGATCTCTACGCCTAATTCGGCTACTTCTTTCACTTGTGATGCTACAGATTGAATCACCGCCGGTTCAATTCCATAACCCTGTTGTCCGCTTAATGCTTCACCGCTTAATTTTAACACTATTCTACGGTAACGTGCTGTTGTCATAGTAACCTCCATGGAAATTTATATAGTTTGCCAAAAAATCATAATAAGGAAAGAGGGAACAACGGCTGTGTCCCCTACATTCACTTAAGAAGTACTATCTCCCCTAGGGACAAAAATAAGTCCGAAGGCGATTATTTTTTCATTTGACTCATTACTTCTTCAGCAAAGTTCTCTTCTCGTTTTTCCATTCCTTCGCCAACTTCATAACGAACAAACGCTTTAACTGTCGCACCTTTATCAGCGACATATTTTTTAACTTTCTGATCAGGGTCTTTGACAAAATCTTGTTCTAACAAACAAATTTCCTCGAAGAACTTACCTAAGCGGCCTTCTACCATTTTTTCGACGATTTTTTCCGGTTTACCCTCATTTAGCGCTTGAGACTTTAACACTTCACGTTCATGATCGACATCTTCTTTTGCCACATCATCACGGGAAACATAGCGTGGGTTTACTGCAGCTGCATGCATCGCAATGTCCTTTGCCAATGTTTCATCAGTCGTACCTTCCAATAAGGATAGAACACCAATGCGGCCTCCCATATGAAGGTAAGCACCAAATACATCATTATTCGTTTTGTCCATAACAGTGAAGCGACGCAGGGAAATTTTTTCACCGATTTTTGCGATAACAGATTTGATGTAAGTTTCCACTGTATCCCCTTCGCCATGTAATTGTTGTTGCAATGCTTCTTCAACTGTCGCCGGTTTTGTTTGAACAATGTGTTTTCCTAATTCAGACAATAATTGTTTAAACTGATCATTTTTGGTTACAAAGTCTGTTTCACAATTCACCTCTAAAAGCACCGCCGTGTTCCCTTCAACCTCAATATATGTGGAACCTTCCGCAGCAATTCGATCGGCTTTTTTTGCAGCCTTTGAAATTCCTTTCTCACGCAAATAATCAATCGCTTTTTCCATATCGCCATCTGTTTCCTGGAGTGCCTTTTTGCAATCCATCATACCTGCTCCCGTTTTTTCACGAAGTTCTTTTACCATTTTTGCAGAAATTGCCATGTTTATTTCCTCCTATTTTTTTAAGCCTGGGAAATCCTAAAGTTTATACGAGAACAAGCCTCGTCCGGATCCAACGCCCAGCAGCGCTTTTCGCCTTTGTGTTTAAAAAAGGTGATAAAAGGCTTATCCTCTTATCACCCATCCTTTTAAAAATTACTCTTCGGTTGCGTCAGCAGTTTCTTCTACTTTAACCGGTTCTTCTGTAATTACTTCGCCAACTTCTTCCACTTCTTCACCTTGTTTTACTTCAAGGATGGCATCAGCCATTTTTGAAGTCAACAATTTAACTGCGCGGATTGCATCATCATTGGCTGGGATAACATAATCGATTTCATCGGGATCACAGTTCGTATCCACAATACCGATGATTGGAATGTTTAATTTATGTGCTTCAGCGATAGCAATGCGCTCCTTACGTGGATCAATGACAAACATTGCATCGGGAAGCTTGTTCATTTCTTTAATACCGCCTAAAAATTTCACAAGACGATCTTTTTCTTTTAATAGCCCAACAACTTCTTTTTTAGGAAGCACATCGAATGTTCCATCTTCTTCCATACGTTCAATGTCTTTCAAACGATTGATACGTTTACGGATTGTTTGGAAGTTTGTTAACGTACCTCCTAACCAGCGCTGGTTAACATAGTACATTCCTGAACGTGTTGCTTCATCACGAACAGAATCCTGTGCTTGTTTTTTTGTTCCAACGAAAAGAATCGTTCCACCATCGGCAACAATATCTTTTACATATTTGTACGCTTCATCAACCTTTTTCACTGTTTTTTGCAGGTCAATGATATAAATGCCGTTACGCTCGGTAAAGATGTATTTTTTCATCTTAGGGTTCCAACGGCGTGTCTGATGTCCAAAGTGTACACCAGCTTCAAGTAATTGCTTCATAGAAATTACTGACATGATAAATTCCTCCTATTGGTTTTATTCCTCCGTTTACATCATTTTTGCACAAGGACCGTGATTTCCGTTACGGCACCCCTTTTGCAAATCAGCAAACGTGTGTGATAAACATGCCTACGTAATTTTCAACGTAGTATTTACACCAAAAATAAATATATCATATGGCATCCAAGCAATCAAGTGTTATTGTCGTTTTTTGCATGTAATTTTATGATCAGTTCCACTTCTGTTTTCCCACAATGAAGTTGACTGGCAATTTTGTCTAGCGATAGTCCTTCTTCATGAAGTTGAAGAACCCTTGATTGCAAGGACGTTTCAAAGGTATCCGTTATCTTCGGATCAGATGTCCAGTCCGGTAATGGATTGTCCTCTTTCAACATCCCGGTTCCTGATGTATTTTCCGTCTCCGATTGCACCGTATATTCCTTAGCATGGGTGTGGGTAAGCTTTGCTTCTAACAAACGGTTTTCTTCCTTTATTTCTTCCAAATAGGTTTCCATAAGCTCCAGAATATCGTCTGTACTATTTTGTTTTATGGCGTTTATTTGCTTCACAAGCTGGTAGATGGCGGTTAATGTAATAATATGCAATATAAAACTAATAAGCAATAATAAAGCTATTGTCAAAGAAATCCCTTCTATCCAGAAAAGTCAATATTCGTCCCTAAATAGGGATGATCTTCATCTTTTGTATGTTGCGAATCCATCGGTTTCGTTTCAGACGGGTCTGCGTATCGTTTGCTTTTCCCTGATTTCTCAAATTTATTTACTTGTTTTCGTTTTTGATCAATCTGCTTTTGTCCGATTACTGCAGCAGATTCCTGTACATGCTGTGGTTGTTTGTGCATTTGCTCTTGTATTTTCCCTGCATCAACTGTTCGTGGAAGTGCCACTTGCATTTCAACAGATTTCCAACTCACATGCATCACATCCTGCCATTATTAGAATGGGCGAATCATTATTTCGTTATATGCGAGTTTATTCGATTAAAAACATTCTATAATTATGCATGAATCTTTTGCAATGTGTTGCGTAACTTAAATATCGATTTTCGATGTATCTGCGAGATTCTTGAGGTTGTTAATCCCAAGACCTCTCCAATCTCGGTTAGTGTTAATTCCTTGTGATAAAATAAGCTAATTACCAACTGCTCTTTTTCATTTAATGATTGAATGCCCTTAGCCAGTTCACCATAAAGTTCTGATTGCACGATTTGTTCATCCGGTATGACCGACATTTCATCAGGTATGATGTACCCAATTCCCTCTTTATGATCACTTGACGAATCATTTGGGTTCTCTTCAATCGATAAAATATTGGCAAACAGTGTATCACGAACCAATGTTTCTACTTCCTTTGCGTCAATGCCTAATCTATCGGCGATTTCCTGTGAACTTGGTGAGCGCTGTAAGTGTTGTTCAAGTTCTCTTGAAACTTTTTCGATTCGTTTTGTTTTATCGCGAATAGATCTGGGAAGCCAGTCTTCTCTCCTTAAACCATCAATAATCGCACCGCGGACTCGAAATGATGCATACGTGTCAAACTTCAGGTCCCGATTAGGATCAAACTTTTTTATCGCATCAAATAAACCAATCAGACCAAAACTTTTAATATCATCCTTGCTCACACTCGTCGGTAAATGACTGGCTATTCGTTCAACATGGAAGGTTACTAGATACATATAATGCTGGATTAATGCATTTGCAGCATCATGATCATGGTGTTTTACCCATTGATCCCATATTTGTTGTTCTTGAGGAGATTTGTTCGTTATCACCATCTATACCTCACCCCCCCTGCATTGCCTTAAATGTACGTTTCCCCTTGATTTACTGTACGAATCTTCAGTTTCCCCGTTGCCGGATTAAATTCAATGGTTCTCCCACAATTTCCACCCGTATCTGCTGCCATAATTGGAATTCGGTGTTCGTGAAGTTTTTTCTCAACAGCCTCTACATTTCGTGGACCAATACGCATAATATCTGATGAGGATGCAAATTGAAACATCTGGGCCCCACCTGCAAGCTTGGCCTGTAACGCGCACTTCCTGGCACTATTCATACACATCCTGGCAACAAGGATATCCAATGCAGTATCAGCATATTTATAGTCATTCGTTCTTTTTTTAGCCAAATTAGAATCCGGCAGCATGATATGTGCAAGACCTCCCAGCTGTCTTGATAGATCATAAAGCACCACACCAACACAGGATCCGAGACCTGATGTACGTATGATGTTCGGTGCTTCTACCATGTTTAAGTCGGCTATCCCAACTTTGATAACAGTTTGGATATCATGCATCATCATCAATTCCTAAACTGGTAAATATCTTGGCAAATGAATCCGGATCTGGAAGCAGTAAAAAATGACCGTGTATTCCGTTCATTGATGCTTGTTCTTTTATAGTTGTATCGATGATGATAGCGTAATCGGTTACCTGTGATAATTCAAGCAAACCAACTGTCAGAATCGCCCCCGCCATATCCACACTCAAAGACGGCACAGAGGGCTGCATATTAATATTGGTAAAGTCTGATAACGCAGAAAGATAGGAACCAGCCAAGATATTCCCTGCTTCATGCAGCGCTGAAATAGCCAGCTCATTTGGTGCTTGATTACTGGTCAGGCTAAATGCATTATCAGCTGTTATTTCCCTAACCAAGAATTCTGCTTCATCTTTGGATAAAATAAAATATACGGTCCCTGGTGCTTCCCCTTGAATACGAATATAAATTGCCACAATTAGTTCTTCAGGACCGCCAATCAAATCCATCACTTCATCAAACTCAACAATTTTGACTAACGGAACTTGCATATCGATCTTTTTATTGAGTAACGTTGCCATCGATGTGGCAGCATTGCCGGCACCAATATTTCCGATTTCACGTAAAACATCCATCTGCATATTGGACATTTGATTGATGAATTTCATATATCTTCCTATCCTTCCACCGTCTTCAGTTGATCGATCTCATTTTTAGCCAGCACTTTTTGCAAATTAAGCAGGATCAATAATCGATTTTCCAATTTGGCAACCCCTTCGATATAATCGACATCAACGGTTCCTACCACTTCTGGTGCGGGTTCGATCGCGTTTTCCGGAATATCAATGACATCATTCGCGGCATCAACAATTAGCCCTACTTCGACGTCATCCATATTTACAATGATTATTCTAGACGTATCATCATGCTCGGTTGCTTCCATACCAAACCGTGTCCTTAAATCAATGATTGGGGTAACCACCCCACGCATGTTGATAACCCCCTTTACAAAATCTGCTGTTTGCGGAACTCGTGTAATCGATTGAAACCGCTCAATCGATCCAACTTGATTGACTGGTACAGCATATTCTTCATCTTTCAGTTGAAATACGATCACTTTTCTATCGATGCCCTGTTCATTTTTCATCATGATCCCTCCATCATGTATCACTTGTTATAGTTATCCCGCCTTAACGGGCAGTAAGACCCCCACCTCAAGATTTCGAGGTGGAACTAAAAAAGATAGGTGGGGGTCAACGGCCCGTAAAGGCCCGATTCTGTTCAACTAACGTTCAGTGGGGGAGAAAAGGCAGGCTAAGAACGCCACGTCCTGTTCGTCGAAAACCCCCACTGAATGAAGTTTCACTTTATTAAATCAACTAACCTATGATTTACCTTATCAAGGAATTACAATCAACAATTAATGCCACCTGCCCATCGCCAAGAATCGTTGCTCCGGAAATCGCGAATACATCTGTTAAATAATTGCCAAGTGATTTCAGTACGATTTCTTGTTGACCGATAAAGGTATCCACAACGATTCCGGCTAGTTTGTCGCCTTTACGAACGATAACAATGGATTCATATTCCGATGCCTCGGCTCCTTTGGTAGCAAAGATATCCTTTAAGAATACCAATGGAATAACCTTTCCACGAAAGTCAATCACCTTTTTGTGATGTGCATGCATCATTTTATCCTGGTGAATGATCACTGTTTCGATGATTGAGGATAAGGGAATCGCATATTTTTCCTCCTGAAGTTCAATTAACAATACGGATATAATCGATAATGTTAACGGCAGCTGGATAGAAAATGTCGATCCCTTACCAGCAAACGAATCGATCGAAATATTCCCACCTAACGATTCAATCGTATTTTTGACAACATCTAGTCCCACACCACGCCCTGATAGATCTGAAATGGTCTCTGCAGTAGAAAAACCACTTTCCAGGATTAAATCGTAGACCTGATTATCCGCTAATGAATTCGCCTGTTCCTTGGTAATAACCTTGTTTGTTATTGCTTTATGCAAGACTCTCTCTTTATTGATCCCAGCTCCATCATCGGAGATTTCAATAAACACATGATTCCCGCTATGATAGGCCTCAAGCCTGATTGTCCCTTGTTTTGGCTTGCCATTTTGTCTGCGTACGTCAGGGGTTTCAATACCATGATCCATCGCATTTCGAATCAAATGGACTAATGGATCCCCGATCTCATCTATCACCGTCCGATCAAGTTCCGTTTCGGCACCGATAATATTAATTTCCACATCCTTATTTAATTCACGTGCCAACTGACGAATCATCCGCGGGAACCGATTAAACACCTGATCAATCGGTACCATCCGTATTTTTAGAATAATCGACTGCAAATCACCGGATACACGTGTCATACGCTCCACTGTTTCCTTTAGTTCCTGATGATTTAGATCTAATGAAATTTGCTCTAACCGGCCACGATCAATGACCAATTCTTCAAATAGATTCATCAGCGCATCCAGACGATCAATATTCACGCGAATTGTTTTACTGTGATGTGTTTTTCCTTCTTGTTGACCAGTTTTAGCAGGTTTGTCCGCTGGTGTTTGCTCCTTTTGTTGATCGATTGTTTGCTGTTGTTCCATCTCTTCTTTATAGGCTGAAATGGAAAATGACTGTACAGCGACATGATCAATTTCGGATACTTTATAAATATTAGCCTCAATTTCTGCTTTTGGATAGTTGGAAATGAAGAGAACAGTAAATGAATAGTCAAAATTCTCCTCTTCCAGGTCACTAACCGCGGGATCTGACTTGATGACCTCGCCAAGCTTCTCTAATACATCAAACACCATAAACACACGGGCGCCTTTTAATAGACAATCCTCTCTAAGTTTCACCTTGATTTCATAGTTGGTGAAGCCTCGATCCATAGATTCGTTTAATATCGATATTTCAAATTCATTGAGCGATGTAACGGTTGTCGGAGAATGAGCCTTGTCCGGCTGACCAGAGGCATGTTGAGCGATGTCCTGTTCAATCGGCTGATCCGGGTCCTCAATGGCATCAAGTTTTGCTGTAACATGGCTGATATCCTTTGTTCCGTTGCCACCAGCTGCAATGTCGTCCACCATTGCAGTTAAATGGTCAACCGTGTCAAATAGTACGTCCATCATTTTGGTTTGTACCACAATCTTGTCGTAACGAATCCCATCAAATACATTTTCCAATTTGTGGGTTAAATTAGCCAAGTCGTGATATCCCATCGTTGCCGACATCCCTTTTAACGTATGTGCTGACCGAAATATCTCATCAATGATTGCCTTTTCCGACGGGTTTTTCTCTAAAGATAACAAATGCTGGTATAATGATTCCAAATGCTCTCTGCTTTCATCGATAAACACATCTAAATACTCTGTCGTATCCATATTACATCCCCCTTGAGCTATTTACGAGCCCGTTTATCGTCTCCCCAATTTTATGTAAATGTCGAATATGATCAACAAAATTCGTACCTAGAGCTGCTTTTGGCATTCCATATACAATCGCAGACGCTTCTGCCTCAGCAATGACAATTGTGTTTACATCTTTCGTTTTCAACTGGATTATTCCTTGGGAGCCATCATGTCCCATTCCAGTCAGTATAACAGCAATCTTATTTACGTTATCCAGTACGGCTAACGACTCAAACAGCACATCAACGGCTGGCCGATGACCATTTCGTTCCTTTTCCTTGGTTAATTCGATTACATATCCAGCACCTGCCCTTTGTATTTTCATATGAAAGTTACCTGGCGCAATATAAGCTGTTGATGGATGGATAACTTCTCCATGAACAGCCTCTTTCACATGAAGTCTTGTCAGCCTATTTAAGCGTTCTGCCAACGACTTTGTAAACCCTGCCGGCATGTGCTGTACAATCAAGAGCGAGGCTTGAAAGTTTGGCGGCAGATCAGTTAACATTTTTTCCAGTGCTCTTGGTCCACCTGTTGATGTTCCAACTGCAACGAATGTTTTAGCACGAATCGATTTCATGTCTGTTACCTCTTCATGATGAATCGTTTTATTTTTTGTACAAACGAAAGGGACGCGGTTTGCTGCCATTGTTCATCGTTTGCCAGGTACGTTGCTGTGAGCCGTTTCATTGCTGTGGTAATGGGCGCCTTATCATTCAGCAATACATATGGAATTTGCCGGATAACTGCTGTTTGAACGGCTTTATCGTCAGGCAACACGCCCATTGGGGATATCGTTACTCGCAAAAACTGGAACACCACACACTGAAAACGTGCTAGTGCTTTTGCCCCTTGTTTGTTTGTCAATGATCGATTCATTACTACATATATCGGCATTTTTTGCTGTTTGTTTAAAACATGCTTAATCATGCCATATGCATCCGTAATTGCAGTCGGCTCAGGGGTTGTCACAACCATACATTCATCAGCAGCCAGTACAAATGCCAGACTTTCACTCGTTGCACCGGCACCCATATCAAAAATAATATAATCGTACAAAAGAACTAGTTCGTGATATTGGTGAAGAAAATAATTCATTTTCGCTTCATCCATGATAAACAGCTCAGTCAACCCGCTGCCAGCAGCAATATAATGCAAGCCATTTGGTCCGCTTTGGATTACCTCATGAATCGTTCGTTGCTCCGCAAGCATATCAACAAGACTTCGATTTGTTTGTTGTCCAAGCAAAATGTCTATATTCCCCATACCAACATCAAGGTCAATTAACAGCACCTTTTTTTGGTTTTGTAACAGTGTGATGGAAAAATTCAAGGCAACATTTGATTTTCCGACACCACCTTTCCCACTTATAACCGCAATTGTCTTCGCTTGATGTGGATGATTCGTTACGGCTAGTCTTTCTCTTAGATGTGCAGCTTGATCATGTTTCATCAGGATCACCTATCATGTACGATGCAATTACTTCTGGTGTTGGAACGAGTAGATCATCGGGCACACCCTGTCCATTTGTTAAATAAGCAACGCCAATCTGATAATGACACATAAGGTTGACAATACTTCCATATTGTCTCGTTTCATCAATTTTCGTAAAGATAAGTGATTTCAATGGAACATGTTGAAACTGCTGATAAATTTCACAAATATCTTTTGGTTTCGCTGTTAAAGATAACACGAGGTACGTTTGTGCATTTGGATGAATCATCCTATTTAAATCATCCACATATGTACTATCCCGAAAATTCCGTCCAGCTGTATCAACAAAAATCAAATCATAATCTTGAAACTTGGCAATCGCCGCTTGATAGTCTGTCCAATTATAAGCTACCTCCATCGGCACATCCAATATTCTCGCATACGTCTTCAACTGTTCAATAGCTGCAATACGGTATGTATCTTGTGTTATAAAGGCTACTTTTTTATGATCCTGTAAGACACATCGGGCTGCAAGCTTAGCAAGCGTGGTTGTTTTTCCAACGCCTGTCGGACCGACAAATTGAACCAGTTTGTTCGTATACGATATACCCTGAAATGGCAAATCACGAAGCTTATCCTGGATGATTCGTTGCACATCATGCCTAATCTCCGCTTGTGTTGGGATGCTTTCTTTCTCTCGATGTTGATCGAGAATTTCCGTCATCCAAACCTTAACCAACTCCTCGGTAACCTCCTGATCAAGTAAATGCTGATAGACAATTTTGTAGTCTGGTGGGAAGGTTACCTGTGTTGCAGCTGTTTGTGCCTCCACCAATTTCTTCAGTTGTTTAATTTCTGTCAATACTTGCTCTGATGGGGCATCATTCCTCGTTAGAGAAGAATTTGTGAATGAACCAGCACTATTTCCCTGCTTGTGCTTTGGCGGATCAGGATCAAGCGCCGCAACGACTTCGATTTTTCGTTTTTTAAATCGTTTTAGCACTCCACTGCCCCGGACTTCCTTAGAATGAAGGATAACAGCATCTTTGCCCAGCTCTTTACGAATTTGCTGCATCGCTTCAGGCATTGTTGGTGCTACAAATTTTTTCACTTTCATGCTACATTCACCACCCCAACACTTTGTACTTGAACATCCGGCTCCAATTCATTATACGACAGTACGACAACCTGTGGTAAAAAGCGGTCAACCAATTGTTTAAGATACATCCGGATCGCTGGCGAACATAATACAACTGCTGTATCCTCCGCCAGTGTTAATTTTTCTACCTCCTCATGGAGATTTTTAATGATTTCCTGCTGTCCATCTGGATCCAACGATAAATAATTGCCGTGCTCAGTTTGTTGTATACTTTCTGCCATCCGTTTTTCAACTTTCCCGGAAATAGTAATTACTTTGATCATGTCATCATCGGTTGCATATTGTTTGGTAATTTGTGCCGATAATGCCTGACGTACATATTCCGTCAGCAGTTCGGTATCGTTGGTCATCTTTGAAAAATCAGCAAGTGTTTCAAAAATAACAGGCAAATTTCGTATGGACACATTCTCTTTTAATAATTTTGCGAGCACTTTTTGTACATCTCCAATAGCTAATGGATCTGGGGTAACTTCTTCCACCAAGATCGGATAACTTTCCTTTACATGGTCAATGAGTTGTTTCGTTTCCTGTCGACCTAACAGTGTATGTGCATATCGTTTCAATATTTCCGTAATATGCGTTGACACGACCGATGGTGGATCAACCACTGTATAACCAGATAATTCCGCCTCATCTTTAAGGTCCTCACTGATCCATTTAGCTGGCAATCCAAATGCAGGCTCTTTTGTTTCAACCCCTTCCAGTGTATCCTCATCCATGTCTGGGGTCATGGCTAGATAATGATCAAGCAGCAATTCTCCAGAGGCAATTTCGTCACCTTTTATCTTTAGACGATAGGCATTTGGCTCCAGTTGAATATTATCACGAATTCGTACAACGGGGATCACAATTCCCAATTCAATAGCCAATTGTCGTCGGATCATAATTACACGATCCAGCAAGTCCCCACCTTGACTCGTATCAACCAGTGGAATCAACGCATAACCAAACTCAAATTCGATAGGATCCATACTTAACAAGTTAACCACATTTTCCGGCGATTTCATGCTTGAAGCTTCCTGGACTTCTTCTTCCTCTTGGTCCGGTGTATCAGGTGCTTGCGATTGTTTTTCCAAAAAGTAACCACTAAAGGCCAAAAGTGCCGCCAGTATCGTGGTTAAGAAGAAATTTATTGGCGTAAGACCTAATAGAAAAATAGTACTAGCCGCAATGTATAATAGTTTCGGGTAGCGCAGCAATTGTCCAGTCACCTCTGTACCGAGGTTGCCGTCACTGCTGGCTCTGGTGACAACAATACCTGTTGCAGTAGATATCAGTAATGCTGGAATCTGACTAACCAAACCATCTCCGACTGTTAGACGCATAAACGTATTGATCGCTTCCTGAAATGACATGCCCATTTGCACCATACCAATAATCAGACCAAAACCGATGTTTATCAAAACAATGATGATCCCGGCAATCGCATCCCCTTTCACAAACTTACTGGCTCCATCCATCGAACCATGAAAATCTGCCTCTGATTCTACTTTTTCCCGCCGCTCTTTTGCCTGCTGTTCGGAAATCAATCCGGCATTCAAATCAGCATCGATACTCATTTGTTTACCTGGCATGGCATCAAGTGAAAATCGTGCCGCAACTTCCGATACACGTTCCGACCCCTTGGTAATAACCAAGAAGTTAATTATGACCAAGATGATAAATACAACAAACCCAACAAGTGGGTTATCACCAATAACAAAGGAACCAAACGTATCCACAACACCACCAGCATTCCCTTCTGACAAAATCGATCGTGTAGTTGATACATTTAACCCGAGCCGAAATAAGGTTAACAATAAGATCAAGGTTGGAAACACGGAGAATTGCAATGTTTCCTGGGTATTCATCGATACTAAAATAACGATTAATGCGATGGAAATATTCCCTAAAATAAGCACACTTAAGAGCCATCCTGGAAGCGGGACAACAAGCATAACTATAATTAAAATAACGGCAATTAAAACGGATAAGTCACGTGCTTTCACGGATGATTCCTCCTGCTTTTAGGTGTTTCTTTCGCCGCAAATGGGCGCCTTCGTTCGTTTCTTTGTTACATTTTTTTCTCCATTTGATAAACATACGCCAGAATCTCAGCTACTGCTTGGTAAAATTCTTCTGGTATGACGTCACCGATGTCGATTGAGTCGTATAGTTTTCGTGCCAATAGTCTATTTTCTACTGTCATGACACGATGATTTCTAGCAATCTCCTTGATACGAAATGCCAGGTGATCCGCACCTTTAGCAACAACATATGGGGCACTTGCTTTTTCCTCATCATATTTAATAGCGATCGCAAAATGGGTTGGATTGGTAATGACAACATCAGCTGCTGGTACTTCACTCATCATCCTTCTCGTTGCCATTTGCCGTTGCCGTTCTCGGATCTTTGATTTGATTAATGGGTCCCCTTCGATATTCTTGTATTCATCTTTAATATCCTGTTTAGACATTTTTATATTTTTCTCAAAATCATAGCGCTGATAAACATAATCAAATACTGCTAGAATAAGTAAGACAAGTGTCGCAGATATCCCCATCACAATTGTTACTTTGCCAAAAAAACCTAGTGCATTATCTGCATTTTTAAACGCAAGCATCATCATGTTATCTTTGTATATCCAAATTACGGCAAAGGTAATGGTGCCAATAAAAACAATTTTAAGGAGTGATTTTAACAACTCGACCAAGGCACGAATAGAGAAAATTTTCTTTGCACCTTTTATTGGATCGATTTTCTTTACATCAAACTTCAGTGGCTCGGTCGTAAACATAAAGCCAATTTGCATAAAATTAGCAGCCAAGGCCGCAACAATTGCCATGGCCATAAGGGGTGAAATAAATTTTGCAGCTTCCAAAACCGATTCTGTAAAAACCCGCTGAACCGTGTCCGGTGTAACATCCCATTGAATATACTCGGTAAACGCATGCCGGTAAAAAGCTATTATTTGGTCCTTCATATATCCGCCGAAAAAAAAGAGCAGCATAAAGCATAATAATAACAAAATAGCTGTGTTTACGTCCTGGCTTTTGGCAACTTGTCCTTTTTTTCGTGAATCCTGTCGTTTTTTCGGTGTTGCCTTCTCTGTTTTCTCGCCGGAAAAAAATTGCAAATCCAGTTGTAATGGCAAATCAAGCACCTCCGAATAACTGCATAAGACCACGCATCGTGTCAAACATCGTTGCAAACAATTTCTTTACCAATAGGATATATAAACTTAAGAAAAATAAAATAGCAATAAAACTGACACCAATTTTTAATGGCAAACCAACCACAAATACATTCAATTGCGGTACCGTTCGCGCAATAATCCCCAACGCTACATCGACAAGAAACAGACAGCCCACAATCGGAACAGCCATTTGAAAAGCAATTACAAACATTTGATTAAATGTGTCGATAAGGAAATCAGCGATAGACCCGTCACGAAAAGGAATAAAGTGATCAAGCGGAATCAGCTGATAACTATAATAGATCCCATCGATTAACAAATAGTGTCCATTGACCGATAATAAAAAGAGCAAAGCAAACATATAAAAATATTGACCTGTCAACGGACTTTGTGCACCGGTTTGCGGATCGATCACATTGGCAATCGCAAAACCCATTTGGAAATCAATAAACCCGCCGGCAATCTGTACCGCGGCTAAAATAATATATGCGATAAGCCCGACAAACAAACCGACCAGTGCTTCTTTCATTAATAACAAAAAATATGTATCGTCCAATGGAATATTCCCTGCATCAACAGTGTTCACCATGACCAGTGCGAGAAAAAAACTAAACCCAATTTTGAACGTTTGCGGAATCGTTCGATACGAGAATAATGGCAGCACCACAAAAAACGAGACGACGCGAACAAATACGAGCAAAAAAGCCGGGATACTTGTAATCGAAATGGTATCTAACATGGATTTACCCTACAAACTGATTAAGATTTTGATAGAGATCTACGGTGAACTCGATCATCCGGCTTAACATCCATGGACCAAAAAATACTAGACCTACCAACACAGCGACAATCTTTGGAACGAAAGCAAGCGTTTGTTCCTGGATTTGTGTGGTTGCTTGAAAAATGCTCACCAAAAGTCCTACACCAAGTGCCAAAATTAGTAATGGTCCCGTTATTAATAAAATTGTATAAATCCCTTTTTCTGCCAATGATAAAACAAATTCACTATTCAACCAAACACACCTCTTCTACCTGTTCCCTACTTGCCAAATAAAGCACACAGCATTCAAATATCTCTTGCATGAAAGCCATCATAAAGTAACGTCCTTGTACCTTCCTACTGAAAACCTTCAAGTAACGAATGTGTAATCAAGTACCAACCATCCACAAGCACGAATAATAATATCTTAAACGGCAGTGAAATCATCACTGGTGGTAACATCATCATCCCCATAGACATCAGCACACTCGCAACAGCCATATCAATAACTAAAAAAGGGACAAAAATCATGAAACCCATCTGAAAGGCTGTTTTTAATTCACTGATGGCAAAGGCGGGAACAAGTGTGGTAATCGGGATATCCTGTACCGTTTCCGGTTTTTCCATTTCCGCATAATTCATAAATAAGGCCAAATCCTTCTGTCTCGTATGTTTAGCCATAAAATCTTTCATCGGAGCGCTCGCTTTTGTATATGCTTCATCCAGTGTAATCTCATCATCAAATAATGGCTTTAATCCGTCATCGTAAACCTGATGAAACGTTGGTGCCATAATGAAAAAGGTCAAAAACAATGCAATTCCTACCAACACCTGGTTCGGCGGCATTTGTTGGGTTGCTAGTGATGTCCGGACGAAGGATAGAACAATAATGATTCGGGTAAAGCTTGTCATCAATATCAAAATACTGGGTGCTAATGACAAAACGGTTAACAACAGTAATAGCTTAACCGATGTTGCAACAGACGAGGGATCCGAACCAGCAAACATATCCATTACTTCATTCATAGCTATCATCCTTCGCTTTGGATTGTCGAATCCTCTGTTTTCGTGTCTGTTTTAATTTATCGAGTTCAGATGCAAATCGCTTTTTAAATCCATTAATATTCATTGTGTCGGTTGACTGGCTGTCATTTTTCAACGAGGAAAATAAAGATGTAATCATTCCTTCTCCTTGTGTATTCGTTGTCCCTTGCTGCTTGATAAATTCCTGTTTGACGTCTTCATCCGTTATCTCTTGAAGCATCTCGACATTCTCACCAACACCGATAACATACATCCTGGATCCAATCCGGACAATTTGCAGTGACTTATTTGTCCCAACATTGATTCCACCAAGATTCTCCAATGCTTTTACCCGGGAAAAATGATTACGCTTGTTGAGAAATTTTAGCAATGCATAGATGAGGCCAAGCACAACCAGTAAGGCAAGTGCCGTTTTCATTATCTCTACAATTAATGAACCTTTATTGTCCCCACTATCCGCTTTTGAAGATGTTTCACCAGTATCCTGATCTTTATTTACGGATCCATTATCCAGATCGGCACAATCAACCTTTCCTTCGATACAATCCTTGGCGTTTGGCGCTGCTGCAAGTACATGTATATCAAGCACAAATGGCAGGATCAACAGCCATAAACCCACCATAACACCTATTTTTCTCCTCACTATTCTCACTCATTTCTTAATCAAGCGCCTTTTGAATTGCTTCAATTACACGATCAGCCTGAAATGGTTTTACAATAAAATCCTTTGCTCCTGCCTGGATAGCATCAATAACCATTGCTTGCTGCCCCATTGCTGAACACATGATGATTTTCGCTTGCGGGTTTGTTTGCCTAATTTCTTTTAACGCGGTTATCCCGTCCATTTCCGGCATGGTAATGTCCATTGTCACAAGATCAGGGATTAATTCATTATATTTCTCGACAGCCTGTGCGCCATCCTGTGCTTCGCCAACGACTTCGAAGCCATTTTTCGTCAGAATATCTTTAATCATCATTCGCATAAATGCTGCATCATCTACAATTAAAATACGGTTTGCCATCTTTCATTCCTCCTATTGAAGTTTCATTAACCGAGCAGTTTGGCTAATAATATCTGTTACACGAACACCAAAGTTTTCATCAATGACAACTACTTCACCAGTTGCAATTAGCTTTTCATTGACGAAAATATCAACTGGCTCCCCAGCTAGTTTATCTAATTCAATGATCGACCCTGATGACAGATCCAATATGTCTTTGATAGTACGCTTTGTGCGACCAAGCTCAACGGTTACTTTTAACGGAATGTCCAATAACATGTCCAAATTCCGCTGCTCCTGCTTATTAAGCTCAACAGGTGTGAATTCTGAGAAATTCGCCTGCTGAACCGTCGCCCCTTCTTGATTAACATAGTCACCCAAAAATTGTGGGGAACTTGGCTGCGCGTTTTCGCTCGGTTTCGCCTTTGGTATACCTGTTGTCGGCGCTTCCGATTGTTCAACAGCCGCAGCCACTTCATTTTGCCGGTTATTGTCTGAAGCATGCAGCAGTTTCTCCACTAACTGTTTCGCAAACGAAAGTGGAATCATTTGCATCATATTGGAGTCGATTAAACTGCCAACCTTAAATTGAAATAATACTTTAACAAATACTTCCTCTTCCTGCATATCGGCTTCAGCCACATTTTCCGAGTTGATCAAATGAATGACAGGCGGTGAAATATCAATTCGCTTCGTAAATATTGTGGACATACTTGTGGCGGCCGCACCCATCATTTGATTCATTACTTCCTGAACAGCACTTAAATGTATATCGTTCAGCTCCGTAACCGGGGCTTTCCCGTCACCACCGAGCATAATATCAGAAATAACTGCCGCGTCCTCTGATTTGATGACAAATACATTTTTTCCACTGAATCCTTCAATATAGTTAACTTCGATACTGACATGTTCGAATGTAAATTCTTCAATCATATCTGACTTATGCATAATCGAAACTTTCGGTGTTGTTATTTCCACTTTTTGATTTAATAGCGTGGATAACGTTGTAGCGGAACTGCCGAACGATATATTGCCAATCTCGCCAAGGGCATCGATTTCCAGTGAAGATAAATAGTCATCCACACTTTTCGGTTCCACCGCCTCGGCTTTATTCTCGTCATCCTCATCCGCACTGATTTTAAGTAAGGCATCTATTTCATCCTGTGAAAGCATTCCGTCATTCATCAGCGCTCCTCCTTGTAATTTCCTCTAATATTTGTACAGACACCCGATTTTTAAGTTTACCCGGCTGTACATAAAACTTTGGTTCTCGGTTAATCTCTAACGTCAACGGTGCATCAATCGCTTGATTCAACCCGATAATATCCTCTTGACCAAGCTGTAAAAATTGCTGAATCGTAATGGATGTCTCGCCAAGCACCGTTTTGGCCTCTACTGTTGCTTCCTGGATACTATGCGTTATTTTCTCATAGCTTTCAGGATCTCGATTTTTGGCTGATGTTTGCATCCAGTAATGGACAGACAAATTTGGGATAATCGGTTCCAGCACAATATGGGGAATACAAATATTGATCATCCCGCTTGCTTCGCCAATGGTTGTATTTAACGAGACAACCACAACTGTTTCATTCGGTGCTACCATTTGTAAAAATTGCGGATTCACTTCAAAATCTTCTAATACGGGATCCATCTCAACTAATGATGACCAGGCTTCTTTCAGATTGACAATCGCCTTTTCGAATAACTGTGACATCAGCAATGTTTCGATTTCAGTCAGCTTATCTACCTTATTTACACTACTTCCCCTGCCGCCAAGCACCCGATCAAGCATACCATATGCAATATTTGGATTTACCTCCATTACAACCCTGCCTTCTAATGGGGCAACACTATAGATATTTAGCACCGTCATTTTTGGAATGGACCGAATAAACTCCTCATATGGAATTTGATCGACCGATGCAACCGAAATGTCAACATACGTGCGTAATTGGGCGGAAAAGAAGGTTGTTAACAACCGAGCATAGTTTTCATGAATTCGTGATAGACTGCGGATTTGATCCTTAGAAAATCGTAATGCACGTTTAAAATCATAAACACGGACTTTCTTTTCTTCTTCTTCCTTTTTTAACTCCTCGGCGTTCATCTCACCAGATGAAATAGCCGTCAGAAGCGCATCAATTTCATTTTGTGATAATACTTCTTCCACCAAACACCTTCACCTCCATGATGGAGTACTACGATACATCGATGACGAAAACCGCATCGACAGCTTCCTTTATTGCAGTATTTTGCTTATTGTATAAACATCGGTAACTTTCCCCTCTGCCATGACACCATTAAGTTTTTGCTTTATAGTATCTTCCAGATCGGTGAGTCCGCTTTTAAAATCAGCTTCTTTCATGGTGGCCAATTCTTTAATTAAAATATTTTTAATTTGAAATTCGCGCTTTTCAACTTCCGCTTTGGCCTTCTTACTGTCGGTTACAAGTTGAAATTGGATCCGAACAAAACTACCATCCTCTAAATCGGTCGTGATATCGTCTGTCTGATAGGAATACTCCACCATGTTATCCAAGCTTTGGGCGCTGCTGGATTTGTCATCCTTTACATTCCATACAACAGTGATGGCAACCGCACCTCCAACGATAAGGATGGCCAATGTAGTCAACATCGTTTTTACCAGCTTATTCATTCACATCACCTGCCTCATTAACAAATACGTGAAAACCGATTTTTCGATAATAATATGTAATAAGTTCTGCAACCCTTGCTTCTGTTTCCTTCACCACCAGTTTTTTTCCATTCACCAATGTAATTGTTGTATCGGGATATGATTGCAGCTGTTCAATCAGACAGGCATTCAATGTAAATGTTTCATTGTTTAATCGCGTCAGTGTAATCATCGTATAGTGGTGGCTGTTAGAGACGTGACTCTAACAGCCACCTGCCCCCTAACTTATCGTTTTAGATTAACCAGTTCCTGTAAAATCTCATCCGATGTGGTAATAATTCTTGTGTTTGCCTGAAATCCACGTTGTGCCGTAATCATGTCAGTAAATTCATTTGACAGATCAACGTTAGACATTTCCAGTGCCCCACTGACGATGGAGGCGGCGCCGTTTTCTTCTGGTGTGATTAAATCGATATTATTATCCCCATCGCGCGCTAGACCTGCGTTTTGTGAATCCCGGTATAAATTGTTCCCATCTTTCTCCAGTCCGGCTGGATTAGAAAAACTGGCTAGGGCAACCTGGCCCGCTACCTTTGTCTCTGAGTTTTGAATATAATGTACGGTTCCATTTGTTTCCACACTAAAACTTTCCGCATCCTCCGGGATTTGCAGGACGGATTGTCTGTCATCAATTTCCCCGTCTTCATTCGCGGCAAAGCCAACCAAATAAAGCCCCTGCGGATTAACAATATGACCATCGTCGTCTAAGTAAAAGTTTCCGGCTCGTGAATAAGCCACGTCCGCATTGTTCAGATCAATATTCGTTTGATTATCCAGATCGCTTGCCAGGACAAACATGCCATCACCTTCAATAGCAAAATCCAACGGGTTCTCAGTTGTCTGACGGAAACCTTGTGTATGGATCGTATCAATACTTCCTAACTGTGATCCCAAGCCCACTTGTTTGGCATTCACACCACCACGTGCATCTGTTGAACCTTGCGCACCCGAGGTCATTTGACTCATCAAATCCTGAAACGTAACGCGGCCTTTTTTAAAGCCTGACGTATTCACGTTTGCAATATTATTGCCGATAACATCCAATTGTGTCTGAAAACCTTTCATACCTGAAATACCTGCATACATGGAACGTAACATATTTTTTCTCTCCTTTAATAGATGAATAGAAAACATTATCCTATCCAGTCTAGTTTGCGTATTTAATAAACAATCAATTTCGCGGCGTAGATAACGTCCCCGCACTAGTTACTTATTCAGTGCCCCGGACGCCTTTAGCCTTTGTACACCAGCTGTATCACTCGTTCAACAGCTTGACGGCTTCCCAACTGGGTCCAGCCTATTCATCGATAACAATGGCACCATTGATGTTGGTAAAAACCTTACTGGATGCTTCTTTTCGGTCCATTGCTGTTACAACGGTATTGTTTTTGGTACTAACCAGTAATGCAGCGTCCTTAATCATAACAAGTGAATCTGTAACCCCCTTTTGTCTTGCTTCAGCCATTTTCGCTGTTATTTGCTTCCACCCATGTTCATTAATTGTTATTCCGCGTTCATTTAAACGTTCACTGGCATGCTTGCTAAGCTTTACCGTTTGCACATCTTGCAAAACATCTTTAAAGCTTATATGTTCTTGCAAGCCGGATTGCTTTTTCGCCTGAGATAATGGTAACGCTTGGGATGATAGCTGATGGATACGATGGTCCATGTTAATCACTTCCTTTAGCAGCCGCATCTGCCTCCATGTTCTCATCCTCATCAACACCAGAATCATGAATCTTTAACACCGAATCAGCATAAATCTTTTCCCCATCTTCCAGTTCAAGAATTGCCCAGCCGTCCTTTTGGCTGACAGCAATCACTTGACTCGTTTCGACAGAAGTCTTCTCACCAGTTTCCTTGTCATAACGTTGATAGGATACGTCTTTTCCAATCATATGACTATACTGCACAACCGGGGAGATCAATTGACTCTGTACGAGCGTATCTATTGATTTTGCCATGTTCATCATTTGTTCCAGTGACGAAAATGTAGCCATTTGCGAGACAAATTCGCGATCATCCATCGGGTTCGTTGGATCCTGATTCTGTAATTGTGTCATTAATATTTGTAAAAATTCATCTTTCCCAAGTTCAGGACTTGGTTTGTTCGATTCCGATTGATTCCGTAAATACAGGGACGGATCAATTTTGGTCATGGTACACACCTGCGCTTTCACATCGTCTAGAAAACAATCAAATTTTTATACTGCGGGTAACCGGATGTGCTTGTTCGACTTCGGCGCCTTTTTGCTTCATCAATAATTCATGAAACGGTACGTCCTCGTCACCGGTTGTCTGCTGACTTGTTTTGTCCTGATTGGACTGACCCTGTTCCTGTTGTTGCCCTTGATCATGCATGGACTGTTGATTTTCCTGTTTTTCTTGAAATCCTTGGGCTGCTTGTTGCGGCATGTCCTGTTTCTCAATTACTACCTGCTGAGGTGAAAACATATGCTTCAACTGATGCAAGTTAGATTCAAGCATATCCTTGGCTGCTTGGGTCGCAACTATAATTCTAACGGTCATTTCTCCATCCATTTGGATAACTTTCAGCTGGATGTCACCCAGATTATCCGGCTTCAACGATATGGTTAACTGCGAATTCCCATTGGGCAATGTTAAGAACCTACTGGATTTCATCACTTTCTGCAACTGATTGATCAATTGCTGATCGATTGGCTCAGCATTTGCATTTGCTTGCAGATGAATCACATACTGTTCCACCTTCGTCATCGGCATCGATGGTAATGCTACTTCTTGGAATGTCGTCTGTTTTTCACTTTGCAACTGGTTTTGGATATTTTGCAGGACCTTTGCTACCTCTTGACTGGACACTTTCGCATTCATCTGATATTGCTGATTCGCAACAAACTGATTACGCTTTTGATAAAATTGGACTAATTCACGCCAAGCCACTTGTACTTTATTGCCTTCAGCATGTTTTTCCGGCATTAGCGTATCCATCCTATTCTTTTGATCAGGGAGTTCTTTTGCATGGTTTGTCCACTGTTCCAAAAGCGTCAAGATGGAGCGTGCTGCCTTTAGCATATCCTTATCATTGGCCCCCTGGGCAATAATTGATTGGGCCTGTTTAGCAATAGCAAGCATTTGCTGTTGAATGTGACTTTTTTGATCTTCCGTCAACTGTACCGGTTCTGATTGTCCATTAGACCGCATTCCTTTCCATTGCTCCATTAAAGGGATCTGTTCTTTGGAAGTGATGTCTGTTCCATCAATGCTTGCACGAAGCTGGGCAATGAACGCATCTTGTTCAACCGGATTCAGCATAAGGCCTATTATATTTTCCATTCCTGGACCTGTCGCTGTCGCGGGCATCAATCCTAGTTCTTCGGCCTGTTCAACCATCATTTTTAATAGTACGTCCAGTTCATCAGGTATTTCTTGATTTGGATCACTCCCAGCCGCAGCAAGCATTTCCTTTAGTTGCTCTAATTGTTCGCGCGTATCTGATGCGATCGCTTTATCATCGATTCGTTCCTGAAGTATGTTCATCAACACCTGCTTGTCAGTCGTAGTTGGATCATTTGCCCCGGTATCATCAGATGAAGCTGGGTAGCTACGGGTTTCTAATAGTTGTTGAAACAACGAGGCAGCTCCAGTCTCCCCCCTAATGGATGCCCTGTCCGGGTAGCTTGCCTGCTGCGATTGCTGGGGTACCATTGCAATTGTGTTCATGTTATTCACCCCCTTTCAGATTTGATTATTCATCCAGATCCATAAACTTTTTCGTCAAGCTGGCAGCAGCCTCCGGGTCCATCTCCTGAAAGATCTTCCCCCGTACCCGATTGGAAAGCTTTTGCAAAATCTCAAGCGAAACATCATCATCAAGCTTTTGGAAAATTAGTGCCGCTCGTTTCGGATCCATATCCTTAAAGGAGGCAGCCATGGTTTTTACCGAGCCTTGTTCCTTCTTCTCATTCGCCTCCGTCTTGGTCTCATCACCATCCACTGGCGTTTTATTTTTCAGCTTTGTTATCTTTAGTTCCATTTCTTCGATGGTTTCTTCAAGATCATCAATATTTTGTGTTAACTCTTCTATTTTCTTATCCTTTTTATTGATGGTTGACTGCATTCGCTCCTTGCTTTGCTCATTACTTTTCTCTTCATCCGATGTTACAAGGGCAGACAAACCGGGAATATGACTCGCAGTGTTCTTAGACCAATCGATCACATTCACACCTGCCACCGTCAAAATGATGATTGCTAATGTAATGGCGACAATAATTGGAATAACAATTGCAAAAAGAAACCATAGAACCGGATTTGTTTTTTGATTTTCTTGTGGCTTATTCTTTTTAACCATTCATGTCACCCATTTTTTCGCAAATACTGTTGTATCGAAATATCGTCCATTGTCTGTTTTTCTTCTTTTCGCTTGACTTCGTTCCGTTGTTCCTGTCGTAATTCCATTATTTTTTCAAACTTTTTTACCTCAACATGTGCATCAGTCAACGATTGCTGGTTTAATTCCATTTCATCACGCGCGTCTTGAACAGCATGCTGCATTTGCATAATTTGTACCGCTAATTGTTCAATATAGGCCAACTGTTCTTTAATCTGATTAATTGGCGTTGTTGTGTGCAAACATGTTTCATAAGACGCTTCAGCCGCTTCTTTTTTACGAAGAAGTGTATATAACTGCATCGCATGATCCTCAAACCGTTCCTGCGAATAATGATATGCTTTTTGGGCATCTTGCTTTTCTCGCTCGCGAATGTGCAAGATTTTCCCAAGTGACAATGTCTTGGTCATTCGCCAACACCTCCATTTAATAATTGCTGCATTTGTGCGATTGAATCATCTAATGAAACGTACTCCAATACATCTTGCCGTAATAGATGTTGAATTTTAGGATAATAGGCAATTGCTTTATCTATTTCCCGATCTGTGCCTCGTTTATATGCACCAATTTGAATCAATTCACTGTTATCTTCATAGGTAGCCAATAATCGGCGTAACTCCTGAGCCGACTGCAAGTGATCGTTACTCGTAATCTGGTTCATCACACGACTTATTGATTTTAAAATGTTGATCGCTGGAAATTGTCCCTTCTCGGCCAGCTTACGATCCAGGACAAAGTGCCCGTCCAAAATTCCGCGAACCGTATCAGCAATTGGTTCATTCATGTCATCTCCATCGACAAGCACCGTGTAAAATGCAGTGATCGTGCCGGTACTGCTGGTTCCTGTCCGTTCAAGCAATTTAGGTAAAGCGGCAAAAACAGAAGGTGTATACCCTTTTGTTGTCGGTGGTTCTCCAGTTGCCAACCCTACTTCCCGCTGGGCCATTGCCACTCTTGTCACCGAATCCATCAGCAAATTGACTTGAAAACCCAAATCTCTAAAATATTCGCTGATTGCGGTTGCCGTGTACGCACCTTTAATCCGCATTAAGGCGGGCTGATCAGAGGTTGCCACAACAACAATGGATTTCTTGCGGCCTTCCTCCCCAAGATCCTGTTCCAAAAATTCGCGTACCTCCCTGCCCCGTTCACCGATTAATGCAATTACATTAATATCAGCATTGCTATTCCGAGCGATCATCCCCAACAGGGTACTTTTTCCTACTCCGCTTCCAGCAAAAATACCTATCCGCTGGCCACAACCAACCGTTAGTAGCGAATCAATGGCCTTCACCCCAACTTGAATAGCTTTGTTGATTGGTGGTCTCGTTAAAGGGTTTGGCGGAGCTTGCTCCGTTAAATAACTTGTCAACCCTTTAGGTAATTTGCTCTGATCAAGGCTTCTACCCAGCGGATCAAGCACACTGCCGATCAATGCACGCCCAATTTTGACCGTCAACGATTGACCCGTAGATTCAACCAGGCATCCCGGTCCAATTTCTGTAACTTCTGCATACGGCATAAGAATGATTTTTTCACGATTAAACCCAACGACTTCCGCCATTACCTTTCTTTTTTTAACCTTATCTGCATGAATTAGACAAACTTCACCAATATTCGCATCAGGACCCTGCGATTCAATCATTAAACCAACGACACGCAGTACCTTCCCATACCGTTTGTATGTATCCGCTTGTTCAATGGCTGCTGCATAACGGGATTGTTTCATGACTCCCTCTCCTGTGTCAGATCATGCAATATGTCTCTTAGTTGCTGGAGCTGTGTATCAATCCCTGCATCAATTTTTCCAAGCGGGTGTTCAATCACACAACTGTACAATGCCGCTTCCTCATCAACATGGATCATTAACTCCGTATTTCCATGTAACAATCGGCTTAATTCCTCCTTTTGCTGCAATACAACTGGATATTGATCCGGATGAACATAAATGGTTATAGGTGACTGGTCTTTGATTTCTTTCATGGCCGCTTGTACGATGGATAAAAAAGTCTGCGGCTGCTCTGCCAATTGCTGCTGAATGATTTTTTCAGACGTATGAATCGCCAAGTCAATTATGGCGTCCTCACTCTGATCAAGCTTGGCGTGATAATCCGCTGTTGCTGCATCAATAATTTGATTAGCCTGATCAAGCAATTGCTGGTACTTTGTTATACTCTCTTGTTTACCTGTCGCAAATCCATTACGATACCCTTCTTCCTGTGCCTGCTTTATATAAGCTTCCCTTGTTTTTTCCCATTCTGCTTTTTCTTCAGCAATGGCTTCTTGAGTACTGGTAATCGCTTGTTCCTTGCGCTGCATTAATTGCTCTAATTCTTGCTGTGCAACCTGTATTTGCTGCTGCAAATCCAGGTGGTGATCCCCGATCGTTTCCTTTTGTTCTCGTTCTTTTCTCTGTTTAAACTCGGCAATTGGTTTAAGTTTAATTTGTTTTTGCAGGGAATGATGCTGGTGCTGTACATTTGTATCAAACAATTATATCGTCACCTCCGCCACGTGCAATGACAATTTCCCCAATATCCTCCAACCGGCGAATAATGGAAACAATTCTTGTTTGGGCCTCTTCCACATCACGCAATCGAACCGGCCCCATGTATTCCATTTCTTCTTTAAATGTTTCCGCCATACGTTGCGACATGTTCTTAAACACAATACTTTTCACTTCTTCACTTGCTACTTTAAGCGCTAAACGCAAATCTTCATTTTCCACTTCCCGAACAACGCGTTGAATGGCCCGATTATCCAAAATAACGATATCTTCAAAAACAAACATGCGCTTTTTAATATCATTCGCTAGTTCTGGATCTTGTACTTCCAATGCATCCAAGATGGTTCGTTCCGTGCTTCGATCGACACCATTTAATACTTCAACAACCGCTTGGATACCACCGGTTTGCGTATAATCCTCGGTTAGCGAAGAAGAAAGATTTCGCTCAAGCACCTGTTCCACCTGACTAATAATTTCCGGTGATGTGGAATCCATGGTAGCAATGCGCCTTGCGATATCTGCCTGCATCTCTTGTGGCAATGCAGATAAAATTTGACCGGACTGTTCCGCATCAAGATAGCTTAATACCAATGCAATCGTTTGTGGATGCTCATTTTGAATAAAGTTCAGTACCTGCAGTGGATCCGCCCGTCTGGCAAAATCAAATGGTCTAACCTGTAACGACGATGTCAGCCGATTAATAATGTTCGTTGCTTCTTGTTGTCCGAAAGCTTTTTCTAAAACGGTTTTTGCATAACCAATACCGCCTTGCGAAATATAATCTTGCGCTAAGGCAATCTGATGAAACTGTTCCAGCACATCTTCCTTGATATTGGACTCCACTTTCTTCACGGAGGAAATCTCCAAGCTTAATTTTTCGATCTCCTCCTCACTAAGGTGTTTGTATATTTGTGCAGAAACATCCGGACCTAGGGAAATTAAGAGAATTGCAGCTTTTTGTTTTCCGTTTAGTGCACCTTTTTGCCTTGCCATCGCTTCTCCCTCCTAATCATCCGAAATCCAGCTTCGTAATAGCTTTGCAAATTCCTCCGGTTTTTCCTTGGCCATTTTCTCCAGTTGCTTTTTGCGGGCAAATGCTTCTGTTTCAGGCGTCTCGCCAATATCCGGAATTTGCACCTCCGGCTGAGTTTCTGTTACTTCTTCTTGCATTTCTTCCTCTTCTGTTTTTCGCTTCCGGAAAAGCAGGAAGATTAGCGCGATAATCACAAGCAATAATATTCCACCGGTAATGTATAACCATAAAGGGATAACCGGTTCGGTTGGCTCATCCATTGATTTGTCCCCATTAAATGCTTGAAAAACAATGGATATCTTATCTTCTGGCTCTATATCCCCATATTCTTTATCAATCGAAGTGGTCACAATAGAATTTAAAATGGACGAAATGCCATCCTCTACCGTACGTTCTTCTTGTTGCGATAAATACTGCAACTCATCGCCATCTTTGTTTTTCACACTGTCAACGGCTACTTGCACACCAAGATCACGTAATTTGTACGGACTTTCAGCAATGTCCTTATGAATACGGTTATATTCATTATTAATTGTCTCTTTGACAAGTTCGTAGTCTCCATCATCATCGGTATCAGCAGCCTCATATCCCGGGATGTCCCCTTCACCAGTTCCCTCTACTCCACCAGCTGCAGGATTACCACCAGTATACGTTTCATGTACAGACTCAATACTAACCGGCACACCTTCCATATTCTCCACGTCTACCGGATCAACAATTTCTTCCTCTCGTTTCTCCCTCGTGAAATCGACATCGGCCGTAACCGATACAATGACATTTTCCGGGCCTACCATCGCCCCAAGTAATTGCTGTACGCGTCGTTGAACATCACGCTCAATATCCTTTTTTACGTTTTGCTGATATGTATACGCATCTTGATTGTCATACGTTTCCTGATCTGTTTGATCGTAATATTCAAAGTACTGATTCATGATCACAATATTGTCGGGCGGAAGATTGGGAACTGCTTTTGAAACTAAATGATAGAGTGTGTCGATTTGATTGCTTTGAATTTTCTGGCCTGGTTTAGTGTTAATGACTACCGATGCACTTGCTTGTTCTTCATCATCATTCACAAACACAGGATCTTCCGGCATATTAATCATCACTTTAGCGTCATCGATTCCTTCAATACCCTTGATCAAGTTGGCAAGCTCTGTTTGCATGGCATCCAATTTAATCATATTAAACTCATTATCTGTCGTTCCCCATGAAGCATTGTCACTAAAAAAAGAATAATCAATGTTTCCGCTATTCGGTATCCCTTCCCCAGCCAAATCAACCAGCAATGTATCCACTTGATCCTCTGGTACAGTTACCGTTGTCCCACCAGCCTCTAATTCATATGGGACCCCCCGCGAATCCAGTTCAGATGTTACCTGTCCTGCCTCTTGCGCAGATAGATTATTATAAAGCGGTACTAATGTTGAATTGGATGTAAACAAGACAATCCCAACTATCAAAGCTACAACAATAACAATAGAACCGATGAATATTCCTTTTTGGCCCTTTGATCGCTTCAACCAAAAGGATTTCGCTGTATCTTTGAAATGTAAAATTTTTTCTTTCATATATTCCCCCGCCAAATCCTATATCTATTACTAATACGCTGCTAAGCATTGTCAAATGGATCGTTTACAACGAAACACAATTCGATCATCCACCGAATCCATGTAATTTTTACCAGCAAAAATACTCAAAAAAAAGGTAAGCAATCGGATGCATCATTACGTATTGATACTCCTTTGCCACACCTGCTCTCGCATTACAAGATTTTAAAGTGAAACTTCGTTCAGTACGTGCTTTCCCCCCGCACTGAATGTTCGTTAAGCAGAATCGAACCTTTGTCAACCTGTTGCCCCCACTTATCGTTTTACGTTCCACCTCAAAATCTGGAAGTGGAAGTCTTACTGCCCGTTAAGAGTGGATTAAAGATCAATTTTCACACTTGCTATCCGTGATTTCCTGTCTGTCGACTATACTTGCATGCGCATGATCTCGTTATAAGCATCGATAACTTTTTGTTGAACTTGGACAGAGGTCTCTAATGTAATGCTTGCCTTTTGTGCTGCAATCATGACATCATGTAAATCATCAATTTGTCCCGTTGCTAGCGCCTCTGTTTTTTGGTTTGCTGCGACTTGTGTATCATTAACACCTTGAATTTCATTTTTTAACATTGTCGCAAAATCCGATTGCGCCTTATTAGGGGAAATTTCCGAATTAGCATTAGATGCTGGTAATACACTCGGCGTCACTCCGCTTATTGGCTGGCTCATGTCATCGCTCCTTTTCCATAAAAGAAATCCCCCATGACAAAACGACAATTATTGCGTAAATTCGTCAACGGCAATTTCAATCAATTTTCTCTATTTCCCTATTTCCAGTGCTTTTAACAGCATGTTCTTTGTCGCGTTCAATGCTGTGACATTCGCTTCATATGATCTTGTTGTGCTCATTAAATCAACCATCTCTTTTAAAGGATCAACATTTGGCATTTGTACATACCCAGCGTCATTTGCATCAGGGTGGGCAGGATTATAGACAATCTTAAATGGTTCATCATCCTCGGTTATTTTCGTGATTTTCACTCCCGAACCTGGAGATGCCGTACTATTCGAAGCTTGTTGCAAGAAGGAATGGAAGCTTTTTTCTTTCGGTTGAGCTACGACCATTTTTCTGCGATACGGTTGATATTCTCCGTTCTCATTCACTGTAGCACGTGTTGTTTGTGCGTTGGCAATATTAGAGGAAATGACATCCATTCGTAATCGTTGCGCAGTCAATGCACTGGCATTCGTATTTAATCCGCCAAAAATTGACATCATTACTTACCTCCTCTAATGACTGTTTGTAGATTGTGAAACTTACCATTTATACGATCAACCATCCCTTGATAATAGAGTTGGTTTTTGGCAAGCTCCGACATTTCTTTATCGATATCAACATTATTTCTATTATGATTGTATGCTGTCTTATTTTTCGTAACGATACGATAGTCATTATGTAATGTATCCTTAAACGGCAAATGTTCAGGCCGCGTCCGTTTGGCTTCTATGGAGCCTTTAAGCTCATTTGTTAAAATATGTTTAAAAGCTACATCTTTTGTCTTATAATTTGGTGTATCTGCATTGGCAATATTATTCGCGATTGTTCGATTTTTAACGGTAGCATAATCAAGCGAATTCTCCAGTGTCCGGAACGTGCCACCAAACAATTCCATTGTCATTCCCCCTTAACCCAGCGTCATGAGCAGACATAAATTTCATTCAGCGGTAATACCTTCCCCTATTGATGATTAAGAACAAAGACTGAATTCAAACACTCTGTTGCAACACCGTTATAATGGCGTGCATATTCAGGACCCGAATCGAGTCTTCATCAAGCATTTTACTCAACTTATCTTTCTGGTTTACTGCAAAATCTGTAATTGAAGTCTTTCTGCTTGGTAAACGACATAAATAAAAATACCCACACGAATATTGTAATTTATACGACTTAAGATGTCTATCATTTTTCGACATGTTCCGACTTGGGAAACATAAATAGTTATAAAAACCTAGTTATTTAGTACTATTTAAATGGTATTATCTGTAGATTTATGTATTTAAATGGATAAAGGATAAAGCTTTATCTATTTTTACTAGTTCTATTTCATCAATCGACAATAATTTGCTAAATTTAGTAAGCATGGTCTTTCCCGTTAGAATTCATATGGTCAAATTTCCACTTAAAAAGCCTGGCACGAAATTTATGCCAGGCTTTTTAAGTATATTACATCAGAAATACTTTATTCGTTTTCACGTATTACCTTGAACGTAATTTTTCCAGTTCTACCAGGAATTTATCATTTAGAACCTTAATATATGTTCCTTTCATACCTAGTGAGCGTGATTCAATTACACCAGCACTTTCCAATTTACGAAGCGCATTAACGATAACTGATCGGGTAATACCAACCCGGTCCGCAATCTTACTAGCTACGAGTAAGCCCTCGTGTCCGTTTAATTCCTCAAAAATATGATCGATCGCTTCCAGTTCACTATAGGACAACGAGCTTATTGCCATCTGAACAACCGCTTTACTTCTTGCTTCCATTTCAATTTCTTCTGATTTCTCATGAAGAATTTCCATACCTACTACAGTTGCACCATATTCAGCAAGTAATAGGTCATCATCGTTAAAGCTATCATTCAACCTGCTTAAAACGAGGGTTCCAAGGCGGTCACCACCACCGATAATAGGTACAATCGTTGTTAACCCATTTTGGAATAGTTCTTTGTTTTCAACTGGGAATGCAGTAAATTGGCTATCAATATCCAAGTTGGCAGTCGTTTCATGAATCGCGAACAGCCCTTGTGTATATTCTTCTGGAAATTGACGTTCTTCCAGCATCCCTTTCATGCGATCATTTTCGATTTCTTGATTAATTGCGATGCCTAATAACTTCCCGCGTCTGCTAACGATAAAAACATTCCCGCCGATAACATCTCTAAGTGATGCTGACATTTCATTGAAGTTTACTGATTTCCCTGTTGCCTTTTGTAACATTGCATTGATTTTTCTTGCTCGATCTAAAAGTTCCATGATAATCCTCCATTCAATTGGTTACATTATAATATAAATTGGCTTAAATCTTTATTTTTTACAATCACATTTAGTTTCTCGTCAACATATTCCGAGGTAATCTTGACGGTTTCCATCGTCACATCTGGTGCCTCAAACGATAGATCCTCCAAAAGCTTTTCCAAAATCGTGTGTAATCGGCGCGCTCCAATATTGTCTGTTTCCTGATTTACTTGATAAGCAATTTCTGCAAGTCTAACTACAGCATTGTCAGTAAATTCAACATTTATACCTTCTGTTTTTAATAAAGCACGGTATTGTTTCAATAAAGCGTTGGATGGTTCCTGTAATATCCGCTTGAAATCTTCCACCGTCAATTTCTCCAGCTCTACCCGAATTGGGAATCTGCCCTGCAGTTCCGGGATTAAATCAGACGGCTTTGACATGTGAAAAGCACCTGCTGCAATAAACAGCATATGGTCTGTCTTTACCGGCCCGTGCTTGGTTACCACAGTGGATCCTTCGACGATTGGCAGAATATCACGTTGGACGCCTTCCCTTGACACATTAGCAGAATTGTCCTGTTTTGCAGCTACTTTATCGATTTCATCAATAAATAGAATACCGGATTGTTCGGCGCGTTCAATTGCTACTTGTGCCGCTTCCTCCATATCCACAAGCTTTTGTGCTTCCTGCATGGTCAATACTTTTCGTGCTTCAGATACTGGAAGTTTTCGTTTCTTTTTTTTCTTTGGCATGAACTGTCCCAGTGCGTCTTGCATATTCATTCCCATTTGCTCCATACCAGAACCTTGCAACATATCAAACATGGAAGGTGGCAGCTCCTCAATTTCAACAGTAACCATGTGATCTTCCATTTCTCCCAAGGCCAGTTGATGCTCAATCCGTTTACGCTTGTTTCTTATTTCTTCGGTCTTCTCCGAATCCTTTTCATTATCCTCGTCTTCAGAAGCGTTCGAAAAAAGCATCTCAAATGGATTTTTAACGCTGGCCTGTTTTTTTGCTTGGGGCATTAATAGCTGAACAAGTTTCTTATTCGCCTCCACCTCGGCCTTGCCTGCTACCTCAGCCATTTTTTCCTCTTTCACCATACGCATCGCCATTTCTACCAGATCACGCACCATTGATTCCACATCCCGGCCAACATAGCCAACTTCGGTAAACTTTGTGGCTTCCACTTTAACAAACGGAGCCCCTACAAGCTTTGCCAGTCTTCTGGCAATCTCCGTTTTACCAACCCCTGTAGGACCAATCATCAGAATATTTTTTGGTACAATTTCATCTTTAATCGATTCATCCAGCTTCATGCGGCGGTAACGGTTTCTGAGTGCAACGGCAACCGATTTTTTCGCCTGCTGTTGACCAATAATATAGTTATCCAATTGGTCAACAATTTGCTTAGGGGTTAAATCAATTCCCATAAAGAGGCCTCCTTATTAATCAAGAACTTCCAATGTGATATGATCATTCGTATACACGCATATCTCACCAGCAATTTCCAGAGCTGCCTGGGCAATTTCTTTCGCGGTTAAATTGTCTGCATGACGGCGTAGTGCTCGACCAGCGCTTAGTGCATAATTACCACCGGAACCGATTGCTAACATTCCATCGTCCGGTTCAATAACCTCACCTGTTCCAGAAACCAAAAACATTTTTTGTTTGTCCATCACAATCAACATGGCTTCCAGTTTACGAAGTACTTTATCGCTCCGCCATTCTTGGGCCAGTTCGACTGCAGCACGTGCCAGGTTTCCGTCAAACGTCTCCAGCTTACCCTCAAATTTCTCAAACAAGGTAAATGCATCGGCAACGGATCCAGCGAAGCCCGCTAGCACCTGACCATTGAATAATGTTCGGACTTTCTTGGCCTTATGCTTCATCACTACAGCATTTCCTAATGTTACTTGCCCATCACCGCTCATTGCACATTGACCATCATGCATGACAGCAAATATTGTCGTAGCATGCATTTCATGATTCACGATCATCACCTCTTGACCTTCGTTTTTGTTTGTTCGCCCTTGGATGACTGTTCATATACACATTGCGCAGGTGATCCTTCGTTACATGTGTGTATATTTGGGTGGACGATAGGTTTTCATGCCCCAGCATTTCTTGTACAGTCCGAAGATCCGCACCCGCATTTAACATATGTGTTGCAAATGTATGCCGTAGTTTGTGGGGATGGATATGTACCGTTGATGCAGTATTAGCCATCATTTTATCCAAAACCAATCGAATTCCTCTTGTCGTTATTGGAGCACCTCTGGCATTTACAAAAACATGATTAGTGTTAGCTTTTGCTTTGTTAAGAAGTACTGCTCGCCCATCATTCATATACGTCTCCAATGCAACTTCGGCAAATCGCCCAAACGGAACATAGCGTTCTTTTCTGCCTTTCCCAGTTACAAACATCGTGTTTAGCGAAAAATCGATATCTGAAATCCGTAATTGCTGACATTCACTTACTCGCATTCCCGTTGCATACAGCGTCTCCAATAACGCTTGATTCCGCTGGCCGATCGGGTCTGTTGTATCACTGACCTCAAATAGCTTCTCGAGTTCTTCCATATATAAAAAGCCTGGAATTGGTTTGGATGCTTTCGGTAAGGAAACATGAACGAATGGATTTTGGCCGGCTTCTCCTTCACGCTCTAAAAATTTGTAAAATGCACGCAAGCTGGATATTTTTCTGGAAACCGACCGTCTACTTAGGTTGCTGTCATATAACATGGTTAAAAAAAGTCGTACAGCTTGAGTATCGACCTTTTGCAGGTTATCTATGCCCTCACGCTCCAAAAATTGAAAAAACGTTTCCAGATCATTCAGATAATACTTCACGGTATATGGCGAGGCATTCTTCTCTATTTGCAGATACTCCGTAAATGCCTCGCGATTTCTTGAAAACTTATGCAAAATTTCACCTCGCCAAGCTAGAAGCATCACAACAATAGCCGACGTTAAACCGACTATAAATCCTATTACCTCGACTTATCACACGGATTAAGAAAAAGCATACCGGTTACAAACCCAAATCCAGTTCTGCCTATTAAAATCGAAGTCACAAACAGATCTCATACCCTAAACAGCGAATAAATCATATCATATAACAATTTGAAAAGCAACATATTTAACAAAATTGCAATAAAATTCTGAATTGACCTCAATCCTACTCGTGAATCTTATCCTTTCTTAATCGCCCTGTCAAGTAAACAGGCTTTCCAATTGGTAATTATAGCTGTTACAAATGGAATAGTCAACAATGAACTATTATATGATTCGAATATGTTTTATTTGCAGCAAAATTACCGGTTAAACCAACATTTCTATAGTAAATGTAATTCTTTTATTTTATTTTTCGTTTCATTCGTACCCAGTTCATACAATTTATCATAAATAGCAATAATATGGGCATCGTAATTATTTCGTTCGGTATCAGCGCCCCACTCGTCAAATGGTTTTCCCAGATATTTTACCGCATCTTTTTCGTTTTTATTTTTTTTCATAAATAACATTTTAATAGCTTTGACCTCTTCAGGTGTTGCATTTATTTCATACTCAATACCGTTTTCAGGTAAAGAAATCTCACGAATGTCTTCTGTATCCACTGTTACAAAATATGTTTTTCTGCTTGTCATTTTGCAATCCCTCCTTATAGAAATATTTACCCTTTTTTGACTGGCTAAAACGCTGTATTGGGTTACTATATTTTTACATCTGAGGGCTTTAAAAGCCTGTGAATAACAAAACCGCCCGTTTTACCGAGCGGTTTGTTTAGCTTTGTGCTTTTTCCTTATAATCACAATTTGTGCATTGTATTTGGGTTTCTTTTTTCTTCTTTTTCTCGACCAGTAGCGAATTACACTTAGGACATGGTCGGGAAATTGGTTTATCCCATGAGACAAAGTCACATTCCGGAAACCGGTCACAGCCATAAAAGGTACGTTTCTTTTTCGATTTCCGTTCCACGACATCGCCTTGCTTACATTTCGGGCAGGTTACCCCAATTTTTTTCAAGATTGGTTTCGTATTACGACATTCTGGAAAGTTGGAACAAGCAAGGAATTTCCCATACCTTCCCATTTTATATACCATTTCATGTCCACATTTTTCACAGGTAATCCCTGCAGGTTCATCTTTAATCTCGATTTTTTCCATTTCCTTTTCTGCGGTCTCCAGCCGCTTACTAAACGGCTGATAAAATTCATCTAAGATCGCAATCCAATCCACTTTACCTCCTTCAATGGAGTCAAGATCTTCTTCCATCTTTGCAGTAAAGTCGAGATCAACAATTTGCGGGAAAAATTCCTCCAGTAACTCATTAACAATCTGACCGAGCTCGGTTGGAATAAATCGCTTATTATCAATACTGACATACCCGCGACGTTGGATAGTATCAAGAGTAGGAGCATAGGTTGATGGCCGGCCAATTCCCTGTTCCTCCATTGTCTTAACCAGTCTTGCCTCCGTATACCGTGGGGGTGGCTGGGTGAAATGCTGATTAGGGACTATTTCATTAGCCTTTACTTCCATTCCTTCCTGTAAATCAGGCAAATACTTATTTTCTTGTTTGCCATTATCATCTGTTCCTTCTACATATACACTCATGAAACCTTTAAATTTAATCTTAGATCCAGTGGCACGAAACTCCACACCATTGTTTATTAACTGAACGGTCATCGTATCCATAACAGCAGGCGCCATTTGGCTTGCGAGGAATCGTTCCCAGATTAATTGATATAACCGATATTGATCCCGTGATAATGTTGGCTTTAGTGTTTTTGGATCCCGGAGGACGGATGTTGGACGAATGCCTTCGTGTGCATCCTGTGCCCCTTCTTTTTGTTTTGTCTTTTTGGCTGTACCAAGATAGTCCTTACCGTGTTTCTCCTCAATATATCCTTTTGCCTCATCTTTTGCCGTATCTGAAATACGCGTTGAATCCGTACGCATATAGGTGATGAGACCAGTAATTCCACCAGCTTTCTTTCCCAGATCAATTCCTTCATAAAGCTGCTGCGCAACCATCATCGTCTTCTTCGCACGGAAATTAAGCTTTCTGGCTGCCTCCTGCTGCAACGATGACGTTGTAAATGGCATGGCTGGATTACGTTTTCGTTCTCGTTTCTTCACCTGGTCAACCAGGAATGTTTCATCGGTTAACTTCTTAAGAACCTCATTAACTTCATTTTCTGATGCTAATGCTTGCTTCTTGTTATCGATTCCATAAAACGAACCTTCGAATGTTTCCTCGTCTTTCTTAAAGTTAGCTTCAATAGACCAATATTCTTCCGGCTTAAAGTTCTCAATTTCCTTTTCACGGTCAATAATCATCTTTACCGCAACAGACTGTACACGGCCGGCACTTAATCCTTTTTTGACCTTTTTCCATAGTAATGGACTGATGTTATATCCTACTAATCGGTCGAGTATTCGTCTCGCTTGCTGCGCATCCACTAAATCTGTATCAATCGAACGTGGGTGTTTAAATGATTCCTTGATAGCGTCCTTCGTTATTTCGTTAAAGACGACACGGCAATCGGAATGCTCATCAATATTTAAACTGTGCGCTAAATGCCAGGCAATGGCTTCCCCTTCTCGATCGGGGTCGGCAGCAAGATATACTTTTTTAGCCTTTTTTGCTGCTGATTTAAGGTTTTTTAACACATCACCTTTGCCGCGAATCGTAATATATTTTGGTTTAAAGTTATTTTCCGGATCCACACCCGTTTGACTTTTCGGCAAATCCCGAACATGGCCCATGGATGCTTCTACTTTATATTTTTTTCCTAAATACCGCTCAATCGTCTTTGCTTTTGCAGGCGATTCAACGATAACAAGATAGTCTGACATACTGCTTTCTCCTCCCAAAATGAGGTAACCTATTTAAAATCTGCATTTAAAAATTTGCCAAATTGAACACCAGCTAATCAAGCAATCAGTTGGCATACTTTTCAATTGGAAATCTTCACTAATAGTAAATATATCATTCCCATTTGTCAAACATGATTAAACGGATCGTTTCATTTTCAACGTACATTATCCATATGTTTATGTTCGCTTTCTATGAAAATATGCTTCATTGCTTCCCAATCCTCGATTATATCCGCTGCATGAAACACTAGTTTCGCCCCGTCTTGAATCATCCGATGACACCCAACGGTTTCCGGCAAAAGAGGGGAATCCGGAACAGCATAGACTTCCCTTCCCTGATCAAGTGCCTGATCCACTGTTATTAATGTTCCACTTCGTTCCTTGGCCTCGATTACCAGTGTCCCAAAGCTCAGACCACTTATAATTCGGTTCCTCTCAGGAAAATGGAATCGTTCAGGAAGGGCGTCGGGAATATATTCGGATAATAACAATCCGTGTTGTGCCAGTTTATGAAATAAGGCTATGTTCCGCTTTGGATAAATGTGATGGAAACCGCTTCCCAAAACAGCTATTGTTTTTCCTTTATGGTTTAGTGCGAGTTGATGGGCGTAAGAATCAATACCATTTGCCATACCACTGACAACTAAAAAATTCTTTTCCATCATCGGTCGTAATATGAATGCCATTTTTCGATATGCTTGCTGAGAAGGGTTCCGTGTGCCGATCACACTTAGGGCTGGTTTGTGGCTCAACAAGGAGAGGTCACCCAAGGCATAAAGAACAAATGGTGGGTCTTTTATTGTTTTTAGCACATTCGGGTACATTTCGTCAACTATTGTAACGATCGTAAACTGATTGATATCACGTTTTAGTGACGCATGGATTTGCTGATTGTGCAGATCGGAATATAGCAATTGGGCATTTTTATAAGGAATCGCATAGTGATGACTTAACTGTGAGGATGATAGCTGATAGAGGCTGGACAAAGAGGATTCCAACTTGAGCATTCGCCGGATTGTATGTCTGGTAACTCCACGACAACGATGGAGATGAATCAGCTTTTTTCGCAATATTTGCATGACATCACTCCTTTAGGAAAGGGGCCTGTCCTAATACAAGACAGACCCAATCTATTTATTAATGTGTTTTACATTTTTCAGCTAAGTTATGTTCTTTTAATGCTTCAATCATCTTTTCACCCATAACTGCTGGTGTTTCAGCAACCTTAATACCACATTCTTCCATGACACGAATTTTCTCTTCTGCTGTACCTTTACCACCGGAAATAATTGCACCGGCGTGGCCCATGCGTTTTCCTGGAGGTGCAGTTGCACCGCCAATGAAGCCGACAACAGGCTTTTTCATATTCGCTTTTACCCATGCGGCTGCTTCTTCCTCAGCCGTACCGCCGATTTCACCAATCATAACAACTGCTTCCGTATCGGGATCATCATTAAATGCAGATAATACATCAATAAAGTCTGTACCATTAACAGGGTCTCCACCAATACCTACAGCGGTTGATTGACCATAGCCTTTTTCTGAAAGTTGATGAACTGCTTCATACGTTAAAGTCCCAGAACGGGAAATAACACCGATATGCCCTTTTTTATGAATGTATCCCGGCATAATACCGATTTTACATTGCTCAGGTGTAATGACACCAGGGCAGTTTGGTCCGACCAGACGTGTTTTTTTGCCTTCCATATAGCGTTTTACTTTCACCATATCCAAAACAGGAATATGTTCTGTAATACAAATGGCCAGATCTAGCTCGGCATCCACCGCTTCAAGAATAGCATCAGCAGCAAATGGCGCTGGAACATAAATGACAGAAGCGGTAGCACCTGTTTGATCAACAGCATCTTTTACGGTATTAAATACTGGTACACCCTCTACTTCTGTACCGCCTTTTTTCGGTGTTACACCACCAACGATTTTTGTACCATATTCAAGCATTTGTTTTGTATGAAACCTTGCAGTACCACCGGTGATTCCTTGGACAATTACCTTTGTATCCTGGTTAACATATATACTCATTTTCGTCCGTCCTTTCTACGTAAATCAACTACGCGTTCTTGTGAAATAATGGTAAAAATAGAAGTGCTGAACCGCTTAACAGTTACCTTTTGTTTTGATCGGTAAACTCCGGTCCCTGACGCCTGAGTGCACGTTTATTTCACCATGGAAACGATCTTTTCTGCGCCGTCAGCCATGGAACCAGCTGAAGTAATATTTAATCCCGACTCGTCCAGAATTTTCTTGCCCAAATCAACATTCGTACCTTCTAAACGTACAACCAATGGCAACTCTAGGCCAACTTGTTTCGTAGCTTCAACAACGCCTTCCGCGATAACGTCACATTTCATGATTCCACCGAAAATATTTACAAAAATTCCTTTTACATGGGAATCGGACAAAATGATTTTAAATGCTTCTGTAACCTTTTCAGCAGTCGCGCCGCCCCCAACATCAAGGAAGTTTGCCGGTTCGCCGCCATAGTATTTGATAATGTCCATAGTAGACATGGCAAGACCTGCGCCATTGACCATACAGCCAATGTTGCCATCCAGCGCCACATAGCTCAGATCATATTTTGATGCTTCAATTTCTTTTTCATCTTCTTCATCCAAATCACGGAAATCCTGAACATCCTTCTGACGGTACAATGCATTGTCGTCAAAATTCAATTTGGCATCAAGTGCCATAACCTCCCCGTCTTCAGTCGTAACGAGTGGGTTAATTTCAGCAATAGAACAATCCTTCTCTATAAATACTTGATATAAACCAGTCATGAACTTAACTGCTTTTGATAACAATTCATCAGGAATATTAATGTTAAATGCCAGTCTGCGAGCCTGGTATGGACTCAAACCAACAACTGGATCGATTACTTCTTTGAATATTTTTTCCGGTGTCTTTGCGGCAACTTCTTCAATTTCCGTACCACCTTCCTCGGATGCCATCATCACAACTCGTGATGTCGCACGATCCAGGACAACTCCGACATAATATTCTTTTTTAATATCGCATCCTTCTTCAATCAGTAAGCGTTTGACTTCCTTACCTTCTGGACCTGTTTGATGCGTAACAAGAGTTTTTCCCAAAATTTCATCCGCATATGTACGCACTTCGTCTAAATTTTTAGCAACTTTAACTCCGCCGGCCTTACCTCGCCCCCCGGCATGGATTTGTGCTTTAACTACTGTTACAGATGTACCCAGCTTCTTGGCAGCTTCAACTGCTTCATCGACAGTATATGCAACATGGCCATTTGGCACATTGACGCCAAGTTCTCGAAGAATTTCTTTGCCTTGATACTCATGAATGTTCATCCTTCATCCTCCCATCAAAATTCACTGCATTTCCATTGTATTAAAAAACAACATATTTCACAAGAATAAGCAACTAAGGGACTCCGGACATCATTCAAAGTTGATGGAAACTGCGACGTAGTGACAATTCTCTTTCATTACACTGCGAAGTAAGGGGGTTGTTGATTTTCAAATACATGTGCTAATGCCGCCGTCCGGGGAGGGGAGGGCGGAGTATTCTGACGGAGCGCATTTAGCACCAATCTTCCATTAGAACGGGAGGAGTGCCCTCAAAAAGAATTATCACTATATCGCAATATATGTAAATAGTGTCAAATTATAAAAGAGTTTTTTCAGATTGCTTGATTCCAGCAACTAAAACACTAGGGATACCATTTTTATGAATTCGTATCACCCATGGATCGATCGGTTTGATAAATAAAGGCAAACACCTCAGCAACCGCCTGGTACAGTTCCTCGGGAATCGTTTCATTGATATTTAATTCTGCTAATAATTCAACCAATGATTCGTCCTCCTGAACCGGTACATGGTGTCTTTTTGCTTTTTCGACAATACTTTCGGCAAGCAGTCCTTTTCCTGTTGCCGTTACCTTAGGTGCCTGATTAATCTGATGATTATAGCGGAGTGCAACCGCCTTTTTTCGTTTTTCGTTCATATCCGATAATCCACCCCTTGTGCCGAGAATGATTCATCTGGACCATCTGTCTTGTTTTCGGTTTCCTTTAATGGCTTCAGCGCGACCGTACTCAAATGATAATCCAACTGGTTCAGCCCTTCCTTTAACATCGGTTTAAGTGCGCTAATATGTTCATTTAATTGGCTGTACGAATTATAAATCGTCACTGCTATGGAACGTTTTTGAACGTTCATATCAATCACCGTTTCTTTTACATGTGCTAAATCCAAATAAAACAAGATCCGGCAATAGTCCGTACTGATCTCTCCAGTATTTGTCTTTTTCCCCTCAAAATTGAGTTGGATGTCTCGAAGCAATCCTAACTTTTCGCCTGGGAGCTGCATACTAGCCTGGATAAAATTGGCCGATTCTTGAACCGAATGTATCTGCAGACCATTAATATGGTGCAATAGCTGTTGGGATTGCTCATGTATGGAACCATCGCTGTTATGCAACAATTGAATCAACATGGATTTAATTGTCATCATCTGATCTTTTTGCAGTAATTGATGTTCATAATTCAACCCGACGAACTGCAACACCTGTTTTACTTGCTGTAAAAATAACTCCTTTGGATGCAGCCAGGTTACTGGAAGTGCTTGTTTCATGTTGGAATATAACGATTCGAGCTTTGGATCAGCCTGAACGTTTGCCATTGCTTCCAGGATACTGAGCAGATTACGCAATGATTCAGGATGGTTGTGGGTATATTGTGTGAATAGTTGTATCTGTTCATTGGTAAGTTTTGGGACAAGCTGTTGATTCAGTTCCTGTTTTAATACAGTAAATGCAGCGTCAGGGAGTGGCTTGTTGTTTTGTAACGATTGTCTTAGTAAACCAGCCCACTGTTGCAGCTCTTTCGCCGTTTGTTTATCCGCTTGTCCGAGCATTTTAAGTAATGTATCATCATTCATATTAAATGGTAGGGGAAATGAACTGGTGAACGTATGACGTTCTTGATGTATCATCCAGGCCTGTTTCCATTTTGTGAAGTCCACCGATTTATCCAGCATCCCCTTCGCTTTAGCAAACGCAAAAAGAGTTCGATCATCTTGGGCAATCTCTGTCATTGCGTGTTTAACAAACACATCCCGCTGTGTCGTTGCCTGGTTTACCAGATTAGAAAGATGGTTCACGATTTGCTGCTGTAATGAATTTGCATTGGTATCCGGCTTTACCTGTTGGATGAATGCCCGGATCTGCTCTGTTAATCCGTTGATGCGTTTGCTATACATTGCTTGAAAAACCGCTTTGGTCATTGGCAATGTCCTAACCATCATTTCTTTCACTGCTTGTCTTGCATGTACCTGGTTTTGAGCATGTTGCACCAGATGTAATGCCTTCGTCAGCTGATCTTTATTAAACGGGACTTTTTCGGTAATAAGCAGTTCTACTAGTGCCTTACTTTGTTTGGTAGTTTTGAAGCCTAATTGCTGTAATAAATTTATCACATTGTCCGGCATTTGATTTTTAAGCTTATCACCTAGTACACTTAAACGAATGACGTCATCCGTAGCTTGCACTTGGAAATAATACGTGCTTCCAGTTGTTAAAGCAGCTTCTAGTTGTGCCACCATTTTTTGCGAACCAAGCTGCATAAGCGCTTTATGATTCGGATATAGCTGCAGCACTTTTCCCTGTATGATTTGTCCCTGTTTTAATTCAGGCTTGTTGACAGGTGCTTGAATTTCCGCAGCAGTCTGCGTGTGTTGAATACGCATTGCCTCATCTCCATTTTGCGTTACGTCATGTGGCAGCATTTTTTACAGGGGCATACGATTTTCGATGGTACGGTGAAATGCCATGCTGCACCAGCATATCCATGTGATGCTTCGTTGGATACCCCATGTTTGATGCAAAATCATAGAGTGGATACTCCATATGTATTTGTTTCATGATGCGATCTCGCGTCACCTTTGCTAAAATGCTTGCAGCCGCTATTGAAACACTCTTCTGATCCCCTTTTATAATAGCTTCTGAGGAACATATTAATTCTGGTAATTCTACCGCATCCACTAAAACATGATCAGGCTTCGTATCCAATTGATCGACAGCATGATACATGGCTATTTTTGTTGCTTGAAATATATTTCGTTCATCGATTGTTTGATTGTCAATGATGGATATCCCATAGCTTACAGCCTGCTCCTTAATAATCTCAAAAAATCGATTCCGGGTCGCCTCATTTAACTGTTTCGAGTCATTTAATCCTAACAAAGTAAAATCACGGGGCAAGATCACAGCCGCAGCAACAACCGGACCTGCTAGGGGACCCCTGCCTGCTTCATCGATTCCGGCAATAAACTGGCAGCCATTATGATAACTATATTGTTCGTAGCGGCACATGTTGGTGAACATACTCTCCATTTCCAGTCGTTTCTGTTGTTCCCTGTCATAGCGCTGAATGAGCTGCTGCACACCTTTTCGCGCATCACGTCGTAATTCAGTGATTAGCGCTGGCGTTGCCTGTTTTGCTGCAAATAATTGTTTTAATTCGGTAATGGATCTTTTTCTCATCTGTACACCTCTATTTCTTTATCGGCGGATTTATCTTTTTTTATAAGGGATTATTTCCTACAAATAAGGAAAACTGGCATGCACGAAGGGGTGTATGCCAGTTAATGTTCAACGGATTCTAATGTAATCCTGCCCAGCTTGCCTGTCCTGAGATCACGTATCACAATATCCGCTACTTTATCAAAATTCACATTGCCACCGCTTTCCAAGCAGCCACGTCTGCTTCCAATGGTTTCAAAAATATCCCACATGTCGTGTGCGTCGCGATCAATAGCAAACCTTTCCTTCAGCAATTCGGGGTAATGGTTTTGTAAATGTTGAATGACAAACGCTGTGATGTCTTGTAATGATAATAGCTGATCCTTAATGGTCCCCAATGCTGCCAGACGATAACCGACAAGCTCATCCTCAAATTTTGGCCACAGGATTCCTGGTGTATCCAGCAGTTCAAAGTCTTTGCCGACCTTAATCCATAACTGCTGTGTAGTAACCCCCGGCCGATCCCCTGTTTTAGCAATTTTTTTATGGGCAAGCCGATTTATCAGCGTCGATTTACCGACATTTGGTATGCCAACAATCATTGCTCGTACAGCCCGGGGCTGGATACCTTTGCGCTGTAATTTATCCACTTTTTCTTGACCTAACATTTTGGCCACTTGGATGACATGCTTGATATCTTTTTTATCATTCACTTCTACTGCAACCGCTTTTATCCCTTTTGCTTGAAAATGATCAACCCACTTGGCTGTTTCCTGCGGATCAGCCAAGTCTTTTTTCATCAACACCATCATTTTAGGTTTGTTTTGCAATACCTGTTGCAGCATGGGATTTTGAGATGATAATGGTGCACGTGCATCCACCAATTCGATTACAAAATCTACAAGTTTTAACTTTTCTTCCACTTCCCGCCGTGCCTTGGCCATGTGACCCGGAAACCATTGAATTGGCATCTTTTGTTCACCCTATTCTTTTATGATATGGAAACGATTGAGTGGCCAGTAGGTTAAACTGGTTTTGCCAACAATCTGATCCTCAGAAATCAAACCTAATATTCGGCTGTCGGTGGAATTGCTGCGATTATCACCAAGTACGAATACATAACCTTTTGGAATGGTTTGATAACCACCAGGTACATCCTCCAACCGAAAATCATCTGTCAGTATTTCTCCAGGCTGCAGGCTTTCTTTTCGTTCGTTTAAGAAAGGCTCGGCGACCTTCTTCCCATCAATATATAAAACTTCATCCTTGACAGCAACATGCTCTCCGGGAAGACCAATCACTCGTTTAATAAAATCCTTTTCCTCATTTGCGTGAAACACAACAATATCAAAACGGCTTGGTTCACCTACATGATAGGCAAACTTGTTAACAATCATTTGATCTCGATTATGCAATGTTGGCTGCATCGATGGGCCATCTACAATAATGGGAGCAAAAAAGTACGTTCTGACAACCAGAGCTATTCCAAATGCAAACAATAATGCTAATATCCAGTCAAACCACTCTTTTTTTCTTCGCTTGGCCATTACTCCACTTCCTTTAGTACATGTCCAAAAAGAAGGTAAAACCAACCTTTTGAACATCGTCTCTTACAATAAATATGTATGATAATAGCTGTCATGTGATTTCAAGTTAAAGAGAAAAAGAGCTTGCAACAATGCTAAGCTCCTTTCCCATACTAGTTTCCATATAATTAACGACGTTCTTTAATTCGTGCCGCTTTACCGCGTAGATTACGTAGATAGTATAGTTTAGCTCGACGTACAATACCACGACGGGAAACTTCGATTTTTGCAACTCGAGGTGAATGTAATGGAAATGTACGTTCAACACCTACACCATAAGAAAGCTTTCTTACGGTAAATGTCTCACTGATACCACCATTTTGGCGTTTAATAACAACACCTTCAAACACCTGAATACGCTCGCGCGTGCCTTCCACAACTTTTACGTGAACTTTTACTGTGTCACCCGCGCGGAAATCAGGATGATCTGTGCGAAGTTGATCTTTGGTAATTTCTTCAATTAATTGTTGCATCCTACTTCACTCCTTCCAAACCAATGTTCATGTCTCACTAAGTGGCAGCGGAACATCGTTTATACGGCTTAAGTTATGTACTTAAGCACAACAATTAATATACCATAACGCTATCAAGAGTTCAACTGTTTTGTAAATATTCTCTTGTCGTGTTTATCCCCTCTTAACAGCGTAAGACTCCTGCTTCAAGATTTTGGAGCAAAATAAAACAGATAAGTTAAAACCAACTACATGACAAAGGTCCGCTTCTGGTCGGGCCTGCACTAGAACATCAGCGTTCGTCGGAGCCTCACTGTTTGAAGTTTCACTTTATCAGGCCATCAGTACCTCTATCAATAATTTCGTGCAGTAGTTTCCGATCACTTTCTGTCAATTCTTGCTGGTTGATCAACTCCTGGCGCCGTTCATAGGTCCGCTTCAGGGACTCTTTCCTGCGCCATTGTTCGATCTTTTGGTGATCACCTGATAGCAGAATATCCGGAACCTTCATACCGCGAAAATCAGCTGGACGGGTATAATGCGGATGCTCCAGCAAACCAGTGGAAAAAGAATCTTCTCGAGCTGAATCTTTATTGCCTAATACATCCGGCAACAAGCGAACGACACTGTCAATAACGACCATCGCCCCAAGCTCTCCACCTGTTAAAACATAATCACCGATTGAAATTTCATCGGTTACAAGATGCTTCCTGATTCGTTCGTCATAGCCTTCGTAATGCCCGCAAACAAAGACAAGATGTTCCTCATCAGCCAATTCTTCTGCCTTTTTTTGATTATATTGTTCCCCCTGTGGACACAACAAAATAATGCGGGGCTTTGCAGCTTCGTGCTTTGTAACTGACGCCACCGCATCAAACACAGGCTGTGGCGTCAGTACCATACCTGCTCCGCCTCCATATGGGTAATCATCCACTTTACCATGTTTGTTTTCCGTAAAATCACGAAAATTAATCAAGTTGTAGCTAAACGTTTCTTTTTCCTGTGCTTTTTTTAATATCGACGTATGGAACATAGCCGAGATCATTTCGGGAAATAGTGTTAACACATCAATATGCATCAATCAAGCAGTCCTTCCATCGGTTCAATAACCACTTTTTTTGCCTGCACATCGACTGTTTTGACAACATCTGCAATATACGGGATAAGCAGTTCTTTGCCATTGGCCTGTTTAACCACCCAGACATCATTAGCGCCAGGAGCTAAAATTTCTTTAATCGTACCCAGCTTTTCTTCATTATTTGTATAAACGTCACAGCCAATAATTTCGTGGTAGTAATATTCATTTTCTTCCAAACCGGTTAATTGTTCCTCGGAAATTTTTAGATAAGCTCCCTTAAATCGTTCCACATCATTGATATTGTCATAGTTCTCGAAATGGATCAGATCAAACCCTTTGTGTATCCGATGACCATCAATTACCAGAGGCAAGGGACGTTCTTTTTCTATTACTACGTATAGTGTTTCACCAATCTCAAACCGTTCCGCGAAATCGGTAATTCGTTTTACTTTCACTTCTCCAAGAAGCCCATGTGTATTCACGATTTTTCCCACAGTATACATCTTTTCCATTTTCCATCACCCACTATTCATCGATCCGAACAACCACATCATCCTCAATGACAATTGCGCGTTCATCCATGATCTTATCCCAATGCGTTCCTACCTCTACCTCAACAAGAGCCTCAACCTCTTTTTCCACAATTTCACTGCCAATTTCCAGCATGTCCAACTGTTCTATTTTAAAATCCAATAGTTTCATTTTTTCTTTACGATTTTTAATTTCCTGCTGAAACCGGCTGTTCACCTCATGCTTTGCGACACCTGGTTTGTTTTGCAATTTTCGTTGTTCGAACAGTAGCTGTTGACACTCTTGTTCAAGCCGCATTTTATGTTGATTAAAGTTCATTTGTAGCTTGGCTTTGCTTTTCTCTGTGATAATTTGTTTAATGAGTACCTTCTTGATTATTTTCATATCTGTTCCTCGCTCCCGTAAAAACGATCTGAAAACAAACAGTCATGTGTAAAAAGGGAAAGGTATCCCCTCTCCCTCTACATAATATCCAAATAAATTCGTTTGTTTGCCTCCGTACGTGCTGCATATACAATGGTACGGATTGCTTTGGCGATACGACCGTTCTTGCCGATCACCTTTCCAACATCATCCTGATTAACTGTAAGATGGTAAACAATCTTGTTTTCCTCTTCCTTTTCGGTCACATGGATGTCTTCCGGATGATCAACAAGTGGTTTCACAATAGATTCGATTAGGGCTTTCATGATATCACACTACCTTACTATTGATTTTTTTGGTCGTGGAATTTCTTCATGATGCCTTGTTTTGAGAAAAGATTGCGTACTGTATCACTTGGTTGTGCACCATTCGTCATCCAGCTAAGCGCTTTTTCTTCATCAATCTTAACTTCAACCGGGTTAGCTACCGGGTTATAGGTTCCAATTTGTTCGATTTGACGTCCATCACGAGGAGAACGTGAATCTGCAACAACAATACGATAGAAAGGATTGCGTTTTGATCCCATACGTTTCAAACGAATCTTAACAGCCATGTCTTTGCACCTCCAATAAAAAGTTTATCACAAGTTTAGATTCTAACAGAAACTTGTCAGTCTGTAAAGTGTTTTTCCATTACATGTTTAATCAACGTCATTAGACGGCACTGCAGCTTTTGTGTCTACATAAATGGAAATTTCATGCCTTTGCCTTTTTTGCCTTTTTGCATGTTGGTCATTTGTTTCATCATTTTTTTCATTTCACTGAATTGCTTGAGCAGCCGGTTGACTTGTGAAACGGATGTACCGGAGCCTTTGGCAATTCGCTTTTTACGACTGGCATTCATAATATCAGGTTCCTGTCGTTCTTTTTTGGTCATTGATTGGATGATGGCCTCGACCTGGGTCAGCTGGCTTTCATCGATTTGCGCATTCTTTAACCCTTTCATTTTTCCCGATCCAGGAATCATCGAAAGCAGGTCTTCCAATGGTCCCATTTTCTTTACTTGTCCCATCTGCTCCAAAAAGTCATCAAACGTAAACGACATGGACCGCATTTTTTCTTCTAATTCTTTTGCCTGCTTTTCATCAACATTTGTCTGTGCCTTTTCAATTAAAGTTAGTACATCACCCATGCCAAGAATTCTTGAGGCCATACGTTCCGGATGAAAAGCCTCCAGTTGATCAAGTTTTTCGCCCATCCCGGCAAATTTCACCGGTTTGTCCGTTACCGCTTTGATCGATAAAGCAGCCCCACCGCGAGTATCACCGTCAAGTTTCGTTAATATGACCCCAGTAATATCCAGTTGGGCATTAAAGCTCTCGGCAACATTCACAGCATCCTGCCCTGTCATCGCGTCAACGACAAGAAAGATCTCGTCTGGTTTAACAGCTTGTTTCATTCGTTCCAGTTCATCCATTAAATCATTATCAACATGCAAGCGCCCAGCTGTATCAATGATCACATAATCCTGATGATCTTCCTTCGCTTGCGCAATTGCTTTCGTGGCAATATCGACCGGATTTGCTTCGGTCCCCATTGAAAATACCGGCATATTCAATTGGGTACCCAATGTTTCTAACTGTTTAATAGCAGCAGGACGATAAACATCACAGGCAACCAATAACGGGTTACGATTGTGTTTCTTGCGTAGTAAATTTGCAAGTTTTCCCGTAGTTGTTGTTTTACCAGCACCTTGCAATCCGACCATCATGATAACGGTTGGTGATTTATCAGCTACGGCAATCTTGCTCTGTTCACCGCCCATCAGCTCGGTCAGCTCTTCTTTAACAACTTTAATGACCTGCTGGCCGGGTGTCAGACTTTCCATCACTTCTTGTCCGACAGCTCGTTCCTTAATTCGTTTAATTAAATCCTTGACAACTTTAAAATTGACATCGGCTTCCAGTAATGCAAGACGAACTTCACGTGTCATTTCTTTAACATCTTGTTCACTTACTTTACCTTTACCTGTTATTTTCTTTATGGTTTGTTGCAGGCGGTCAGAAAGTCCTTCAAACGCCATGGAAGGTGTCCCCCTAATCTAATTCTTTTAATTGGTTAATAAGGTTTAAAACAGGTTCTTCACTTGCTGTTTTTTCAAGTTTGTCCAGTAATTGTGTGCGCTGTTGAAACTTTTCATATAAAAGCAATTTCGTTTCATAGGTTTCAAGCATCGCTTCCGTCCGTTTAATATTATCATATACAGCTTGCCTTGATACATGTGATAGTTCGGATATTTCGCCTAAGGAATAGTCCTCTAAATAGTACATATCCATATAGTTCCGTTGCTTAGGGGTTAATAACGCTTGATAAAAATCAAATAAATAATTAATGCGTGTTGTCTTTTCCAGCAATTCTATCACCCCTTGTTAAGTGGATTCACTTTACAAATATACTACCATTATTCCGGTTCATCTTCAAGCAGATCCGCAAACAAACCATAAACAAAAGCGGTGGCATTGAAAGCTTGCAAATCATTTACCTGCTCACCCAATCCCACAAATTTCACCGGAATATGCAATTCATTACGAATGGCAAGAACGATTCCACCTTTAGCAGTACCGTCAAGTTTTGTTAATACAATCCCTGATACATTCGTTGCTTCTGCAAATATTTTCGCCTGACTCATGGCGTTTTGGCCTGTTGTTGCATCAAGGACAAGTAATACTTCGTGTGGCGCCCCCGGAACCTCCTTTTCAATGACTCGTTTTACTTTAGCCAGTTCATTCATTAGATTGACTTTATTTTGCAATCTTCCTGCAGTGTCACAAATTAATACGTCTGCCTCCCGTGATTTAGCCGCACGAATGCCATCAAAAATTACTGCCGCCGGATCACTGCCGGCGTTTTGCTTGATAACATCCACCTCAGATCGCTTTCCCCACTCTTCCAGCTGTTCAATTGCCCCGGCTCGGAATGTATCGCCCGCTGCCAAAACAACTTTTTTCCCTTTTTGCTTTAGCTGATGGGCCAATTTACCAATGGAGGTGGTTTTTCCAACACCATTGACTCCGACAACCAGGATAACCGATAGCTCCCCTTCTTTTAGGTTAAGTTCCTCGATTTCATCCTCATCATCCCCGTAATAAATCTCGACTAATTTCTCGGAAATAACAGTTTTTACTTCTTTTGTATCTTTCATGTTTTGTCGTTTTACTTCCATTTTAAGTTCATCGATGAGATCCATCACTGTCATCACACCGACATCAGCGGAAATTAATACTTCTTCCAATTCTTCAAAGAAATCTTCATCCACTTTCCGGTAGCGGGCAATTAAATCATTAATTTTTCCCGAAAATGAACTGCGGGTTTTTTTCATCCCTTCCTTATACTTTGTAGATACTTCTTGTGTATCTTCCTGTCTGAATTTCTTTTTAAATTTATCCATGAATCCCATCATGCACACGTCCTTTATGAAGTAATCAATTCTTGTGTATCCTCTAAGCGAACCGATACTAATCGAGAAACACCAGATTCCTGCATCGTCACTCCGTACAGAACATCTGCCTCTTCCATTGTACCTTTTCGATGGGTAATCACAATGAATTGTGTTTCTTTACTATACATTTTTACATATTTGGCAAATCGAACGACATTCGCTTCATCAAGTGCAGCTTCCACTTCATCAAGCACACAAAAAGGTACTGGACGCACGCGCAAAATCGCGAATAATAAAGCAATTGCGGTTAATGCCCTTTCACCACCAGAAAGCAGGCCAAGATGCTGTAATTTCTTCCCTGGTGGTTCAGCAATGATATCGACACCCGTATCGAGCAGATTCTTAGGATCGGTTAATTTTAATGCAGCTCGTCCACCACCAAACAATTCTTTAAATACACTGGTGAACTCTTCTTGTATTTGGGTAAATGTTGTTGAAAAACGGTTTTCCATTTCTGCATCCATTTCAGCGATTACCTGGAATAAGGTCTGTTTTGCTTCAACCAGATCACCCTTTTGCTCCGTTAAAAACGTATAGCGTTCAGAAATACGTTCATATTCTTCAATTGCTCCAAGATTAACCGTCCCTAATCGTTCGATCGATTGTTTTAGCTGGTCAACATTCTGCTTTACTGCGGCCATATCAGCAGCCTTCTCATAAGTCTGTTTCGCTCGTTCAAACGTTAGCGTATACTCTGTTTGCAAATGGGAAAGTCGATTTTCCAGCTCTACATCCAATCGATTTGCTCTCACCTCTTTTTCTTGAAGCACCGTTACAAATTTCTGATGCTGCTTATGTTCTTCCTTTACTTCCCGTTCCTGATCCTGAATCAATTGTGTCTGCGTTGCGCGATCGTTACGCATTTCCTGGATCTTGACGGTAACTTGCTCTTTTTCTTCTTGTTTCACCTGAATATGCTGAATCATTTCTTCTTCTGTTGTCTCATTTTCATTTATGTCCATTAAATCAGCCAATTTTTTTGTGTAAAGGGTATGTTGCGCTGTAAGCTCTTGTAATTGCTGGTTACTTGCCTTCGTTTTTTCCCGCTGGCTTTTCAAACGTTCCTCTTGTTCTGCCAGGATCACTTGACAGTTATGGTAGTCTTTTCGCATTTGCTCCTGGTTTTCCTTAGATGCTGTATCTTGTTGGGTTAAATCATCAATTTGCTGCTGGATAGTGGCTAACTGTTCCGCAATTTCTGCTAGTTCATCAGACAGTTGCCCAGCCCGTTTCTGAAGCCCGTGTACATCTTCATCAAATTGTCGTTTATCTTGATCATACCTCGTTAAATGATCATTTAACGAGGCTTGTTTTAATTCCATTTCTCGCAATTGTGCCTGCACATTCTGTAATGCCTCTCGCTGTGCTTCCAGTTCCTTTTGTTTGCTTTCAAGCAGTGCTTCCATTTGTTCCATTTCTTGTTTTTTCTTTGCAACATTTGACTCGAACGTGATCGTTCGCTCTTGAAATTGCTCCAGTTTTTGCGTCAGCTCCTGTAAATCCTTCTCTCTCGTGAAAAGTGACTGGTTTGTTTTCTTTTGGGCACCGCCGGACATGGAACCACCTGGGTTAACAACGTCACCTTCCAGGGTAACCACACGGAATTTACGTTTGGCAATCGCCGCGATATCATTTGCATCTTTCAACGTTTTGGCAATTAATACATGTCCCATTAAATGCTTAATTGCTTTGTGGTAGGGCTTGTCACAAGAAACTAGATCAGCAGCAACCCCTACATAGCCATGATGCTGTTTAACATTTGTTAAAATATCTGTTGACACATACCGCGGTTGAATCGAAGCAAGTGGTAAAAATGTAGCGCGCCCTTTATTTGTCTGTTTTAACCAGGTAATTGCCTTTCTAGCCGCGCCATCGTCCTCGACCACAATATGTTGCGCCTGTCCACCTAATACTGTTTCAATAGCCGTTATGTAATTTTTCGGCACCTCAACTAACTCAATTACAGCGCCATATATTGCTGCAAGCCTTTGTTCTTCCCTCGCTTTTAAAACAGCTTTAACACCATTAAAGAAACCTTGAAAGTCCTCTTTCATTTCCTCAAGCATTTCTTTTTTCGATTTTACTTTTTCAATGTATTGGTAGCCTTGATAAAGCTTTGCTTGTGATTCCTGGAAATGACTTCGCGCTTGTTCTAAATCATTTTTCAGTGTTTGCAACGACGCTTCCTTCTCTTGATATAATTGTTCTTTTTGGCGAAGGGCTTGTTTAATTCTTTGCTTTTCGTTCGTCAACCCTTCTCTTTCCGTCAGGAGATCACTGAATTTCGCTTGCTGTCTGTCTTTTTTTTCCGTAATTTGTTGTAACTGCTGTTGGATCGAGTTTTTTTCATTTCGTTTCGCTGCTTGATCATTGAGATACTCAATATAATCCGACTTTAACTCTTCAATTTTCTCAGCAATATTTTCCTCTTCCATACTCATTTGTTTATGAAGCTGTTCGGCCTTTTGTTTCGTTTCATTACGCTGATTGGTTAGTTCTTGCAATTTTTTTTCTTCCACTACTAATACTTGTTTCAATTTTTCCAATCGTTCACTGGCTTCACGCTGCTGGGATTCTAATTCCGTTTTATTTTCAGTGAAATGCTTTGTTCGTTCATTTAAAAGCCGCTTTTTCCCTTCGAATTGTTCCAGCTCTTGCGTAATGGATAAAAGCGATGATTGAAATACTTCGATGCGTTCATCCAAATCCTGTATAGACTTCCGCTCGCTTTCTATTTTTGCTTCCTTCTGTTGTATTGTTGTTTTCAATTCAACTTCCTGCAATTTTTCCGCTTCCATTTGTCGAAGCACTGTTTGCCATTGTTCATGTAATTGCTCAATTTCAGCGATGAGCAAGGAAATTTCCTGCTCTTTTAACTGTTCTTTGTATTCCAGATACGTTTGGGCGGTCTCAGCCTGCTGCTGTAACGGATCAATCTGTGTCTCAATTTCATGGATAATATCCTCCACCCGATTTAAGTTTTCCTGTGTTTCGGCTAATTTATATTCTGCTTTCTTTTTTCGCTGCTTATATTTTAAAACCCCTGCTGCCTCTTCAAAAATCGTTCGACGTTCTTCGGCTTTGGAGCTCAGGATTTCCTCTACTTTCCCCTGGCTAATAATCGAAAAAGCTTCCCTGCCCAGTCCGGAATCCATAAACAAATCAACAATATCCTTTAAGCGGCAGGACTGTTTATTAATATAAAATTCACTGTCCCCCGAACGATAAACCCGGCGCATGACACTTACTTCTTCATAATCAAGCGGTAAGGTCTGATCAGTGTTGTCAAGCACCAGTGTAACCTCTGCTACATTCAACGGTTTTCGCGTGTCACTTCCCTGAAAGATGATATCCTCCATTTTGGAGCCACGTAAAGATTTAGCTGATTGTTCTCCAAGCACCCAGCGAAGGGCATCGGTAATATTACTTTTTCCGCTTCCATTCGGGCCGACCACTGCCGTCACACCGGGAACAAAATCAACGTTAATCCGTTGAGCAAATGATTTAAAGCCAACACTTTCCAACCGTTTTAAATACATAATCATTCTCCTATCATACAGAGGCCAGCAGCAAAAAGTCAGATAATAACAATCACCGCCATTGCCTTTTTTCTACCTGGCCTCCTCGAACCTGCCTTCTTATCCCGATTGCCAAATAAAATAGTATTTGGCTTTTTACCGCATTTATTTTATCATAAAGGAAGAAACAAAAGAAGAGCCAGACTGTCTTCATACATAGCTAACGTTACTTAATTAACAAATGAGGTGTTCATGTGGGGTTAGAAAATCCTTCTGCAGAAAACTTAAAAATTATTTTAGATGATTTAGCCGAAACGCTTGGCGTCGTCAATCGTTCCATTATGGATCCAGAGGATTATGATTTAGACAAATATGATGACCTAAAATTTATGTACGACATGATCAAACAAAAAGGCAAACTAAGCGCTTCCGAAACACGCGCCTTCATCGATGAATTACGATCCGTAAGAAAATAGGACTTCCAAGAGGCAGGTTGAGCAGGTTCACTGCCAACCTGTCATTTTGGCAGGCAAAGTTCTTCAAATTCAAATAAATATCAATGGTAAACGAACGATATGGCCGTTTAAAAAAAGCGATATACAAAAATCAATCAAGACCATTTCACTCCGATTACGCCATTGATATCCTGAAGCAGTTTTGTTAATTCCCCTTTATCTATCTTTTTCTTCTGCTCTATTTTAAACCGAATGGTATACCACTTCTCATCTTCTGCGTACCTTGGCTTCACATCAAATTCTATTACGGTTATGTTCCGCTCAATTAATTTATCGGTTATCATCTGCACGTTTTCTTTTGTTTCTGATTCAATACTTAAATTCGATGCTTCGGGAATGGCAAATTGAAATATTCGTTTTAACGATTCTAAGCCAATTAATACGAGCAAGGTACCAAAAATGCCAATTTCATACATTCCCCCGCCGATCGCCATACCAATTGCCGATGTTGCCCATATTCCGGCGGCTGTAGTCAGTCCATGGATGGATTGACGCTGTACAAGGATCATTCCAGCTCCAAGAAAGCCAACCCCACTCACCACTTGAGCAGCGATCCGACTCGGGTCCAGGACAATTTCACTTTCTGTTAGGATATCACTAAACGCATATTTCGAAATAATCATAATGATTGCGCTGCCGACTGCAACAAGAAAATGGGTCCGAAGTCCAGCTTCCTTAAACCGCTTTTCCCGCTCAAGTCCAATAGCCGAGCCCAACAAACCAGCCAGAACAATACGAATTAAAAATTCATAATTCAACATACCTCACCTCATTCCTGAAAAAAGGTACCAGTTAGCACTCTGCCAGACCGATAGAAAAAAGGGACAGAAAACCATCACTTCCTGTCCCAACCACTGTCTCCAATTTATTTGTTAAACGTATCCAACGCATGTTTAGCCGCGCGTTGTTCTGCTTCTTTTTTGGTTCGTCCAATTCCGCGCCCGGATACCTTTCCCCGAATCGTTACTTCGGAAACGAACTCCTTATCGTGTGAAGGGCCTTTTTCTTCTACAATATTATAGTCTACTGACGAATTACGGTATTGCTGAACTAATTCTTGAAGCTGGCTTTTATAATCCATCGCATGCGAAAAAGCACCAGTACTCAGTTTCGGAAAAATAAACGCATTCATAAACGTTAATACCGCATCAAACCCCTGATCTAAATACAATGCACCAAGAAACGCTTCAAATGCATCAGCAAGCAATGCAGGGCGTTCGCGTCCACCTGTTTGCTCCTCACCTTTACCCAGCAATAGATAATCGCCAAAGTGCATCTCGCGTGCAAAGTTGTATAAGGAGGCCTCGCAAACAATTGCTGCACGCATCTTGGTCATTTCGCCCTCTGGCATTGTTTTATTTTTGCGATATAGGTATTGGGATACAGCCAGTTCAAGAACAGCGTCACCCAAATATTCCAATCGTTCATTATCCGAGGATACCTTGCCTCGATGCTCATTCACATAGGATGAATGGGTGAAAGCCAACCGCACTAAAGAATGATCGTGAAAGGTAATATCCAATGTTTTTTCCAGTTTTGCTACATCCATCATCTCACCTGCTTCAAATCAGTTAGGTTTTAAAAATACATAGAAAGTCCCGCATCAAGCGAGACTCTCTCCTCATAAAAAATAAATGGCAATAATTATGATTGGGTACTGTTTATGTAGTTAACAGCATCACCTACTGTATTAATTTTTTCAGCTTCTTCATCAGCAATTTCCGTGTCAAATTCATCTTCCAGTTCCATGACAAGTTCAACAACGTCCAATGAGTCTGCTTCAAGATCATCTTTGAAAGAAGCCTCTAGTGTTACTTTTGATTCTTCTACATCAAGTTTTTCAACAATGATATCTTTCACACGATCAAATACGTCTGCCACACGTGTTCACCTCCTTTCAAGGGTACTTGTTCAGAGCCTTTCCCAGCTTAACATAGGCCATACACATTGAAAAGTCATTCATTTCATTTTGCCCTCTGCTCTGTCACCCCTGGCTTCAGAGGCTGGCGGACTTCCCTCCCAAGCTCGAAAGCAGTTTACTTTCGGCTTTCCTTTCTCTTGAACAGGTCAGTCCAGTATACGCTCCTTATCAGTCGCCTCTGCTTTTCTCTCTACATCACCATTCCGCCATCAACATGGATGGTTTGTCCAGTGACATAGTTGGCATCATCTGAGGCCAGAAAACGGACGACTTTCGCTACATCTTCGGCCTCACCCAGTTTACCAAGCGGAATGAGATCATGCATCCCTTTACGCTGTTCATCTGTCAATGCATCCGTCATATCAGTTGAAATAAACCCAGGTGCAACTGCATTAACAATAATATTCCGCGATGCTAATTCTTTTGCAGCTGTTTTCGTTAAGCCAATAACACCTGCTTTAGCAGCGACATAATTGGCTTGTCCAGGATTTCCACTTACACCAACGATCGACGCGACATTAATGATTTTCCCACTTCGCTGCTTCATCATTTGTCTGGTAACAGCCTTGGTGCAAACAAATACACCTTTTAGATTGGTGTTAATAACTTGATCAAATTCCGCTTCTTTCATACGCATTAATAAGTTATCACGTGTAATTCCGGCGTTATTAACGAGAATATCAAGGCTTGCAAATTCATGGATCACCTGTTTTACCATTTCCTTAACTTCTGTCTCATTGGCCACATCAGCCTGAACTTTAAATGCCTGAACACCTAATGCTTTTATTTCTTCGACAACTGCTTGAGCTTTCTCCTCATTACCTGCATAATTCACAACGACATTGGCACCTTGTTTAGCTAATTCTAACGCAATCGCACGACCAATTCCGCGTGATGCTCCTGTAACTAAAGCATTTTTTCCTTCTAACAACATCAGGATTCCTCCTTGTACCAGGAAATAAACGCATCCAATGCTTCTTGATCCTGAATGGCAAATGTTTTTGTTCGCCGGCTGATTTTCCTTACCAACCCACTTAACACCTTGCCATTTCCCACTTCCACAAATGCATCAATACCTTCGTCCAGCATATGCTGAATGGACGCTTCAAAACGAACAGGAGAATAAAGCTGTTTAAGTAAAAGTTCTTTCATTTCATCATTATCCGTGACTGGCGCTGCCGTAACATTGGCATAAACGGGAATACTTGCTTCTGTAATGGTAACCTCATCCAGTTTCTTGGCAAATTGTTCATTGGCAGGCTTCATCAGCCGGGAATGAAATGGTCCACTAACATTTAATGGCAGCACACGCTTTGCACCATTCTCTTTTAATTTCGCCGTCGCTTGCTCAATTCCTGCTTTTGTGCCGGAAATTACAATTTGACCGGGACAATTCAAGTTAGCGATATCCACCGCTTCCTCATCTGGGAACCCTTGTATAACTGCCTCAATCTCTTCTTGCTTCATACCTAATACAGCAGCCATTGCTCCCTTGCCTGCGGGATAGGCTTCTTCCATCAGCCGGCCACGCGCATTTACTAATGGCAAAGCCTCCTCAAGCGCTAAAGCTCCTGCTGCAACCAGGGCACTATATTCACCAAGACTATGCCCTACCGTCATTATTGGTTGAATTTCTTCTTTTATTAACAAGGTGTGGGTTGCTATACTTGACAGTAACAATGCTGGCTGGGCATGTTCTGTTAGCGTTAACGTTTCCTCTGGTCCGTTAAACATAATGTCCGTCAACGAAAACCCTAATGCCTTATCTGCATCTTCATATAATGATTGTATTTCCGGATAGCGATCGTAAAATTCTTTGCCCATTCCAACAGTCTGTGACCCTTGTCCCGGAAACATAAATGCTACACGTTTCACTTATTCTCCTCCTTTGTTAATCCCTGCAGAAATAATTGTTTGCTTAATGGTATCTGTTACACGATGATCAATCATATGGCACGCCTGTTTAATCGCATTAAACACTGCGCGTTGATTAGATGAACCATGAGCTTTGATAACCGGAGCTGCTAAACCAAACAAGCCGGCACCGCCATATTCTGAATAATCCAATTTGGTTTGCAACCCTTTTAAATCCTGTTTTACCATGCCAGCAGCAAGCTTTGTTTTAAAGGATGACATAAACGTCTGTTTCAACATGGAAAACATGGAAAGCGCTGTTCCTTCCACTGTCTTCAACGCGATATTCCCGCTGAAGCCGTCGGTCACCACAACATCGGCTGCACTATCAAGAATATCTCTGGCTTCAACATTGCCGATAAAATTTACTGGCGCTTCTTTTAGTTGGGCAAATGCTTTTTTGGTAAGATCGTTTCCTTTCCCATCTTCTGTACCAACATTTAAAAGTCCAACTGTCGGGTGATGAATCGAGCGAACCTTTTCCGTATAAATCGACCCCATAATGGCATATTGTACGAGATGATGGGCTTTGGCATCTACATTTGCCCCTACGTCCAATAGTAAAAAACCTTTTCCATCAATGGTTGGCAACGTCGGGCTTAATGCCGGCCGGTCAATTCCTGGAATGCGACCGACAACAAACAATCCCGCACTCATCAATGCACCGGTATTCCCCGCTGAAATACAGGCATCCGCACGTTGTTCCTTGACTTCTTTGGCCATCAAAACGAGCGAGGAGTTTTTTTTACGGCGCACAGCCCGGACTGGTTCATCCTCTCCCGTAATAACTTCTGTCGTGTGGATGACGTCAATCGACTTGTCATTCGTTAAATATGGGCTGATTTTTTCCTGATCCCCGATTAACGTTATTTCTAAACTATCGATTTTGGCGACAGCCTCCATCGCACCAAGTACCATCTCTTTTGGTGCATGGTCGCCCCCCATCGCATCAATTGCTATTCTCATGTTGACCTACTCCCTTTTATACCCGTTTAACAAACGCTAAACGGTTGTTTCCCGCCGCCTTAACGGGTGTAAGACCCCCACTGAATGAAGTTTCACCTTATGCTTTGTCAGTCATTTGACCGATACATATGAAATAACCCGGTAAACACGATTTCATGGTCAACAAAACTATTAACACGTACTGTCGTTAGGCCATTATCGTTTACTTCTTCTACAGATGCTTTTGCAATCACACGTTCCCCTTCGACAACCTGCCTGGTAAATTTCAATTCGGATTTGGCAGTTAATGCTAGATCGTCATCGATTACTGCAACAGCAAGGGAATTAGCCTGGGCAAATAAATGATGTCCACGGGCAATTTTATTTCGGGAAAAAACATGTTCCGGTTTGATATTTAAAATCGAAATAGCTCGTTTATCCAGTTCTAAATCAATTACTTCACCAATTATCTCATCCAACGGTAATGCTTTCACCGTTTCATTCCATTGATTTGTTGCCACAGAACGGATCCGCTCCCGCAATTCCGGAATAGCAAGCTCCATGCGATCCAAGCGAATCGTTTGAATACTGACAGTAAATATTTGCGACAATTCTTCATCGGTGATAAACGGTGTATGTTCAATCGTTTCTTTTAATAACCGCTGTCGTTCTGCTTTCGTACGTTTCATCTGGGACACCATCCACTACTTTTGAAAAACTTTTATCTTCTAAGACTATCTATGTACCAAATTCCATATTTTCGCAAAGTGACACTTCAATCAGCAGGGATTTTACTCCCCATTAAGAGTGAGAAAAATTAGGACTTGGTACTAATAGTAATATATAATAGCACAATTTTTTTTGCAAGAATTTACGCACCGCCAAGATTTTCCTTGCTAATCAAGTTTACCCGAGAAAACATCGTCGGCCATGAGTGTTGCTTTCAATCGTGCAAACGCCTCATTTTCTAGCAAATTCGCTTCAATGATTTCCTGTGCATCATTTCTGGCTGTTTCCAGCGCCCGATAATCATGGATCATATCAGCAACTTTAAATTCTGGAACACCACTTTGTTTTTTACCAAAGAAATCTCCTGGACCACGAAGCTGTAAATCCTGCTCTGACAATTCAAAACCATTATTGGTTTCCGTCATAATGCGCATCCGTTCTTTGCCGATTTCCCCTTTTGGTTCTGCTATTAAAATGCAGTAGCTCTGTTTACCACCACGACCGACGCGTCCCCGGAGCTGGTGTAATTGAGACAGACCAAATCGTTCAGCATCGTAAATGACCATGATGGTGGCGTTGGGAACATTGACACCCACTTCGACAACGGTAGTTGATACCAACACTTGAATTTCGTTTGCCGCAAACTGTTTCATGACTGCATCCTTTTCATCCGGATGAAGCCGGCCATGCATCAACCCAACCTGAATCGACGGCGGATAAAATGCCGCTAATTGATCATATAGATCAACTGCATTTTGAATATCCAATTTATCGGATTCCTCAATTAACGGACAAATAACATAGGCTTGTTCACCATGAGCAACCCGCTTTTGAATAAACTGCAGCACGTGGTCCAATGTGTTTTCCTTCGCCCAGTAGGTCTCAATCTCTTTTCTTCCCGATGGCATTTCATCAATCACAGAGACATCCATATCCCCAAATGCAGTAATGGCAAGTGTCCGTGGTATTGGTGTCGCAGTCATAAATAAAACATCCGGATGCAGCCCTTTGTCACGCAATGTCCGCCGCTGCTCGACACCAAACCGATGCTGTTCGTCAACAATCACTAATCCTAAATCAGCAAAAAATACATCATCCTGTATCAAGGCATGCGTTCCTACAACAATATCTACCTCCGCTGCCTCGATCGCTGCCAGAATTTCGTTACGCTTCTTTCCTTTCACTGAACCGGTTAACAGGACAATCCGTGCCTTCTCCTGAAACAACTCACAAAGCGATGCATAATGCTGTTCTGCTAATATTTCCGTAGGCACCATTAACGCACCTTGTCTGCCTGCTGTAATGGATCCATACAAACAAATTGCTGCTACCGCCGTTTTTCCTGACCCAACATCCCCTTGCAGCAGCCGGTTCATTCGATAAGGAGATTGCATATCGGTTAAGATTTGGTCAAGCGAACGTTTCTGCGCATTCGTGAACGAAAATGGAAATTGATTCATGAATCCCGCGAGCTTTTCTGAATTATATTGTTGAGCGTTACCGTTTGTTGCTTCCCGCTTTACCTTGCGTAATAGTTGCATCTTTAATTGAAACAACAGAAACTCTTCATATGTAAAACGACGACGCGCATGCTTTAACTGGACGCGATCTTCTGGAAAATGCATTGTCCGTAATGCGTGTCTCCGATTTGGCAGCTTATAAGCATCCAGGTAATTCGCTGGTAATATCTCTTCTACCTGGTCTTCGTAATCTCCAAAGGCTTGTTTGATTGCCTTTTTTAATTTTATATTCGTCATATCCCCTTTTAATGAATAAAATGGTTGAATGGAAGCCTGATTGGCTGCCGGACCTTTCTTATAATTGCTGACTGTGATTTGCAGCCGGTGTGCATCCCATTTTCCAGTCAATGTCATCACATCATTTGGCTGAATTTGTTTTTTAGCAAAGGCACGATTAAACATCACCACTTTAATTGCCACATTCTCAACTTCCATTGTGAACACGAGCCGTGATTTGCGCTTCCCGTAAAAAGTGAGGGAAGGGGGGTGAATCACCGTCCCCTCAATGGTCACCTTATCATCATGGATTAACTCCTGAAGCGGTTTTATTTCAAACACGTCATAACGATAGGGAAAATAAAACAGCAAATCATCCACCGTATAAATACCGAGTACAGCTAGATCTTCTGCAAACTTATCTCCTATGCCTTTCAATGTATCTACTGTATCTGCTAACATGTTAATCACTCTTTCACTGCAGCCAAGCCAAAAATCTTCTCTTTCATCGCCTGACCTGTCGGAGTTGCGGCAAGCCCGCCTTCACCAGTTTCCCGTAATGCGGAGGGCATTGTTTTACCGATCCGGTACATAGCTCCAATTACTTCATCACATGGAATACGGCTGGTGACGCCTGCAAGTGCCATATCTGCTGAGACAATGGCAAGCGAAGCACCTCCTGCATTTCGCTTGACACATGGGACTTCTACTAATCCAGCAACAGGATCGCATACCAGACCGAGCATGTTTTTTAATGTCATAGCAAATGCCTCCGCAGACTGTTGGGGTGTACCGCCAGCCATTTCCACAATTGCAGCCGAAGCCATTGCTCCTGCTGAGCCAACTTCCGCCTGACAGCCGCCTGCAGCCCCGGAAATAAATGCATTATTTGCAACCACAAAACCAAATGCCCCTGCTGTAAATAAATAACGAACCATTTGTTCCCGTGTTGGATGTAATTGATTTTTTACTGCAAACAGGGTTCCCGGAACACAGCCGGCACTACCTGCTGTTGGCGTTGCACAAATGGTTCCCATCGCTGCATTTACCTCGTTAGTTCCCATTGCTTTACTAACTGCATCAAGTAACAAATTCCCTGAAAGCGGCTTTTTCTCACGCATATAGTTTTGAATTAAAACGGCATCCCCGCCAGTTAAACCGGTAACCGATTCCACACCTTCCAGCGCCTGTTCGATTGCCTTTTCCATCACATGAAGATTGTTTTCCATATGTTGATAAACTTGATCACGGGATAAATTCTTCACATCCATCTCTTGACGGATCATGACCTCAGAAATCAATATATTATCTTGCTTAGCAAGCGCTACTAATTCAGCAACTGTTCGAAACATAGAAAAACTCCTTTCGAATATCCTATTTAAGAAACTATCTTGGAGATTTGATTGATATGATCAGCATTCTCCAATTCCTGCAAAATAGGATCCTCAACATTCTGGTCTACTTCAATGACCATTAGTGCTTCTTTTCCGACGTCTTTTCGATTGACTTCCATATGACCGATATTAATCTCGTATTTTGCCAGGATTTTGGTGACCGAAGCAATCGCGCCAAATCGATCATTATGCATAATTAAAATAGCCGGATGATTACCAGACAACCGTAATTCAAATCCGTTTAACTCGGTTATTTCTACTTTCCCGCCACCAATGGAGATACCGACTAATTCTAATTCTTCCGTATCATTTCCAATAATTAGCCTTGCTGTATTCGGATGTTCAGCCTTAGCATCGTCTTCAATGAATTCTATTTTTATATTTTTCTCGTTCGCAAGTTCCAGTGCTTTGCTCATTCGAGGATCATCCGTGTCAAATCCAAGCAGTCCGCCAACCAAGGCAAAGTCTGTCCCATGACCTTTATACGTTTTGGCAAAGGATTCATATAAGTGAACTTTCGCCCATGTTGGTTCCTCACCAAACAAATTGCGGGCAGCCTTCCCAATCCGGGCAGCTCCCGCTGTATGTGAACTGGATGGCCCGATCATTACTGGACCAATAATATCGAATACCGAATTATATTTCATTACGTTCCCTCATTTCATCTAGCCTTCCTCTATTATAGCAAAAACAACAGTAAGATTCATTGGTAAATGAAAACGTGCTCGAAGTGGTTAAAAAAGGGTAATCTTCAACAAAGAAGCTGAGAGATAAGGGAAACTTTCTACACTAAATACGAACGTTAACAGGATCGGAGGTTTAGAATATTACTCTATCAAGTGGATTAATAATACGTAGTTGATGGAAAATGCGACGTAGTGACAATTTTATTACATGACACTCGTTCTATTGGAAGAGGAGTGCTAATGCCGCCGTCCGGGTGAGGGGAGGGCGGAGTATTCTGACGGAGCGAATGTAAGCACCAATCTTCCATTAGAACGGGGGAAGTGCCCTCAAAGAAATTATCACTATGTCGCAGTTTATCTGAATTATCAACAATCCGAGATACTTCATTGCTCAAACTTTATACGTTTACTCACTTACAAAAAGAAAAATCCGAACTAATGCAAATTCCAATTGAGGAAATTTAAATCATTGTTCGGATTTCTACCTAACTAAACACTTTTGTTGTTTAGGAAATTATAAATTTTATTTGCTTGAACCACTTTTCACCTTTGTATGAATTATTCAACAGACAAAATATACGAGTAAATTGGTTGTTTCCCATTATGCACTTCGATTTCGATATCCTCATAAGCAGCTTCAAGATCGTTTACTAATGCTTCTACTTCAGCATCACTGACATCTTCCCCTTGCAAAATAGTCAAAATCTCATCGTCCGCTGTAATCATTTCCGCTAACAAAGCTTTTACAGTTTCTGCCTTATCTTGATGAGTTGCCTTAATTTTGCCATCAGCAATTCCCATAAAATTGCCATTTTCAATCGTTATCCCGTCAATTTTTGTGTCACGGACAGCATATGTAACCTGTCCCGATTTCACCTGTCCGCTTGCCTGTTCCATTGTCTCTTTATTTGCCGTTATGTTTTCTCCAGGATGAAATGCTAACATTGCACCAATCCCCTGTGGAATCGTTTTTGTTGGCACCACTTCGACATTTACTTCAGCAAGTTCAGCTGCCTGTTGAGCTGCCATGACAATATTTTTATTGTTCGGTAAAACCAAAACGTTTTTGGCATGCGCTTCGATGATTGCATCGGTAATATCCTGAGTGCTTGGGTTCATGGTTTGTCCACCTTCAATAACGACGGTTGCTCCAAGACTTTCAAATAATTCCTTAACGCCACTTCCCATTGCCACGGTAATAATCGCAAACTCAGCCTTCTCTTCTGAAGGGGTCTTTTTATTTTTATCTCCGACAATTGCCGTGTGCTGTTCACGCATGTTTTCAATCTTCATATTAATCAAGCTACCATATCGTTGACCAATCGTTAATACATTCCCGGGATACTCAACATGAACATGAACCTTGGCAATTTCATCATCAGCGACGACGAGCAATGAATCCCCGTGTTCACTTAATTCATTTCGAAATTCCTCTTCGTCAAATGGATGTGCGGCTGTTTTGTCGTTCTCGAACTTAACCATAAACTCGGTGCAATACCCGAATTCGATGTCAGATGTATCCATAAATTCCTGTGCAAGCTTGTGATGCTCCGCATTAACCATTTCATCCATTTCAGATTCGCTAACCTCTTCTTCCGGCAGTTCTTCTCCTTTTAGGGATGCTAAAAATCCTTCATAAATGGTAACCAGCCCTTGGCCACCTGAATCGACCACCCCAACCTCTTTTAGCACCGGCAATAGATTGGGAGTACGTTTTAACGACGCTTTAGCCTCCGCGAGCACCTTATCCATTAGAACAGCAATATCGCTTTCCTGTTTCGCTTCCGTTACAGCTACTGCCGCAGCATCTTTGGCTACCGTTAAAATGGTTCCCTCCACAGGTTTCATAACTGCCTTATATGCGGTCTGAACCCCTTGTTCGAACGCATTCGCTAATTCTTCGGCTGATAACTCCTGCTTTTTCTCCATACTTTTGGCAAAGCCGCGAAACAGTTGTGATAAAATAACCCCTGAATTTCCACGCGCACCCATTAGGAGGCCCTTGGCAAAAGCATTGGCCACTTCCGAGATAGCATCCGTACTTACTTTTTTTACTTCGCCTGCTCCAGATGTCATCGATAAATTCATATTGGTTCCGGTGTCTCCATCAGGAACCGGGAACACATTTAATGCATCAATTTTTTTGGCGTTATTCGTTAAATGGTGTGCTCCAGAGAGTACCATTTGTGCAAATGTCTTGCCATCTAACGCTCGTACCATACCTGTACTTCCTCCTTCACTAAGCCCAAACATTAACCCTTTTTCATCCTGCCGCTGTATATATAAATGGAATAATAACAAGTTCAAACGTTCAACCACCTGCATGTTCGATGGTGGTATAATCAATTGGCAGTTTAAACATACCTGAAAAGGTTAATCTTTGGCGACACGAACTCCCTGGATATAAATATTAACAGAGTCGATCGATAATCCTAATGTTTGATTTAATGTATACTTTACTTGTGATTGAACATTATGTGCAACTTCTGATATTTTTGTGCCATAACTTACAATAATGTACATGTCAATATGCAACCGGTCCTCTTCTTGCCTAACGATAATCCCTCTTGAAAAATTCTCTTTTCGGAGCATTTCTGTAAGACCATCTTTGATTTGATTTTTCGAAGCCATGCCAACAATCCCGTAACATTCAATTGCTGCACCCCCGGCAATTGTTGCAATAACATCATTGGTAATTGTAACATGACCATCATTTGTATTAAGCTCTATGGACATAATAATCCTCCTAACAGGCTTATATCTTATGGATAGTTTACTACAATCCACTGACTTTTGAAAGTGAACCTCTTGTCTCAATTTACACCCTTCTAACAATGAATGAAATTAAATCATCTGTCAAGATTTTTAGCTTGATACAAGAAGATTAACCGCTATTAAAACAGACCGGCCAAAAGCACCGGGTCACTAGTCAACATTCACGCATGTACCTGTACAGTCGTAAAAAAAATAAATTGCATTATGAAATTACTTGTGATAAATTAAGTTAGTATGAAAAGATTGTTTTAGATGACACATGTAAACAGTAAGGAGGGATTTACATGTCAAGAAAGTGTGTTGTTACCGGACGTCAAACGCGTAGTGGAAACCAGCGTTCACACGCAATGAATTCCAACAAACGTAATTGGAAAGCTAATGTACAAAAAGTTCGTATTATGGTAGACGGCAAACCAAAACGTGTTTATGTATCTGCACGTGCCCTTAAATCAGGTAAAGTGGAACGCGTTTAATATACAGCTTCAGACATTAGTGTAAAAAGGCATCCGCCGTACGGATGCCTTTTTCATAGATAAGAAGGTATAAAAATCATGACGCTTTTCTGCCCGTGCCAAAGTTAGCCTCGTTCAGTTCCAGCGATCGATGAAACTGCTCCTTCTTAACCGACGTATCAGAGCGCAGTCCATCCCACTTTATTCTTTCCTTTGTAAAAACAAAAAAAGTAGCTCCTGCCAAACAATTGACAAAAGCTAATCCCTTTCTCATTTTTCTTTCTTAAATACACCAATACAAACTCGAACTAATCCGCCAATAAATCTTGGGAGTTTAATCGTATAAAATTTCAATGAGTCCCCTCCTCTAATAACAAACAAAGCCTAACTATTCTTTGGAATCGTTTCTTTCGTGGCGTCACGACTCTTTATTAGTAATAGTATGCCTTCTTTAAACGAAAAAGTACCATTTTTTAAAAGAAGCTTGTTTGATATACAGCGAGTAGACCCCCAGGTAATTGTTTGATCAGCAAGTGGATATTCAAACCCTTGTAATGTCAGTCCCTTCACGTCTTTAGTAAAGGGAACAAACGACAGAAACGGATAGGTGTCATCCTTTACAACGGCATGTTTACCAGGCTTTACCATGGTCAGCAAGTTATTATTCTCCACAATAAACCCTTGTATTTTTCGTTCCATAATAGAGTATAGTGTTTGGATGTTAATCAAGGAATGATCCAATCTCCCACCCGTTACATTAAATAAATAGATCTTCTCAGGTGCATATTCATATGCTTTACCCAAAGCAAGTTCCAAATCTGTCCAATCTTTTTCAATTGGATATGGGATAAATGTGCGTGAATACTGCTTTACCTGTGCACATTCATCTTTATTAAGCGAATCAAAATCACCAATTGCAATATCAGGGGTATACTGATTCTCTATTAGCAAAAAGGCACCCCGGTCTGCTCCAATCCAAATATCGATATCCTTAAATATGGTAAGATCGGGGGTTAATATTGCTGGGCCGTTCCCAACTATTGCTACCGTTGTCATTGCACATTACACCCATTCGTTTGTTGCATTACGAAGGTCTTCCACAGCCTGTTTCCGATCCGCTTTGTTAAAAATTGCGCTGCCTGCAACTAATACATTTGCCCCGGCATCGGTACAGCGCTTGGCAGTTTCTGCATTCACACCGCCATCTACCTCAATTTCAAAATTCAACCCAAGTTCCTTCTTCCATAATGCCACCTGGTTGATTTTTTCTACAACAGCGTCAATAAACGCTTGCCCACCAAAACCAGGATTTACGGTCATTAATAAAACTAAATCTATGTCTGGAAGAACGCTCTTAATCATTTCGGCTGGGGTTGCCGGGTTAAGAACAACTCCGGCTTTTACGCCTTGATTTTTAATTAATTGTATCGTTCGGTGGAGATGCACACACGCCTCCTGATGAACCGAAATAATCGAAGCCCCTGCATTGGCAAATGCCGGAATGAATGTATCCGGCTGTTCAATCATTAAATGAACGTCCAACGGCAGTGACGTCTTCGGTTTAATTGCCCCCACAATCAGCGGACCAATCGTAATGTTCGGAACAAAATGGCCATCCATCACATCTACATGGATATAATCCGCCCCTGCTAATTCCACATCATGAATTTCTTCTCCAAGCTTTGCAAAATCGGCTGAAAGAATGGAAGGTGCTAATTTCGTCATTGTCTTAATACCTCGGCTTTCTCGAATTAATTTCCTGATAAAACTGTACGTAATGTTCATATCGAAATGCTGGTATCTCACCGTTTTCAACAGCTTGTTTAACAGCACATTTTGGCTCTTTATAATGCATGCAGCCACGGAATTTACAATTCTCTTTTCGTTCGCGAAATTCCGGAAAACAATTAGCTAATTCTTCTAGGTCAATATCATTAAAATCAAGGGAACTAAAACCTGGTGTATCAGCAACTAACCCGTCGTAAACCTCCAAAAGTTCAACATGTCTGGTTGTATGTCTTCCCCTCCCCAAACTCTTGGAAATATCTGCTGTTTTCAATAACAACGACGGATTCAACGCATTGAGGAGCGATGATTTTCCTACACCTGATTGTCCAGCAATCACCGTTACCCGATTGGCGAAGTATCCTTGCAATCGCTCCAATTCATCTGGATCCTTGGCTGATAACAATTCAACAATGTATCCGATTTGCTGATAATCTTTTTGAAACCTAGTTATTTCCCGTCTTTTTTCATCATCGATGGCATCCATTTTCGTAAAAAACAGTACCGGCTGAATTCTTTTAGACTCGATTAATACGAGGAATCGGTCTAATAATAGCGGGTTCAAATCAGGCATAGTGGCAGAACTAACAATCATTGCTTGATCGATATTGGCAATAGGCGGACGCACCAATTCATTTTCTCTTGGTTTGATTTCTTGGATATAGCCTTCCTCTGGATTACTTTCATCAAACGATACAAAATCACCTACAAGCGGCGTGATCTTTTTATTGCGAAAAACACCACGGCCCCTGCACTGAAAAATACCGTCTGCTGTTTGAACATAATAAAATCCGCTTAATGCTTTAATAATTCTACCATTGGCCATTTAGTCACCCTCTTCATACGTAACCGTCTTATTAATTACGACCTCATCATCCCGCATCACTTTATACTCTGCTTTGTCATCCGGAGCAATGGTTAATGTAATTGTAAAATCTGTATCCTTCGAAATAGCTTCCTGTTCAGCGACATCCGAGATGGAATGATTCATGTCATCAATATATATTTTCACTGTTTGTTCTTCCGACTTTTGCTTATCGTCATCCTGATGGTCGTCCTTTGGCTCTTTTGGATTATAGGAAACGGTAAAGTTAATTGTTTTTGATGCAGGTGATTTTTCTTTTGGACCGGTTGATACATAAACATCAACCGCCTCTCCTTCACCTAATTTTGATCCGGGTTCAGGATCTTGTTTGATAACTTCCCCTTTTGGTACAGAATCGGAATGTTCTTCTTTGACATTCATTTTAAAATTCTGCTCATTCAAGTATGACTCAGCTTCTTCTTTAGTCATCCCCTTCAAATTGTTTAACGCGGTTAATTCCGGCCCATTACTGTATTCAAAAATAACGCGTGTCTCACTAGGAACCACATCCGTATCCGGTGTTGGCTGAATTTGGGTCACAATTTGCCCCTCAGGCTCATCCGAATATTTCCCATACCCGATAACCTCAAATCCTTCTTCCTCCAACATGGCTTCAATTTGGCTAAAATCCTCGCCTACATAATCATCAAAAGCAGTTGTTTCTTTGCCCTGACTAACAAAAACCGTGACCGTTGAATCCTCTTTCACTGTTTTACCTGCGTGTGGATCCGTTTTGACAACGACGCCTTCATCTACGTCATCATCATACATCAGTTCTTTTTTGTGCTTCAAATTCAACTTATCCAATTCGGCGACCGCATCATCATAATCCATATCGGCAACATCCGGTACATCGACTTCCTTTGGTTGCAGTAGTACCGGGATCACGACCGCTGCTGCAATAGCCACGAGCAATAATAGAAGAAAGATAAGCCACTTTTTCTTTTTCTTTTTTTTGCTTTTTTTAACCTTTTTTTCTTTTTTCTTGTTTTTCTTTTTCTTATCTGAATTCGCTGCTTCTTTTTCTACATAAGGTTTTGTATTACCACCTGTCTGATGAACGATCGTATCCTGATTGACGGAGTCCCCAATTTGATCATCGGTAATAATTGGAATTGCTTTGGTTTCTTCACCGGCTTCAATTGGTGGTACATACCTTTCTTCATTTATCTTGTCAGGATCCAAAGCTATGTCAAGCGCTGCTTCCATTTCATATACGGTCTCATACCGATGAAATGGGTCTTTTGCAGTTGCCTTAAGGACAATATTCTCAACACTTTGCGGGATATCCTGATTAAACCGCCGGACAGAAGGTGTATCGTTTTGTAAATGCTTTAGAGCTATAGCAACTGGAGACTGACCGGAAAACGGCAAACGACCAGTTAATAGCTCATACAACACAATTCCAAGTGAATAAATGTCCGATTTCTTCGTAGCTGACCCGCCACGTGCCTGTTCCGGAGATAAATAATGAACGGAACCAAGAATCGAATTGGTTTGGGTTAATGATGTCGCACTCAATGCAACTGCAATCCCAAAATCGGTCACCTTTACTTGACCATATGTATCGATCAGAATGTTTTGCGGTTTAATATCCCGATGAATAATTTCATTTTCATGTGCATGCGTAATAGCAGAACTTATCTGTTTCATAATATCCAATGACGTCTGAACATCAATTGGGCCATATTTTTGTATGTATTCTTTTAATGTCATGCCATCTACATATTCCATCACCATGTATAAAATATGGTCCTCTTCGCCTACATCGTAAATATTAACGATATTTGGATGAGAAAGACTTGTTGCTGATTGAGCCTCTCGATGGAATCGGGCAATAAACTCGTCATCATTGGCATATTCTAAACGCAGGACTTTGATGGCGACATCACGATCCAGAATAATATCTCTGGCCAAATAAACATTCGCCATCCCACCACCGCCAATTGTTTCTTTAATCTGGTAGCGTTCATTTAACAGGCGTCCGTTCATCATGATGTTTCACCTTCCTCTGGGGAAACATCATGTTGGATGAGAATAAGCGAAATATTGTCTTCGCCTCCTAATTGATTAGCTAAGTTAATCATTTGCTGGCCCGCCTGCCCCATTTCAACATTGCCATCCACAAAGCTGGATAACTGTTCATCCGTTAATTTGTCCGTTAATCCATCAGAACATAGTAATAGTCGATCCCCATGCTCCCATTCCAGGCTTTGAACATCTGGTTCTACCTGCTGTTCGGTCCCTACCGCCTTTAATACCACATTTTTTCGCGGGTGATTCTGGGCATCCTCTTTGGAAACTTGACCCGCTTTCACAAGGGCATTAACAAGCGAATGATCCTCGGTAACCTGACTAAAACCATGTTCATTTGCAATATAACACCGGCTGTCACCAACATGTCCCACCGTGAAAAAGTCCGGCGTACAAATCGTGATAACAATAGTCGTACCCATCCCTTGACATTCAACATGAGATTGCGCATGGTCAAAAAGGCTTTTATTCACCGATCGAATCGTTTCAAATAGCCAGTTTTCCATTTCTTCAGGTGTTGTGAGCCCGCTTACTTCTTCCCAATTTGTTTGTATATTATTAATCGTCATTTGACTTGCAACGTCTCCTGCTTTATGACCGCCCATACCGTCTGCGATAACAGCTAGAAACTGCTGATCAGCATTAAAAAAAATGCCGCCTGAATCTTCATTATGATCTCTAACTTTCCCCCGGTCGGTCAAAAATTGTCCTTTCAACATCACTCACCCCTTAAAAACCAGATGCTATCACCATTTATTACCTATATTATGACATGAAATAACCAATAATAGAATATTTTCCATCACTTTTTTCGAAATCTCGTAAGAAAAAAGCCGTCTGTTTGGAATGTTTGCGGAAAAATTTGTAATCCCGACTGACTTATCCCTGGTGAATCCCGCAAAACCTCTGGCAATTCGGCAAAAAAGGCATCATCAATTACAACATCCGGGTTGTCTTGCAGAAAGGATTGCACAACTGCTTCATTCTCTGTTCGATCTACTGTACATGTGCTATACACCATTTGGCCATCTTTTTGCAGAAGTGGTACGATTGACTGTAAAATATTTCGCTGTATTTCCGCTAGTTTGTCAATATCAGCTGCTTTTTTATTATATTTTATCTCCGGTTTCCCACGAATGACACCAAGTCCAGAACAAGGAGCATCTACTAAAATACGGTCAAAGCTTTCTGAGGCATGACGGTCCCCCAAACGTCTGGCATCTGCCTGGTCAGCTGTAATAATCGATAAATCCAATTCTACTGCTTTTTGTTGAACAGCTTTTGCTTTCTTAGCATGAAGATCATATGCATACAATCGTCCTTGGTTTTTCATTTTTTCAGCAATATGTGTCGCCTTCCCTCCAGGTGCACTACAAGCATCAAGTGCATCCATACCAGGTTTTACATCAAGCATTTCACCAACTAGCATGGAACTTTGATCCTGGATGGTCACGAATCCATCCTTAAACAGATCTGTTTTTAAAATATTGCCGCTGTCGATAATAATTCCCTGATCCGAAAATGCTGAAGGCCTTGTCTGTAATCCCTGCTCCTGTAATAACTGCATTGCCTTATTACGTGATAGCTTAAGGGGCTGCACACGAACGGATATTGGTTTACGCGTAATATTTGCTTCACACATTTGTTTCGTCAACTGTTCACCATACATGGCGATCCAACGTTCTACAAGCCATTCGGGATGACTGGTTTCGATGGCAATTCGTTCTACTGTATCACTTAGTGATGCTGTATCTGGAACGCCTTTGCGCTGAATATTGCGAAGGACACCATTTACCAGTGAAGCAATACCCTTGTGACCGCGTCGTTTAGCTATATCTACTGCTTCATGAATAATAGCATGATCAGGGACCTTTGTTAAATAAACCATTTGATAAACGGACATCCGTAATAACATCCAAACCCACGGAGCGATTTTTTTCCTGGATGGAACGAATGAATCCAGATAAAAATCCAGTGTTAGTTTACGCTGGAAGGTTCCATACACAATCTCTGTCAAAAGCCCCTCATCTTTCGGCTGAATAGTCCCTGCTTTAAGCGCATGATCAATGACCAAATGACTATATGCCCCATCTTTTTCCATCCGCAATAAACTGTCGAGGATCGTCTCTCTTAATTTACTCATGCGCCTTATCCCCAAGTATCACACCAGACTGGATACGGTTTGCAGCACCACGCAAGTATTCGTCTACCGTCATACGTTTCTTCCCAGCTGGTTGAATTTCTGTCACTTGAATGGCCTGTCCATTGCCGCAAACAACCGTAAATGCTTCTTTGCCAACCCGAACGATTTCACCAGGATCTCCCTGATACACTTGGTTATCCGGTTCTCCCCACCAAATTTTCATCTGTTGATTAAAATAGCTCGTAAAAGCTACTGGCCAAGGATTTAAACCTCTGATTTGGTTATACACCACATCATTTGGTTCGGTCCAGTCAATTTTTTCTTGTTCGCGTTTAATATTGGCAGCAAACGTTACCAAGGATTCATTTTGCGGTTGTGGTGTAATAGTCCGGTTTGCCAATTTAGGCAACGTTTCCAGCAACAAATCGGCACCAGCATGTGATAATTTATCGTGTAAAATACCAACGTTATCATCGTCGGCAATAGGCACCGTTGTCTGGGTTAAGATATCACCGGCATCCAGTTTTTCAACCATATACATGATCGTTACCCCGGTTTCCTTCTTTCCTTGTAAAATAGCGTAATGGATCGGGGCACCACCACGTAATTCCGGCAACAAGGAAGCATGAACATTAATACAGCCAAATTCCGGTACTTGCAGTAAATCTGCTGGCAGGATTTGTCCATAAGCAGCTGTTACAATCAGATCCGGTTGACAATCAATAATCGGCTGAAAATCCTGTTTTAATTTCTCCGGCTGAAAAACAGGAATCGCAAACTTTTGTGCCGCTTCTTTCACCGGGGAGGCAGTAAGAATTTTTTTTCTTCCCTTAGGCCGGTCCGGTTGGGTTACAACTAAAACAATTTCATAACCGGCTTCAACCAACGAATCCAAAACTGGCACCGAAAAGTCTGGTGTTCCCATAAATACAATACGTTTCATTACACATCCCTACTTCCTACATCAGTTGATATGGTTGCATGTCAACAGTTATCAGCAAATCATCTTTTTTGATCTCGTCATCAAATTGTCGAATAATTTTTCGAATCAAATTCCGTAACTGGGGTTCATGCTTGTATTTTACCATGCATTGGTAACGATATCTATCTTTCACCCGGGCAACCGGAGACGGGGTTGGACCCAGAATAATCGTTTTGTTATTTACATGCTGCATGAACAGCTGCACGATTTTTTGCGTTGTTTGCACCGCCTTCACTCGGTTCTGGTGAGACACTGTCAATAATGCTAGAAAAACATATGGCGGGTATTGAAATGTTCGACGTGTGTTCATTTCCGTCTGATAAAATTGCAGATAATCATACGCGCTGGCAAGCTCAATGCTATAATGGTCTGGTGTATATGTCTGTACGACTACTTCACCGGGCAATTCATGTCTTCCCGCCCTGCCACTTACCTGTGTTAACAATTGGAACGTTTTTTCCGATGCCCTGAAATCAGGCAAATGCAACATGGAATCCGCGGTTAACACCCCAACCAATGTGACATTTTCAAAATCAAGTCCTTTGGCAATCATTTGCGTTCCTAATAAAATATCTGCTTGTTGATTGGCAAATTGGGTTAATAGTTTTTCATGCGCCCCTTTTCTTCTCGTCGTATCAACATCCATTCTGATTACCCTCGCTTCTGGAATCAGCTGTGTCAGCGCTTCTTCTACCCGTTGTGTACCTGTGCCAAAGTAGCGAATCAAATCACTATTGCATTCCGGACAGACCGTGGGCATTTTTTCCTCATACGAACAATAGTGGCATTTTAATTGATTACTATTTTTATGATAGGTCAGAGCAATATCGCAATGCGGACATTCCTTTACATGCCCACATTCCCGGCACATGACAAAAGTGGAATAACCCCGGCGATTTAACAGCAGCACGACTTGTTCTTTCTTGGTGATTGCTTGTTCAATTTTCTCCTTCAAATCACGAGAAAACATTGTCCGATTGCCTGCATGCAGTTCATTTCGCATATCAACGATCTGTACATCCGGCATCCCTTTATCATTCGTCCGTTTCGTTAATGAGGCGAGCTTGTACACCCCTTTTTGCGCCCGGGCATAGGACTCCAGTGTTGGCGTTGCACTTCCCAAGATAACCGGGCAATGATGATTGTTGCCCCGATAAATAGCTACATCTCTAGCATGATAACGCGGCTGGTCTTCCTGCTTGTAACTTGTTTCATGTTCTTCGTCAATAATGATAATCCCAATATTCTCAAATGGGGCGAATATTGCTGATCGAGCACCAACAACAACCTGAACTTCTTTTTGTTGAATCTTACGCCATTCATCATACTTCTCACCGCTTGACAACCCACTATGCATAACGGCGACATGCCGCCCAAACCGTCCTTTAAACCGATGAACCATTTGTGGAGTCAAGGAAATTTCCGGTACGAGAACAATGGCTTCCTTCCCCTTTTCAATCACATCCTGAATCGACTGTAAATAGATTTCAGTCTTTCCGCTGCCAGTGACACCATGCAGCAAGAAAACATCATGCTTATTTTCGGCAATTGCAAGTTTGATCGGTTCTATGGCTTGTTGCTGCTCACCGGTCAGTGTAAGTGCACTTGTATGGACAATGTGCTCGTCATCATACGGATTACGAAAAACCTCCATCTTTTTTGAGGTTAATAACCTTTTCTCCATCAATTTTGTTACAGTTTGAGGAGTAGTATTCAACCGTTTTACTAGTTTTGTTTGTTCCACCTGCTCTGGATACTCCACAAAAAACCGCAATAACTCCCGCTGTTTAGCAGCATTTTTAGGCAGGTCATGGATGGCTTCCTCCAGCAAATATGTTTCCTTTGCAGGGCTAATCATCGTCACATATTTTTTGGTTATTTTGGATTTGACCAAATAATTAACCATGATATCCCCGTCCTGGATCGCATTTTGGACATGGGCATAGCGAATATTACGATTCGTCAATTCTTCATACCCGATCACATCTCGTCCAGCAAAGATTGCCTCTAAATCCGGTTGTAATACTGCATCGGTTAAACGAACAAGATCCTTTTTATACTGCGATTTCAATACTTGTGGCAGCATTGCCTGATAGGTTGTAATATAAAGACTCAACGTTTCATCGGCAAGCCATTTGCCCAATTCAAGCAACTCTGAAGTCAAGACTGGGGTTAAATCAAGAATGTCAATAATTTCTTTAAGTCCTTTAAACGATGATTCTTCAGCGCGACCAACAACATACCCCATGATTTTCCTGGGACCAAAGGGAACAACGACTCGCATGCCATTTTTTAGGATATCCATAAACCGGTCCGGAATGAGATAATCAAAGGTTTGGTTGATCGACCCTGCTGGAACATCAACAATTACTTTCGCTATCTTCACCGTGGATCATCCTTCATATCGCGAGTAATGAACCCCAAGATTTTGTCGGCCATATCCCGTTTCGAGGACAGCGCCATCTCTTTTTTTTGCATCCGTTTATTGACATAGGTTGCAATATTTGTGTCACCGGAAAAACCAGCACCCTCTGCCGATAAATCATTAATCACAATGGCATCCAAATGCTTTTTTCGTAATTTATTCATCCCATAGTCGAGAGCATTGGTTGTTTCCGCTGCAAATCCAACTATAAATTGCCCTGTTTTTTCTTCACCTAATGATTGCAAGATATCCTTTGTCCGTTCCATCTCAATCTGCCAGATTCCATCCTGCTTCTTCATTTTCTTATCATAAACTTGTTTGGGACGGTAGTCGGCTACGGCAGCGGCCTTGATAACAATATCACTTTCCGGAAAAAACCGATGCATTGCTTGAAACATCTCTTCAGCCGAGGTAACGTCGACCCGTTGAATGGCTGGGTGTGTGGTAATCTCTTGTGTTGGTCCTGCTACAAGGGTAACCACTGCGCCTTGTTCCGCTGCCGCTTCAGCTACCGCAAATCCCATCTTTCCAGATGAATAATTCGTGAAATAACGTACCGGATCAATTTGCTCCCTCGTTGGTCCGGCAGAAATTAATACTTTTTTATCTTGCAGTATACCGTTTTTAATTTGGTGGTTGGCAACAACTTCGATAATACTCTCTGGTTCCTCCAGCCGACCCTTTCCAACATAACCACAAGCTAAATAGCCTGCCCCCGGTTCAATAAAGTGGTAACCCCATGCTTCAAGCTGCTGCATATTTTGAATGACCGCTGGATGGGCATACATATGCACATTCATGGCCGGAGCAATATATACAGGTGCTTGAGTTGCCAGTAATGTGGTGGATACCATTTCATCCGCAATACCCTGTGCAAGCTTCGCAATAATGTTTGCTGTAGCAGGTGCAATAATGACAATGTCTGCCCAATCAGCAACATCAATGTGCGCAATTTTTGTGACATCTTTTTCATCAAATGTATCGGTATATACGGGGTTTCTTGACAATGCTTGAAATGTTAATGGGGACACAAATCGGGTCGCATGTTCCGTCATCATTACTTTTACGTTGGCCCCTTCTTGCGTTAGTTTACTTGTTAACGTACACGCCTTATAGGCAGCAATTCCCCCGGAAACTGCTAAAAGAACATTCTTATTCTGTATCATCTATAAAGGCCCCTTTCAGGTTTCATTCTGCATCTTAAATGTACCATTATCATACAGAATTAATAGTTCATAAAACAAACAATACCCCCGCAAAAAAGAAAAGCGAGGGCATTTTATATTCGTCATCCATCAAATACAAAGTAAACCATTTTAGTAAACGGAAAACTTACAATTTGATTTTTATCCCATCTTAACGGGCAATAAGACTCCCGCTCCTTGCGATGAAACCAAGAGATAAGTAGGAGTTTAACTTCCCGTAAAAGTTCGGGTATGCAAGCAGGTCACAAAGAACAGGACGTTGCGTCTTTAGCCCTTGATCTTCTATTTCATCGGGGAAAAAGTGCCCCACTGATGAAGTTTCACTTTACTCAGTGACGGTTTCTTCCGTTTCTTTTACAGTTAACTTACCGGCTTGTATTTCTTCCAGCGCCATGCCAACAAATTTATCCGATTTCGGGTTTTCCACTTGGCAGTCTGCATTATGACGCATTTCTCTGGCACGTCTTGCTGAAAGGATAACCAGTGTATATTTTGATCGAATTTTCTCCTGCAGTGCATCAATTGATGGGTCTAACATCATGCTCAATCATCCTCCAATAATTGCTTATATTGTTTCTCAATTCGTTCCCGCCTCAAATGCTCGCTCTGAATAATTGCCTTTATTTTCCTTACCGCATGATCAACCTGGTCATTGACGACGACATAATCATAGGCATCCATCATTTCAATTTCATCGCGTGCCGCTTTCAACCGGTTTAATACGAGTTCTTCCGTCTCTGTTCCACGGCTAACAATGCGATTCTTCAATTCTTCCAAGCTTGGCGGAAATAGAAAAATGAACACCCCTTCTGGGAAATTTTCCTTCACCTGTAATGCTCCCTGAACTTCTATTTCCAAGAAAACATCATGTCCCGCGTCCAGTGTTTCTTCCACATATGCGCGTGGTGTTCCATAATAGTTGTTAACGTATTTTGCATATTCCAGTAGTTGATTTTGACGAATTAATGCTTCAAATTCAGCATTTGTTTTATAAAAATAATCAACCCCATTCGTTTCGCCAGGGCGTTTTTCTCTGGTTGTCATGGAAATAGAGTATCTTAATTCGGTATCATGTTGAAATAATTGCTTTCTTACTGTACCTTTCCCAACACCAGATGGTCCCGAGAGAACAAACAAAATCCCTTTCTCTTCTATCAAAACTCCGTAACCTCCTATTTTATCCCGCTAACAGGCAGTAAAACCCCACTTCAAAGTTTTCAGGTAGATCCCAAAAAGATAAGTAGGGGGATCAACTGCCCCGTTAAGGTCCGATTCTGTTCAAACTAACATTCAGTGGAGGAGGTAGGAACCCTCACTGAATGAAGTTCCACTTTATTCATCTGAATCTTCTTCATGGCTCAGCACTCGCTGACCTACTGTTTCCGGCTGGACCGCGGATAATACAACATGGTCACTATCCGTTATGATAACAGCTCTTGTTCTGCGTCCATATGTTGCATCTACTAGTTTGTTGTTATCCCGGGCTACGGTAATAATTCGCTTGATCGGCGCGGACTCTGGCGATACAATCGAGATAATCCGGTTAGCCGAGACAACATTTCCAAATCCAATATTAATTAAACGTAAATTCAAACTGGTTCCCCCTTCAGCAGTTCTCCATCTTGTCTTCTCGCATGAAATTGATCCAATCCGGAACAATTTTTGTATAATATAACTAGTATAGGGATAATGGAGGGCAAAATACAAGCGATTACTCTATATTTTGAATTTGTTCTTTCATTTTCTCCAATTCGCTCTTGATTGATACTACCCATTCACTGATTTTCGGGTCTGTGGACTTGGCGCCAATCGTATTTGTTTCCCGCTGCATCTCTTGCAGGATAAAATCTAATCGTCTACCTATTTCTGTTTCACGTTCGATCGTCGTAAAGAAGTGGTTCATGTGACTAAACAATCTGGTGACCTCTTCAGTAATATCACCTTTTTCCGCCAACAACGCAATTTCCTGGTACATCCGGCTATTGTCTGTCTCAATCTTATTATTGATATAGGCTTCAATCCGCTGCTGAATCCGTTCACGATAAGCATCCGTCACTCGTCCTCTTCGTGTCTGCAATGACCCAACTAATTCCTTGACGCCATGCATCCGCTCCATAATATCAGCAAACAGTTTTTCACCCTCCGCTTCTCGCATTGCCAAAAGCTCTAAGCAAGCTTTTTCAGTACATGTTTCTATTTTTTCCAATAAGAGACTGGAATTCTCCGTTGTTTGCTGGACCGAAAACAACTCCGGTATGGATAGCAACAGGCTCATCGGAATTTCGTCTGATAGCTGATAGCGCGTTTTAATTTGCTTGAGCTGTTCCATATACTGATCCAATAACTTCCAATCTGTTTCCAAGGTTTTCCCAATAGCACCCGTCCCGCCAATGTTAAGTATGAGTTCAATTCGCCCCCGGGCAAAATATGTACGAATGGTTTCCTTCAATTTTTCCTCCAAGAATAAAAAGGTTTGTGGAATCTTCAGCTGGACATCCAGAAAACGATGATTGACGCTTTTAATCTCAATTGTAACGACCGTACTCTCGAGCTGAAGAACACTTCTACCATACCCCGTCATACTTCTTACCATACGATCACATCCAATCCATCCATTTATTATAACAATCGAAGTGAAAAAATAAAACCTCCATCTGAAATGATGAAGGTTTTACATCGTTACTTTTTGGTGAATCCGAATAATACCGTCGGCAAAAAACTGAGAAAAATAATCAGCAGCCAATCATTTAGTCCAAGCGCAATGGTATGGAATATAGGCTGTAAAGGTTCTAAATAAATGACAACAAGCAGCAGCAACAAGGAAGAAAGGACAGCCAATACTAAATAGATATTTTCAAATGGATTCCGAGCAAACACCGAGTTTTCGCTGCGACAATCAAAAACATGAATCAACTGCGCCATAACCAGAGTTGTAAACGCAACGGTTTGGCCATGAACAAGTTGACCTGAATTATTATGGTAGGTAACCATAAACGCAATCAGGGTTACCACACCAATCAAGATACCCCTAGAAATAATTTTAAAACCAAGCCCCCTGGCAAACACACCCTCCCTTGGGTTTCGTGGTGCATGCCGCATGACATCTTGTTCCGGCTTATCCAATCCAAGGGCCATCGCGGGCAGTCCATCCGTAACTAGGTTTACCCACAATATTTGTACAGGAACAAGGGGTAGTGGCAAGGCAAGCAGCATCGCAAAAAACATAACGAGAATCTCACCAACGTTGGAAGCAAGCAAGTAACGAATAAACTTACGAATGTTCTCATAAATATTACGACCTTCTTGGATTGCTGCTTTAATGGTCGCAAAATTATCATCCATCAAAATTAACGAGGATGCTTCCTTGGTCACATCAGTGCCGGCTTGTCCCATACTAATCCCAATGTTGCTTGCTTTAATAGCTGGAGCATCGTTTACTCCATCACCCGTCATCGCCACGATATGTCCTTTTTCCTGAAACGCTTCAACGATTTTTAACTTATGCTCTGGTGTGACCCGGGCAAAAACATACACCTGGTCAATGATATCACGCAATTCTTCTGTCGACATTTGATTTAACTGGGTTCCATCAAGGACAAGGCCATTCGCTGGAAGTAACTGCAAGTTTTCTGCAATGGCTTTTGCCGTTTTTACATGATCCCCAGTTATCATCACTGTCTTGATCCCCGCATCCCGGCACTCAGCAATCGCCTGTTTCACTTCTTTTCGTGGTGGATCAATCATGCCATATAATCCAATCAAGGTTAATTCGTTTTCGATAAAAGCAGTATCCGTTATGTCCTGCTTGGTTAACGGCTTGATCCCAATTGCGATCGTTCGAAGTGCCTGTTTAGCCATATCGTTGATCGCCATCTCAAACTGCTGCTGGTCTTTTTGTTTCAGTAATCGTTTACCGTCTTTTCCCAGAACAAACGATGCGCGTGGAAGTAATACATCTGGTGCCCCTTTGGTAATAATAAATTGACGATTGTTTTTATCCTCGACAATGACACTCATGCGTTTACGTTCCGAATCAAATGGGATTTCCTTAATTATCTTGAAATTATCCTGTTCCGGTTTTAGACCCATTTTTCGAGCTGCAACCAGTAAAGCACCATCTGTTGGATCCCCGTCCACATAATATTTTCCTTTTTTGACCCGTAAGTCAGCATGATTACACAACGCTCCATAGCTGAGCATGGAGGCTAAATTCGGGAATGTGTCATCGACTTTCGATTGATCAAGGAAGAATTCTCCCTGTATGTCGTACCCGTCCCCGGTCACATACAGGTGGCGGCCATTTAAGAAAATAGATTTTACGGTCATTTGGTTTTCTGTCATTGTACCTGTTTTATCCGAACAAATAACCGAAGCACAACCTAACGTTTCAACCGCCGACAATTTGCGAACAATAGCCTTTTTACGAATCATTCGCTGAACCCCTAAGGAAAGGGCAACCGTTACGATAGCAGGAAGACCCTCTGGAATTGCTGCAACAGCCAGGGAAACACCAGCTAAAAACATATTATAGAGGGGGTGTCCGTGATAGACACCAATAATAACGACCAATGCGGTTAGTGCTAATGCAACAAATATCAATATTTTACCTAGTTCAGCCAGCTTATTTTCCAGTGGCGTAGCTATTTTCTTCGTCTTTACCATTAGAGAAGCGATTTGCCCCATCACCGTATTCATGCCTGTCCCAACTACAATTCCAGTCGCATGTCCCCTAGTGACAAGGGTTCCCATAAATGCTATATTGCGTTGATCCTGAGGGTCCAAATGATCCTGCATCAACGTTTGTGCATGCTTTGTGACTGGCAGTGATTCACCAGTGAGTGCAGACTCTTCCGTTTCCATACTTGCTGACTTAATAATCCTTACATCAGCTGGCACCCGATCCCCACTTGACAAGCGGATAACATCACCAACCACAATTTCCTGTGACGCGATGCGGACCCACTCCCCATCGCGCAGAACAGTGGCAACCGGTGCTGACAGTTCTTTTAATTTGGCAAGCGAATTTTCCGCCTTTTGTTCCTGAAAAAAACCAATCAATCCATTGACAAGGACAATGACCATGATGGCAATGGCATCGACAAATTCGCCTAATAATCCAGCAATTAAGGTTGCAGCGAGTAAGACAATAACCATAAAGTCCTGGAATTGTTTTAACAATAACAACAGCTTGGATGTACGCTGCTCCTCTTGTAAAACATTGGGACCGAATTTTTGCCGGCGCTCGTCAACTTGCTTTACAGGTAAACCTTTATCAATTATTACATTTACGTGCTTTCCAACTTGATCTACATCTAACTGATACCATTTCATCGTAACAACCTCCACATTCACCTGCATATGTTTTTCCTAAAAAATATGATACGTACTTTTTACATGTTGCTAGCATCCTTTAAAAGGCTTCACATCAACCCATATTCATTTCTATGCAGACTTGTCCCGAAACATGCTATAATAACTTATTGAGGTGATCGAATGCCATTTGATGGAATTGTAACAAGAGCCGTAACAGAAGAATTAAAAACATGTACCATACCGGGAAGGGTAGCTAAAATCTATCAGCCAACCGAGACAGAACTTGTGCTCACCATACGCAGCCAAGGGAAAAATCATGCATTATTATTATCTATTCATCCAACCTATGCCAGATTACATGTAACTGCCGATGATTATACCAATCCAAAAGAACCTCCGATGTTTTGTATGCTGCTACGTAAGCATTTAACAGGAGCAACACTTGAATCCATTGAACAAGATGGCATGGAACGGATTGTCACATTCACCTTTAAAACACGTAATGAAATCGGGGATATTGCCTATAAGACCCTGATTATGGAGCTGATGGGGAAACATAGTAACGTCATGCTAGTCGATCAAGAAAAGGGACATATTATTGATAGTCTAAAACACGTCTCGTCCGCACAAAATAGTTACCGGACCATTCTTCCCGGGCAGCTGTACAAACTGCCACCGACCCAGGATAAGATAAATCCGCTTGAAATAAGCGGTGAGGATTTTATCAAGAAACTGGACTTTAATGCCGGGAAGCTGGAAAAACAGATCGTTCAAGTACTCGTTGGCTTTTCACCATTGCTTGCCAACGAATTAGTTCATCGGGCCAAGCTAGGTTCTGTAAACACCTATTTGGGCCGATTCACAGAAATACAAGATATAATTCGAGATAATCGCTACACACCGGCCATCTATCATGGTAAAAAAGAGGATTTCCATGTTGTGCCAATCACGCTCTACAAAACGCAACAGGAAACGTTTACCACTACGAACCAGATGCTTGATGCTTTTTACTCCGGTAAAGCCGAACGCGATCGTGTAAAACAGCGGGCCAAGGATTTGTATCGAATCATTAAAAATGAAAAAGACAAAAATGAACGGAAATTAAAAAAGCATGCACAAACATTGAAGAAGGCAGAAAATGCAGCAACTTACCAACGGCTTGGTGAACTGCTAACCGCAAATATGCATTTAGTTAAATTAGGAGATTCTCACGTTTCCGTGACTGATTATTACGATCCTGAACAAACGGAAATAACGATTGATCTTCATCCAAATAAAACGCCAAGTGAAAATGCGCAAAGCTTTTTTAAGACATATCAAAAATTAAAAACATCAAAACAAATGGTTGAAAAGGAAATTGCGAAAACAAACGACGAAATTGCTTACTTGGATGGACTGCTGCAACAGATTGATACTGCTCGTGAGGCGGATATTGAAGAAATTCGTGATGAGTTACGTGAGGAAGGGTATTTGAAAAGACAACGGCAGCATAAAAAATCGAACAAGCCCAAAAAACCGCAGCCTGAGGAATACCAATCTTCAGACGGGACACCTATCCTGGTCGGTAAAAATAATAAACAAAATGAATATGTAACCACGAAGTTAGCGCATCGCGACGATATTTGGCTGCATACGAAGGATATCCCCGGCTCGCATGTGATCATTCGCGATCGGGAGCCGAGCGAGGATACGTTACTTGAAGCGGCACAAATCGCTGCATACTTTAGCAAATCGCAAAGTTCTTCATCTGTACCTGTTGATTATACAACAATTCGGCATGTGAAAAAGCCAAATGGAGCGAAACCGGGTTATGTAACGTATGATAAGCAGAAGACGTTGTTTGTAACTCCTGATAAGACCGTAATTGACCATTTGCGGAAAAAGAAAAACGGATGATTATTAGAGTAATCATCCGTTTTTCTACCATCTTAGTATTTATTCAACAGCTTCCGGATTTAATGTCACATCAATATTTCCCCGTGTAGCTTTTGAATATGGACACGCTTGATGAGCATCTTCAACAAGCTGCTGGGCATCTTCAGGATTGACGCCTTTAATTTTCACATTCATTGTAACAGCAATTTTAAAGCCATTATCTTCCGGATCCTTGCAAAAGCTAACATCTGCAGTAGTTTCAGAATCAATTTTCTTATTTTGCTTGGATGCAACCAGATTTAGCGCCCCATCGAAACAAGCAGAATAAGCCGCCGCAAATAGCTGTTCCGGATTCGAGCCTTTAGCTTCTTTATTAGTTGCCGGATTAACTAGATTAAGATCAATTAAGCCATCACTTGACTTCACATGTCCATCGCGCCCGTTTTTGGCGGTTGCACTTGATGTAAATATAACATTACTCATCATTGAACACTCCTCATTTTAATGTCTTAACCATCACCTTACAGTTATCTGTTCCTCATTGTCCAAGCTATTAAACCTTATACAAATGTTTTTTCACTGATTAAAGAAATAAATCGGTCCACCTGAGGGAGTTTTCGTGTACCATCTTGATAACAGATCCATGTATCTCTGGTGACACTTTTTCCGTTCAATGTTAGATGAATATGCGGATATTCATCCATCAAATTGTCAGCCACACTCCCGGGAAGCACGGCCATCCCTAACCCTTCTTTCATAAAATGTTTACACGTTTCAATTTGATCCACCGTCATCGTCTTTACTGGTTTGATCTTATCCTGATGGTGATAAAGCCAGTTATCAACGGCTTCATGCATACTATCATCACTTTTAAATGAAATCAGCGGTCGCTCTTTTAAATGATTATCAGGAAATTCTTCCGTATCAAAAATGTAAAGCGGGTCGTCAAACAAACGTTGACATGTTGTTCCCTTTAACTTTTCGCCTCGAATAATACATACATGATAGTTTTTGTGGTCACGCTTTATTGCTTCACTTAAACCAGTAACCAGATCAATCGCAACTTTGGGGTAGATTCGTGTATATTCCGCTAAAATTGCGGGCAAAAAGCGTTGACTGATCAGGGAAGAACAAGCAATCGATAACGTTCCCTGCACATCATCACTAGACTGTGTCAATTCATTTTTAAATTGTTTCTCCGCTTCCACCACGTTTTTCGCATGCGCCAGAATTAACTCCCCGGCCGGGGTTGGCACAAGACTTTTGGATGTACGGATAAAGATCGTCTCCCCGAAATATTCTTCTATATATTTGAGCCTTTGCGTTACAGCCGGCTGTGAAATTAGAATAACTTTAGCCGTTTTGCGAATGGTGCCGATTTGATGTAGTTTTAGTAGTAAATCGTAATCCTCAATTCTCATCTTGATACCTCCAAAGGATAAAGTGAAACTTCATTCAGCGGGAGTTTTCGACGCACTCAGACGTGCTAGTGCAGGCGTCGCCACAGGACGTGGCGTTCCTATCCTGCCCTTTCTCCCCCGCTGAATGTTAGTTGATCAGAATCGGACCTTTACCCCACTTTTCTTTTTTCGTTCCACTTCAAAATCTTGAAGTGGGAGTCTTACTGCCCGTTAAAGCGGGATAATTATTTATTATTACCTTCGATTATAAATCAATATTTTACTTATTGCATTAAAAATCATATGCTAGTTGTAACAAGAATGAAAGAGGAGGGTATCATATGGATGAAAAAGATATCGTGAAACAAATTTTTTCTAAAAACAAAGCATCCTATATTACCAGCTCTACCCATGCAAACAAACAAGATTTACAGGAAATGATTAACTGGCTTGAGCCTGCATCAGAAATGAACGTGCTTGATATTGCAACAGGTGGCGGGCATGTTGCAAAACACTTGTCCCCTTATGTAGCCAAAGTGACTGCTACGGATTTAACAGAAGCAATGCTCACAAATACTGCATCCCATTTACAAGCATACAATAATATTACCTTTACGGTTGCGGATGCCGAGGATTTGCCTTTTGAAAACGATACGTTTGACATCGTTACGTGTCGGATTGCCGCACATCACTTTCCAAATCCGAAAGCGTTTCTAGCCGAAGTTGCACGCGTACTCACGCCGGCGGGGAAGTTCTTGTTGATCGATAACGTTGCACCGAACGAGCCAACTTTGGATCATTTTTACAATACCTTTGAAAAAATGCGTGATCCAAGCCATGTTCGTGCACGCTCGATTGCAGAATGGAAGAATATGTTTGAACACCAGCCCATGCGGATGATCAAGCAAACCTCACGTAAGAAAACCTTGCCATTTCAGGAATGGGCGAAACGGACGCTAGCTACAAAAGCAGAAGTCCAGCATGTGGAAAACTATTTAATGAATGCAATGAAATATATTCGCAACTATTTTCAAATAGATATCAAGAAAGGGCATATCCAATCTTTTGCGATTGATGAGTGGATGGTATTGTGTAAACAGGAAAACGAACAGTAATGGAGTACTGTTCGCTTTCCTTGTTATGGATTCTTCTTATACTTGATCTTTATGAATATGTCTCACCTTTTGACAGATTAACAGTGAACCGCCAACAAAAAGAAGTCCCCCTCCTGCCAATAGATAAATGAACATGTTTGTTGCCGTATTGGGTAATGTCGACCCATCTGCTGGGGGGCCATTTCCGCCAATAAACCCTTGGCTGGTAACTGCATCTGATTGATTATATTTTCCTTCAGCAACAAAATTAATTATGAATGCTGTTTGAAGACCTTGATAGTCATTTCCCAGTGTTTCAGGAAAATGAATGGTAAAGTCTAATGTTTCTTCATCCGATGCTGCCAAGAACCTTGAAGATAGACTGTTAAAATCAACCAACTTCCCATGATACAATTCTCCCTTCGTATCATGAACTTCTAACATGAGCTGATTAAATAATTTAACTGATCCTTTTGTGTTTTTTACCGTTGTTGTATAGTTAAAATCTTGCAGCCCATTATTTTGGATATCAATGGATCTTGAAGCCCAGTCACCTGGCTTCATGTTATCTATATCAAATAAATAGGAACGTGGTTGTATTCCGATATCAATCTCTGAAGATGAATCCTCTGATCCGTAGACGGTCATACAAGGAAGAACAAACGCACATATCATAACAATTACAGCGATAACTAATATTTGTATTCGTTTCAACAGCTATCCACTCCCTTATCGGCTTCTGTCTGATTTTCTAATTAGAAGCCTCTGCTTGCTCCTCCAATTGTTCTTGTTTTTTACGGGTTGGGTTCTCGATCTCGGACAAGGCCTTCCAAATAGTGAATATCGCATATCCTAGCAATAAGATCCCTGGTACCAGCAATAGAAATGCACCATTTTTAGATTGGGCAAAGTGAATAAAATAGCCAATATATGGGATTGTAAAGCCGCTATATTCTGCTTTCACATTTTCAGCTAAAACCGGCTCGAGATCTGGCGCATTATTGTTATCCCCTTTTGTTTGATAAATATTGCCATCCCCACTTTTTGTCACATCGACAATCCGGTGGGTAATCAATGTCTCCTCGTCAGCCATAAAGGTAATCACATCACCCTTTTTAAACCGACCCATGTCTCCTCCAGGTTTAACCGCAATAATAGATCCTGTCTTGATACCAGGCTCCATTGATCCAGACAAAACTGTCTTTAATTGATAGCCCAGAATTTCCGGTTCTCCTCCAGATGCCTTTGAAATAATTACTATTGATAACATTCCAATTAATAAGGCAAAAAGAATGATTGTAATCAAGTGGTTCATCCATTTCCATATTTTTTTGCCTACTGTTTTATTCATCTGTCTCATCCTTTCCGTCTTTTCCAGGCTGCATTTCTTTCGTATTTGATTGCTCTTTTGGCTTTTTTATGGTTGCTTCGGATGATTCCTCATCTGCGATTTTCTTATTATCTTCTTTTTCCTCCGTCTTGTTATCGGGATCTGAGGAGTTTTTCTCCGCCTGTTGTTTTTCTTGGCCATTTATTTGTTCCGATTCTTTTTGGTCAGCTTTGGATTTGTTACCATTGGCGTTTTCAGTTTTTGGTTTATTTGCCGAAGTATCTGTTTTGTGCTTTTGCTGATCTTTTTCTTTCGTTGTCGAATCCGTCTGTTTCTCTTCCATTTTATCCTCGACACACTTTACGGTTACTGTTTTACTCCAAATAGCATGTCTTGAATCATCGTTATCTTTATACCCAGGCCGTTGAAAGACTTTAAATATGTAAGAACCTGGATTTTTAACATGGATTGATAAACTGGTTGTTTCGCCTTCTTTTATCGGATTGATAGAGCCTTTCGTAACTTCCTTTCCATCTTTTCGGGGGTTACCCTTTTTCGTGTAATAAACTTCATATTCAGTTGTTCCAATCATGGTAAATCCGTTGTTTTTCAATTGGACAGTGATATTAGTTGGTGAACAGGACTTCACTTTTTGTGGCGATTTTCCGGTAAAATCCAAATCGCTTTGATCCCACCATTCTCCCACCTGAATTACTGGTTTATCCATTGCTTGATTGTTAAAATACGCTTTTGTGCCAGAGGTTAAATAACTGCTTGTAAAAATGATTAAATAAAATACGGCCATTAGTTTCATCGTCATCATTAACTTTTTTGGCTTTTTAAACTTATGTAGACGACTCATACGCAAGAAAAATCCCCCCCCATTTTTCAAACTTACTATGGAATTTTATAAATACACGCAAAGACATTTTGAACTACTATTTGTATGTATTTATAAAATAGGGAGGTTATGCACCCTCCCTATCCACCTTACTAATTTATCTTGATTCACCTTTTGTTTGTTTAGCATCAAAGGTCCATTCGAGTTCCAACTTATCCCCTTGGAATTCATTTTGATCCTTCCCATTATTGACAAATTCAAATTGGACGTAGAAATTATCAGAGGTCCCAGCTTTTAGCCCACTTTTTTCACCAAACACCGACCAGATTTTCTTTTGTACTGCATCAGGTGCCGTTCCTTTTAAATCTGCAAGCTTTGTTGAATAGATGATGTCATTGGGTTGAATAATTCCACTTTTATCTATGTTTTGTAGGAAATTAACCTTAATGTGCTCAGCAAAATCTTCTGTATTATCTCCCTTCTTATCGATTACATTATAGTCTGTAGTTAGAAGTACTTTCGAAATATCTAATGAGCCATCATTTTTTAGCTTGAACGTACGATTCATCCAATCCCCTGGCTTCAAATTATCCACGTCAATAATTGTTGTAGGTTTTACCGATAAATCTAATGTACCGGCGGCAAATGCATTATTCGTCGTTTCAGTATCATTAAAATAAGCAAAAGTTCCTCCACCAATCAAACTCACAGCCAGTGCTCCAGTTGCAATACCCATTCCCAATTTCTTTTTAATTCCCATTCTCGTTTCCTCCCTGTAATGAATAATTTTTTTGGACTCCTACGCTAGAGACAAAAATCCGTTATATTCTTAATAAAGAACAATAATATAAAACTTAATTCATTTTCTCCCTCCTCTTTTAGCGCTAGGCTTTATGTATTTTTGTTCTTTATCAAGAACCTACGATTCTGAGTATATGACATTAGTCTCATTTTGCAAAAGCGCAAATTCGGCCGTTTTTACATTATTAAGAACAAAATGCGTTCGTTATCTCGTTATATCTTCTTTTTACGTACAATTTCTAAACTTTTTAAAGAACTAAATGTACTTTATAATGAACAAAGAACAATTTTTATATACAAATCAATAAGGAGACTATGCCTATGATTGGGGGAAAATTAAAAAAGCTTAGGCAAGAAAGGGGATATTCACTAACTAGACTCGCAAAAGAAGCCGGAGTTTCAAAGTCATATTTAAGCTACCTGGAGCGGGATTTGCGGGAGAATCCATCATTGCAAACCCTTGAAAAAGTTGCTAATACACTAAATGTTTCACTTGACAATCTGCTGGAAACTAAGAGGAAGGAAAATAATAATTCAGATGATCTTCATCATGAGTTCATGGATCTGTTCAAACTTGTGGTCGGTGAGGAAGGAATTAGTAAAGGAGACCTGAGTGAATTTCGTGAATTTATGAAGTTCAAAAACTGGCAGATTACCAACAAAAAATAAAGAAAAATCAAGAATGACCACCCTTATGGTGGTCATTTTCATCTAAAGTGCATTACGCCAATCTTCCAATTGTTGTTTCTCCGCATTAGTCAATGTGCTATCTTCCACAAGTAATTGCAGCAATTCATCATAGTTCGTTATTGTCTGATGAGTTAATCCAGCTTCGGCAAACCGTTCAGCGGACTTTCTTAAACCATACGTAAATATCGCCAGAACACGTAACACATTTGCCCCTTCATTTTCCAGTGCTTTTGCCGCTTCAATGGATGATCCACCCGTTGAAATAAGGTCCTCAATGACAACTATTTTCTGTCCAGCCTTTATTTGCCCTTCGATTTGATTGCCTTTCCCATGCCCTTTTGGCTTTGAACGCACATAGACCATCGGCAAATTCAATTTATCCGCAACCCAACCAGCTTGTGGAATACCAGCAGTCGCACAACCGGCAATTACATCGGGCTTTTCATCCATCTGTTCAATGAGATGGACAAACGCTTCAGTAATCTTATTGCGTACTTCTGGATACGACATAGTCAACCGATTATCACAGTATATGGGTGATTTAATTCCGGAAGTCCAAGTGAAATAATCGTTGGGTCTAATTTGCACTGCTTCAATATCCAATAAATCTCTGGCAATGTTACTCGTTAGTTCCATATCCAAATTCCTCCAAAACTTTTCTGTATGCTGCTTTTGGATTTTCTGCTTGGGACACTGTTCGGCCAACTACTAATATATCTGCACCATTTTCCTTGGCGAATGCTGGTGATGCAACACGTTTTTGATCGTTTACATTGGACTCCTGCAGGCGGATCCCTGGCGTTACCGTTACAAAGGAGGGACCGCATGCATCTTTAACCTGTCTTGCTTCATGGACGGAACAAACCACACCATCAGCACCATTCTGATAGGCAAATTCGGCAAAATGAACCGCATTCTCTTGCACATTTCCCGGCATGTGCAATTCGTGATTTAAAACGGCTTGATCCATCGACGTTAAAATCGTGACCGCAATTAATGCTGTTTCATGATTTGCAGACGATCCAGCTTGCAGTCCCTCTTTGGCCTGTTTAATCATCTCACTACCGCCAAGTGCATGCACGTTCACCATGTCTACTTCCAACTGTGCCAAATTTTTCATGGTCTTCATCACGGTTGTTGGAATGTCGTGCAGTTTTAAGTCTAGAAAAATTTCATGGTTATCCTGCTTTAACTGTTCGATGACACGCGGACCTTCCCGGTAAAATAATTCCATCCCCAATTTAACGGGAACACCGTTTAATTCGTGACCGTCAATAAAACTTTTCGCTTCATCCCAAGTTGGAAAATCAAGCGCCATATATACGCCTTTATTCATGTTCCTCATGCCCCTTTCCAATAGCTTCCTCGGCTGAATCAAATCCGTATTGTCGCAACACACCCGGTAATGCATCAATTATTTCCGAACAGACAAATGGGTTCTGGAAGTTTGCTGTTCCAATCGCAACAGCGCTTGCCCCTGCCAGTAAGCATTCAATTACATCCTTAGCTGTTGCAATGCCGCCCATGCCAATGATAGGAATCGAGACGTGTTGTTTCACCTCATAAATCATACGAATCGCAATCGGTTTGATGGCTTGACCAGAAAGTCCGCCCGTTTTATTTGCCAATAATGGCCGTTTACTTTTTAAATTAATTTGCATACCTGTTAACGTGTTAATCATCGACAGCCCATCTGCACCGGCCATTTCCACCGCTCGCGCCATCGAAACGATATCCGCTACGTTTGGAGATAGCTTCACATAGACTGGTAGATTGCAAGCAGTTTTTACTGCCTCCGTGACATAGGAAGCCATTTTGGGATCCATACCAAATTGCATCCCGCCTTCTTTTACATTCGGACAGGAAATATTTAGCTCCAGTGCACTGACATTCGTTCCATTAAACGCCTTCGCAACGGTAACATAGTCATCCAACGTACTGCCAGCAATATTAGCAATAACTGGAATATGGTACTTAGCTAGAAATGGGATCTCGTTTTCGATTATTTTTTCCACACCAGGATTTTGGAGGCCGATTGCATTCAACATGCCTGATGCTGTTTCAGCAACACGCGGTGTACTGTTACCTAATCGTGGGTGTGGTGTTGCTGCTTTCATGATGACAGCACCAAGTTTGCCCAAATCATAGAACTGACTGTATTCTCGGCCAAATCCGAAACAGCCGGACGCAGGCATAATTGGATTCTTTAAGACTAGTCCCGGTAAGGCAACCGCTAAGTTGGTCATAGTATCACCTCACCTGCTGCAAACACTGGTCCATCCTGGCAAATCTTTTTATATCCACCAGCATCGTCGGTTGGAATGACACAGGCAAAGCACGCTCCAATCCCGCAGCCCATACGTTCTTCCAAGGAAATAGAGCCTGGTTTATGTGTAAGTTTTTCCCTGATTGCTTGCAACATTGGAATCGGCCCACAGGAAAAGTAGTGATCGAATTCGCCAACTTGATCAAGTACAGTTGTGACAAACCCTTTCTTGCCATAGCTGCCATCATCGGTTACGACATACGTCTCGCCAAGCGCAGCAAATTTTTTCTCATAAAAAATATGTTCCTTGGTCTGAAAGCCAAGAACGGTAATAACATGTATTCCATTCTTTTTCAGTTCTTTTGCCAGGTGATAAAGTGGAGGGACACCAATTCCCCCACCGACTAATAGTGCCGTTTTTAAGGATAGGTCTTCGAAGGAAAATCCATTTCCATTCGGTCCAATTGCATTCATCATCATCCCCGTCTGATAAGTTCCCAGTTTTTTCGTCCCCTCGCCGAATTTTTTACACAACACGGTAATAAGGTCATGTTCACGATCAATTTCGGCAATCGAGATTGGTCTACGCAATGTATATCCGTCAATCTGTAGATGCAGGAATTGGCCAGGTTTCGCAGTCTGTGCTACATATGCATTTTTAAACGTTATTTCTATTGTATCAAGTGCAATCGTGGTAATCGACTCGATGATTAGATTCACTTGCTTCATCATGCTAACACAGCCTTTTTGCTTGTGATTGGTTGAGCACTGAAGGACGTGGAGTCAATCACATGTAAAATGGCACTTGCCGTATCAAGGCTAGTCAGACAGGTAATTCCATGTTCAACTGATTTGCGGCGGATCATGAAACCATCGGATCTTGGCTTTTTGCCGGAAGTCAATGTATTAACGACAAATTGCACACTGCCATTTTCAATAATCGATAAAACGTTTGGTTCGTCTGAGCCGATTTTGCCAACAATGGTAACCGGAATTCCTTCCTGTTTAACACACTCCCCTGTACCTTTTGTCGCATATAACTGAAATCCTAGCTGATGAAACCATTTGGCGATTGCCAGCGTCTCAGTCTTATCTTTATCGGCTACTGTTAATAGAGCCGCCCCCTCTTGTGGCACGGTAAGTCCCGATGCGATTAACCCTTTATACAATGCCTTTTCCAGTGTCTTGTCATGTCCGATAGCTTCACCGGTTGATTTCATTTCCGGTCCAAGAATCGTATCCACACTGCGTAATTTTGCAAATGAGAAGACGGGAACTTTTACGGAAACCGTATCCTGTTCTTGAAGAATGCCAGATTCATAGCCCATACTGGCAAGTGTTTCTCCTAAAATGCAGCGTGTTGCAATGTTTGCCATCGTAACTCCGGTCATTTTGCTTAAAAATGGAATCGTCCGGCTTGCCCTAGGGTTTACTTCTAAAATAAAGACATCATCATTCTGAATGATAAATTGGATATTAATGAGTCCGTTTACCTTTAATTTGCGGGCAATTTTTAATGTTTGTTCCATACATTCCTGCTTCACCTGTTCACTGATCCGCTGTGGCGGATATACCGCAATCGAGTCACCGGAATGGACACCAGCGCGTTCAATATGCTCCATGATGCCCGGAACAACAACTGTTTTTCCATCACTAAAGGCGTCCACTTCTATTTCTATTCCGGTGATATATTGATCAATTAAAATCGGATGCTGGTTTTCTGTATCATGTGATTTTGCCAAGTAGGCATTTAATTCATCATCATCATAGACAATCTCCATTCTGCTGCCACCAATAACATAAGATGGGCGGATAAGTACTGGATAACCAATTTCATTCGCAACTTCTTTAACCTCATTTAATTTCCGTACCGATCGTCCCTTTGGTCTGCATATATTCAAATCGTTTAATAGCTGTTCGAATTTATCCCGGTCCTCCGCTTTATCAATCGCTTCAAGGCTGGTTCCTAAAATTTTCACTCCACGATGTTTTAATCCTGCTGCCAGATTAATTGCTGTTTGCCCGCCAAATTGAACGACTACCCCTTCAGGCTGTTCCAGATCGATCACATGCATGACATCTTCTAATGTCAGTGGTTCGAAATAGAGTTTGTCAGAAATACTAAAATCGGTTGAAACAGTTTCCGGGTTATTATTGATAATGATTGCTTCATAACCCATTTCTTGGATGGCCAGCACCGAATGAACCGTTGCATAATCGAACTCTATTCCCTGTCCAATTCGGATTGGACCGGATCCAAGAACAAGAACTTTCTTGCGGTCAGATGGAATCGATTCATTCTCTTCTTCATACGTGCTGTAAAAATACGGAGTTGCCGATTCAAATTCAGCTGCACATGTATCAACCATTTTGTAAACGGGTTTGATTGTATTTTCCATACGGAACTGATAGACATCATCCATCGTCACATCCCAAAGCTCAGCCACATGTGCATCAGATAAGCCTACCATTTTCGCTTTAGCTAATACTTCTTGAGCGTATTTATTTTCTTTTAACATATGTTCCAGTTCTATTAATTCGGCTAGTTTCCTTAAAAAGTAGAAGTCGATTTTCGTTAATTGAAAAACCTCATCAATTGACATTCCACGACGGAAGACTTCAGCTAGCACGAATAATCGTTCATCATCTGCTTTTAGAAGTCTTCTCTTCAGTTCATCCAGCGATAAGGTGATTAGACTTGTTAAGCCAAGTGTTTCGGTGCCAATATCCAGTGATCGAACTCCCTTTAACAATGACTCTCCAAAATTACGCCCGAGTGCCATCACTTCTCCCGTTGCCTTCATCTGTGTTCCCAGTCTGCGGTCACCGGCAACAAATTTATCGAATGGAAAACGGGGAATTTTCGTCACCACATAGTCGAGTGCAGGTTCGAAACATGCATACGTATTACCGGTGATCGGATTTACCATCTCATCAAGTGTTAAACCAACAGCAATTTTTGCAGCCATTTTCGCAATTGGATAACCAGTTGCCTTCGATGCAAGCGCTGATGAACGGCTGACGCGTGGATTGACTTCGATAATATAGTATTGAAAACTATCCGGATCTAAAGCAAGCTGGACATTACAGCCGCCCTCAATCTCCAGCGCGCGAATAATTTTTAAGGATGCATTCCTCAGTAACTGACATTCCCGGTCACTTAACGTTTGCGATGGCGCTACAACAATGGAATCCCCTGTATGAATTCCCACCGGATCCACGTTTTCCATGTTACACACAACAATTGCCTGATCCTTGGCGTCTCGGATCACTTCATACTCGATTTCTTTAAATCCGGCAATATTCTTTTCGATTAAACATTGTTTTACTGGTGAAAGTGCCAGTCCGTTTCGCGTAATTTCCTTTAGCTCGCTTAAGTCATAGCACATTCCGCCGCCGGTTCCCCCTAATGTATATGCCGGTCGAACAATCAACGGAAAACCAATCTGCTCGGCAAATTGCCATGCCTCCTTAACGGAATGAACAATTTGGCTATCTGGGACGGGTTCCTTTAGTTCCCGCATCAATGTGCGGAATTTCTCCCGGTCTTCCGCCTGTTGAATAGCGGATAAAGATGTTCCAAGTAATTGCACATTATATTCATGAAGAATCCCGGTAGCTTCCAGTTCAACAGCCAGATTTAATCCTGTTTGTCCTCCCAGCGTTGGCAGTATCGCATCCGGTTGTTCTTTGCGGATAATTTTACATAAAAATTCGATTGTTAGTGGTTCCATGTACACTTTATCTGCTATAGTATGATCGGTCATAATAGTGGCCGGATTTGAATTGGCTAAAATGACCGTATACCCTTCTTCCTTTAACGCTTGGCAACCCTGTGTCCCGGAATAATCAAATTCAGCAGCCTGCCCAATGACAATCGGACCGGATCCAATGACGAGTATTTTTTTAATCGATGTGTTTTTAGGCATGGGTTTCCTCCTCTTTCCTTGTTGCTTTCGTGTCGCTGATCATTTGCAGGAATTCATCAAACAAGTAATTAGCATCTTCCGGACCTGGAGATCCTTCTGGTTGATACTGCACTGCAAACGCCGGGTACACCGTATGTCTAATTCCTTCCACACTATTATCATTTAAAGCTATTTGTGTTAAGGTCAGATTTGTTTTACCTAATGATTCATGTGTGACATCAAAGCTATGATTTTGCGAGGTAATAAGCGTTTTCCCTGTTACCAAATCCTTTACAGGCTGGTTAGTACCATGATGTCCGTACTTCATTTTTTCTGTATTGGCGCCACATGCTAAAGCAAGTAGTTGATGACCAAGTCCTATCCCAAATAAGGGGGAAATTCCCAACATGTTTTTAACCAGTTCTATTGCTTCCGGAAGTTTCTTTGGATCCCCTGGACCGTTTGTTAATAGAATACCATCCGGATTCAACCGTAAAATATCCTCCGATTTATAGTTATACGGAACAACTGTAACATGGCAATCCCGTTTGGTAAGTTCACGTAAAATTCCATGCTTCATGCCAAAATCTACTAACACAATGCGCTTTCCCCTGCCAGGGACAATATAGGCACGTTCCACAGATGTTCGGTTAACCACATTAGCTGGCTCAGGAGTTTGCCGTAATCGGTCGACAACCGCTTCAACTGGTTCGATAACAGAGGTAATACATCCTTTCATTGAACCTTTTTCACAAATAACTTTGGTAAGCTTTCTCGTATCGATCCCTGAAATCCCCGGAATGTTATTTGCTTGTAAAAAACTGCTTAACGTTTCTGCACTGCGGAAATTGGATGGGTATTCCTCCCAATCCTTTACAATCAACCCATGGATAAATGGTATGACTGCTTCCATATCATCCTGATTCAGCCCATAACTGCCAACCGATGGATTCGTCATCATAACTAATTGCCCACAGGAGGATGGATCGGTAATAATCTCCTGATAGCCGGTCATTGCTGTATGAAAAACAACCTCCCCCATACATGTTGTCTCACTGCCAAATGCTTCCCCAATAAACACTGAACTATCTTCCAGCACGAGTTGACGCTTCATTCTCGATCTCCTCCTTGTAAACGAGCTTCCCTTCAGCAATGGTCATGATTGGTTCGCCAGTCACCTTCCAGCCATGAAATGGGGTATTTTTTCCTTTAGATGCAAATTGATCCTTATTAATTTGAGATCCCTTTTCCAGATCAACTAGAGTCAGATCAGCTATTGCTCCTTCTTCTAACCGACCATATGGCAGCCCAAAAGCTTGTGCAGGCTTAATCGTTAACCAGTCTATTAATTGGACTAAGGTACACACGTTTGTCTTAACAAAGTTTGTATATAATAATGAAAAAGCAGTTTCCAAGCCGACAATTCCAAAAGGTGCCTGAAGAAATCCCTGTGTTTTTTCATCTTCTGTGTGTGGTGCGTGATCGGTTGCGATCAAATCAATCGTTCCATCAAGCAGTCCATTGATTAATGCTTGCTGATCTGCTTTCGCTCGCAATGGCGGATTCATTTTAAAATTCGCATGATCGTCTGGTATATCTGTTTCATTTAACAGCAAATGATGCGGTGTCACTTCTGCTGTCACATGGATTCCCGCTTTTTTGGCATCCCGAATTACCCGAACCGATTCTTTCGTACTGACATGGCAGACATGATAATGACAACCTGCAGCTTCTGCCAGTAATACATCACGAGCAATCTGTACGGATTCACTTAATGACGTAATGCCTGGTAAACCAAGACGTTTACTAACCTCACCATCGTGGACAACCCCTTGATAAACGAGGGAATTATCCTCACAATGGGCAACAATTGGCTTGTTACAAGCAGCAGCCTTATGCATCGCTTTAAGCATCTGATCTGCTGTTTGAATGCCAACACCGTCATCCGTAAAGGCAAATGCGCCTAAATGGGCAAGCTCATGAATCCGTGTTAAACTTTCTCCGTTTAACCCATTTGTAATGGAGGCATATGGTAACACACGAATTGCCGCATCTTGTTTTATTTTCGCTTGAAGTGCCTGTAAATTTTGCGGGCTGTCGGGTACCGGCTTGGTATTTGGCATCGCACAGATCGTTGTAAAACCTCCTCTGGCTGCTGCCATCGCACCTGTTTGGATCGTTTCCTTATGTTCTCCGCCTGGTTCGCGCAAATGAACATGGACATCGATAAACCCTGGAAGAAGCAAGTGTCCCTCGCAATCAATGATTTGTTCTGTTTCGCGAATAATTTCCGGTTTGATTTCCATAATCCGTCCGTTATCAATCCGTACGTCACAATCGACTAGTTCATTAGTTGGCAACAGCCGTTTTGCGTGCTTTAGTAAAATCATGGATAAACCCCCATTCTGCTAAAATGTTGGCGATAATTGCCATGCGGATATACATTCCATTTTTCATTTGCTTAAAAATACGGGATCGCCGGCATTCTACTAAACTTGTATCAATCTCCACACCGCGATTGATTGGTGCAGGATGCATCACAATTGCTTCCTTTTTCATATGCCGTTCTCGTTCGGTCGTTAATCCGTGCTTGTCAAGATAGGCACCCTTTTCTTCTGTATAGGTTGACTGATGACGCTCATGCTGAATCCGCAATAACATCAGTACATCACATGTTTCTACTGCTTCATCCATCGAGATATATGGAAAGTCCAGGGATGTATCGGCAAATTCAAGTGCCCCGGAAAAATAAACGTTCGCACCAAGACGTTTCAGTGCATAGGCATTCGAGTGGGCGACCCTGCTATGTTTAATATCACCGGCAATCACTATGTTAAGGCCGGTAAACGTGCCATATTCCTGATAAATGGTCATTAAGTCCAGCATACACTGGGTTGGGTGCTCTCCTTTCCCTGCACCAGCATTGACGATTGGAATCTCTATTCCTGACAGGAGTTCATCATACCAAGTGTCTTCCTGGTGGCGGACAACCAGCATATTCGCACCAATTGCTTCGTACGTCTTTGCTGTGTCATACAATGTTTCACCTTTACGAACGCTTGATGTTTCACTATGAAAATCCAACACTTCCATTCCCAGCTTTTTCTGGGCAACGATAAAGCTCATCTTCGTTCTCGTGCTTGGTTCATAGAATAAATTTGCTGCAAACAATTGGTGATTTACATTTTGAATCGCGCCCTTGCGAAACGCTTCAGCCATTTCTATCACGGAAAATATCTCTTCTGTAGACACCTGGTTTACCGATACAAAGTTTTTCATGTGATCTCCTCCTTTTGTTTTTGAACGCTTAGATATATTTAATTTCAAAAAAACACCCCTTTGCTAAGATCGCAAAGAGGTGTGGTTTACACAAAAGGTTAGCGGTCAGAAATCAGTCGATTGACAATCAACTTTCTTCACAAACCTGCTTCCCATACACGTTTTCTTAGGCGACCTTATAAATCTCTCTGGATTTACTTAAAGGTCTTACTATTTACTTTTCAAAAATCGATACTTGCTCCATTTCATCCGTTTCCTTCAGCTCAACAACAATAATTTCCTTATCCGATGTCGGAATGTTTTTGCCAACGTAATCAGCGCGAATCGGCAGTTCTCTGTGTCCGCGATCAATTAGTACGGCTAGCTGAATGTTCGCTGGTCTGCCTAAATCGATGACTGCTTCCATCGCGGCGCGCACTGTCCTTCCTGTATACAGCACATCATCAATCAAGATTACGTTTTTACCGGTAAGATCAACCTCGATATTGGTATCCTTTAATTCTGGTTCATCATTTTCCACGGCTTTTTTCAAATCATCCCGGTATAGCGTGATATCCAGTTCGCCAATCGGAACCGTGATCGCTTCGATTTGTTTAATCTTTTCCTGTAGCCGGCTGGCAAGTGGAGCCCCTCTCGTTTTAATACCGACAAGCACCAGATTGTCCCCACCTTTATTCTTCTCCACAATTTCATGGGCAATCCGGGTCAATGCCCGATTGATCGCTGGCTGATCGAGCAATTCGGTTTTCTTCTTCATCTCAGTACCCCCTAAACATAACAAATCCCTTTTTCCATGAAGAAAAAAGGGATTTTACAGCATACTTGGCTTATTCCACCAATAACGTTTCCTTTTTAGCCTCACTGGACTACTTCTTAAAGGTTCCTATTTGATTGTACTCATTATTTCAAACCCGTACCTGTCTGTCAATACATTTTTTTAATTTGCTGCAATAGTTCTTGAAATTCTGCCGGTGCTTCTATTTCAAACCGCAGCCATTCTTTTGAACGCGGATGGGTAAAACCGAGCACCTTGGCATGAAGTGCTTGACCGCCAATATCAAGTGTCTTACGTGGTCCATATTTTGGATCGCCAACAAGCGGGAAGCCAATATAGCGCATGTGGACCCGAATTTGATGGGTCCGCCCTGTTTCCAGTTGGCATTCAACATGTGTAAAACGCGCATAACGTTTCAGTACGTTAAAATGGGTTACAGCAGGCTTTCCCTGTTCGACAATCCCCATTTTTTGCCTATCCTTTGGATCTCTGCCAATCGGTGCATCAATTACCCCTTTATCATGCTCAATGATTCCATGCACAACCGCTTCATATTTTCGTTCTACCTCTTTTGCCTGCAACTGTTCAACAAGTGAAGCATGGGCCTGATCATTTTTCGCAACCACTAATAAACCACTGGTATCTTTGTCAATACGATGCACGATTCCTGGCCGCTCGATTCCATTAATTCCTGACAAATCGTCGCAATGATACAATAACGCATTAACAAGGGTCCCCCCAGCATGTCCGGCAGCTGGATGAACAACCATGCCTTTTGATTTATTGACAACCACCACATCTTGGTCTTCATAAACGATGTCCAAAGGGATATCCTCCGGGGTAACGTCCAAGGCCTTTGTTTCAGGGATCGACCATGCGACATGATCACCCGTTTGACATTTATAATTCGCCTTGATTATTTTATTATTAACCGTTACAACCCCCTGGTTAATCCAGAGTTGTACCTGTGAGCGCGATTGCTCCGGGTTTAATTCTGCTAATAATTTATCAATGCGCATCTTATTTTCTTCATTTTGTACTTCATGCTGCTGTGAAGTCATTTAGCTGTCTTTCCCTTCTTTTTCTCATCCATAAATGTCGCGATTAACACAAGAATTACGCCAATACACAGGCAGGAATCTGCCACATTAAATATAGGAAAATCATAACGGATAATAATAAAGTCAAGAAAATCTACAACCTCTTGCCGAAAAATCCGATCAATAAAATTTCCGATGGCTCCACCCAAAATTAAACTTAGCGATACCGCAAGCAGTGGGCTGTTTTTACCGTACTTTTGCATATAAAAGACCAAGCCGACAACGACAACAGCTGTGATAATGTAAAAAAATGTCATTTGGTCCTGTAAAATCCCCCAAGCTGCTCCTGTGTTCCGATGTGAGGTTATGTAGAAAAAATTCTCGATTACCGGAACTTGCTCGTACAATTCCATATTTTTTACAATTAGCCATTTGGTCAGCTGATCCAGCCCAATGACAACAAGTGCAATAAGATAATACCAATACATAATTGTTATCCTCCGATTCGATTCTTACAAACGCTTCCTTTGCATTTTACCATAAATGATGTGAATCTGCTTATCAAGTTATGAAAAAAGAAAGAATGCTGATTCATAACCAGCATTCCTCTTATATCATAAGGTCTATCCTTCATAATGGGTTTTCACAACGTCCGCACAGCGTGAACATAAATCTGGATGGTCATGATCTTCTCCAACAGTTTCTGAAACAACCCAGCAGCGCGCACACGTTTCACCAGGGTGTTTCTCTACTTTCACATCTACGTAGCCATATGCCTTCGTGTTATCTGCGCTATCCACTACATCAGCCCCTGAAACAATCAACAACTGGTGAAGATAGGGGATGTGTGCTAAGACTTCTTTTGTTTTCTCATCCTTGGCAACGATCGTTAATTTTGCCTCCAACGATTTACCGATAATCTTTTCATTCCGCGCTTCTTCCAACGCTTTTAACACATCGTCACGCACTTTCATGAAATGATCCCATTTGAATAGCCCTTCTGCGTTCGTAAACACCGTTTTTGCTTCTGGAATATCCGTGAGCTGAACATAATCCGCTTGGGTCCCAGGGATATATTCCCATACTTCTTCCGTTGTATGTGGAATAATTGGTGTCAACATTTTTACAAGACTCGTCAAGATATCATAATACACGGTTTGAATGCTGCGGCGGCGTGGATGATCTTGAGCCTCAATATAAAGAATATCTTTAGCAAAATCCAAATAGAATGAACTTAGATCCACCGCACAGAAATTGTGAATGTCATGATAGATTGGTGAGAACTCAAATTCATCATAACTTTCCCGTACACGTTTTATCAAACTCTGCAGACGATGCAGCATATAGCGATCTACTTCTTGTAAATTATCCTCCGTTACACGGTCCTTTGTTGGGTCAAAGTCAGCAATATTTGCCAGCATGAAACGGAATGTATTGCGGATTTTCCGGTATGTTTCTGATACTTGTTTTAAAATATCATCCGAAATCCTAACATCTGCCTGGTAATCAACGGAAGCAACCCACCAACGTAAAATATCTGCACCAAGCTGTTTTAAGACCTTGGAAGGAACAATGACATTGCCAACGGATTTACTCATTTTCCTTCCTTCACCATCAAGGGCAAAACCATGACTAATAATATTTTCGTATGGTGCTTTTCCAGTTACCGCTACCGCAGTCGATAGGGATGAGTTGAACCAGCCTCGATACTGGTCGCTACCTTCCAAATATACATCTGCAGGGCGCCGATGATTCTTTCTGCCAAGTAAGACTCCTTCATGGGATGACCCTGAGTCAAACCAGACATCCATAATATCCATCTCTTTCGTAAACGTACCATTCGGGCTATGTTCTGAAGTGAACCCTTCAGGCAGCAAGTCCTTAGCATCCCGTTCAAACCAAACATTGGATCCGTGTTCGGCAAACAACTGTGATACATGTTCGATGGTTTCATCGGTAATGATTGGTTCCTTGTCTTCCCCATAAAATACAGGAATTGGCACACCCCACGTACGCTGCCGGGAAATACACCAGTCTTCCCGATCCCGTACCATATTATATAAACGGGTTTCCCCCCAGTTTGGATACCAATTAACCCGTTTGATTTCATCTAAAATATCCTGTCGAAAATCTTTAATCGAAGCGAACCACTGTGACGTTGCTCTAAAGATGGTTGGTTTTTTTGTCCGCCAGTCATGCGGATACGAATGAGTAATAAATTTTAACTTCAGCAGTGCGTCAACTTCATCCAGCTTTTCGGTGATCGGTTTGTTAGCTGTATCATAAAACATTCCTTCATATCCGGGTGCTTCATCGGTAAACACCCCTTTTTCATCAACAGGACATAATGCATTAATACCATATCGTTTGGACACGTAGAAGTCATCTTCCCCATGTCCAGGAGCTGTGTGTACACAACCGGTACCAGCATCAACCGTAACATGTTCGCCTAACATGACCAGTGAATCACGATCATAAAACGGATGTCTGCAAACGATCTTTTCCGCCTCATTGCCTTTGAACGTTTGCACAACTTCTGCATCCTCCCAGCCTACTTCTTGTGCAACAGCCGAAAGCAATTCTTCGGCAACGACAAATTTATCGTCATTGACTTGTGCCACCACATACGTGACATCTGGATGAAGACTAATTCCCAGGTTAGCAGGAATTGTCCATGGTGTTGTTGTCCAGATAACAAATTTTTCGCCGCCTTCTAACAGTTCTTTACCATCAGTTACTTCGAAAGCAACATAAATGGATGGCGAACGTTTATCATAATACTCAATTTCTGCCTCTGCTAACGCGGATTCTGAGGAAGGAGACCAGTATACAGGCTTCAATCCTTTATAAATATAGCCTTTTTTCGCCATTTCTCCGAACACGCGAATTTGGGCAGCCTCATAATCTTTGGTTAACGTGATATATGGATTTTCCCAATCTCCCCGTACCCCTAATTCTTTAAATTGGGACCGTTGATTATCAATTTGCTTCATCGCATATTCCGCACATTTTTGCCTGAATTCGGCAATACTCATCTTTTTGCGGTCTACTTTTTTCTTGGCTAGCGCCGTTTCGATTGGCAGACCGTGTGTATCCCAGCCAGGTACATACGGTGCATGGAACCCGCCCATTGACTTATACCGTGTAATAAAATCTTTTAAAATTTTATTCAGCGCATGACCGATATGCAGGTCGCCATTCGCATATGGTGGTCCATCATGGAGCACAAACAATGGTCGCCCTTGGGTACGCTCCATACTTTTTTCATACAGATTATTTTCATCCCATTCTTGTCTGCGTACTGGTTCTTTATTCGGCAAGTTCCCACGCATCGGGAATTTTGTTTTTGGCATCCGTAATGTTTCTTTGTAATCCATAACCTTTCCTCCTATAAATTATGCTTTTTTACATCTACACCACCGCGTTTCAAACAAAAAAGCCTTCACATCCCCTACAAAGGGACGAGAAGACTCGCGGTACCACCCTTATAAATTTAATTTCCTTCCAATTAAACTCACTTAAGTATTCGTAACGTGAACGAACCGTCCATATCTACTAGAAAATCGTTCGTATGGATACTCCAGAGGGATGTTCTAAAAGAAAACTGTACCAGGCTTTCACCATACCCTGGCTCGCTTCGACAATTACCATTCTTTTATACTGTCTCTGTCACTGTATTTATCGTATATATTTACAATATTATATGCATTATCCACTGATACGTCAAGGGTTATGAATTGTTATTTGCCAATTCCAGTTCTTCTCCCATCTCGGTATCAAATAAATCATCCCAATCATTCGTGTCAATCATGTCAAGTTGTGCTTCCACCAGCATTTTCAACCGGGTCCGGAAAACTTTAGCCTGTTTCTTTAATTCCTCTACATCCATGGAAATACGCCGTGACTTTTCCAATGCTTCATTAATAATCCGATCTGCATTTTTCTCGGCTTCTTTAATAATTAATTTCGCTTCCTTCGATGCACTGCCTTTTACTTCCTCAGCTGTTTCTTGTGCAACAAGAATGGATTTATTCAACGTTGTTTCTATATCGGTGAAGTGTCCAAGCTTTGCAGTCAGCTGTTCCACTTTTTCCTCCAAGCTCTTTTTTTCGCGGATCGTCATTTCATAGTCTTTAATGACTTGATCCAGAAATTTATTAACTTCATCTTCATCATAGCCGCGCCAGCTTCTGGCAAACTCTTTATTGTGAATATCTAATGGTGATAATGGCACAAAGGCCACCTCCTAACGATAAATATCGATAAATGATAAGTTCTTGGTATGCTTATTTCGACATAAACGAAAGATTTCCTGCATAAATCGGAAATTATTTTAAAATTGCCGTTGTAATTCGCCATTTTTCTTTTTTCGTTTGACCGTTGATGGCGCATAATTTGCTTCTTCCTTTGCCCCGAAGTGACAACAGATCCCCGCCTTGCAGCTGATAGGCCGGATTTTCCACCGTTTTGTGGTTTACTTTCACCAAATTTTTGCCAACATAATGTGCTGCGTCTTTACGGGACAGCTTATATATTTCTTTAAGTACGGCATCTAATCGTAAGGAAGAAACGGTTTGTTCTGTCTCTTCCCAGTGTGTTTCCTCCCCTAAAAAAGTGGCCAGGGCTTCCTCTGTAAATGTTACATTAGCCTGTTTAATCGTTGTCAAATTTGCCAGGACATAAGGGGCAATTTCCTCGGCTAAAAGGATTTGCGCAATCCCGTCTGCTACATGAATATCACCAAGCTTTTTTCGTTTGATACCCAACGAAAGAAGCGCCCCCATCACATCACGGTGTTCGAGGGTAATAAATTTTTTCGGATAATTTGTCTGTACTAATGCCAGTCCAAAATCTGCTTCATCTACCATCTCATACATTGGCGCAATCATTATTCGCTTTCGTTCGGTAAACGGACCGCCGCCATGCTTATGTAAGGTAAGAATATCATGATGCTTCCCAATCAGCATTTCAATGATTTGCTGCTCTCTTGGATCCAAAAAGTCTGTTAATTTAGGGATATATGTAGTTTCAACACGTTCTTTCCAGGTTAATACCTGATCAATAAATGCTTGTTCATCCTGACGAAAGTGCTGATAAATATCTGCCATTTTGTCACCTAATACAAGAGCAACCGAAACAGCTCAAATAATCCACTTCTTGCCAAATATAACACGAAGATTGCAACGATCGGCGAGAAATCAATCATTCCAAGTGGTGGAATGATTTTACGGAACATTTCCAAATACGGTTCACAAATTTTTGCTAAAAATACGCCAAACGATGATTCCCGTGCACCTGGAAACCAGGACATAAAAATATAAATGATTAGTGCATAGGAATATATTTCAAAAGCGTAACCTATTATATTAAGTAACTGAATCATATTTTACTACCATCCCTTTTCAAATTCGTCTTCATTGGCAATCGCTTCGGAAATGGTCCCGGTAACATCCACATTATCCGGTGTGCAAAGAAAAGTCTCAGCACCAAGTTTTTGAATATCCCCATTGATGGCATAGACTGTGCCACTTAGAAAGTCAACGATGCGTTTTGCCTGATTGTGATCAACCCGCTGCAAATTGATGACAACTGCTCGACGATTGACAACATTATCGGCAATTTCTTGTGCTTCATTATAGGACCTTGGTTCACATAGAACGACTTTGGATGAAGGTCCTTGCATGGTTTTTAAATTAACCACATTTCGTCCCTGCTCTTTTACTGAGCTTTCCGGCACATCCCCTTCCTCCTGTTCCTCAACATATTCATATTCATCATCCATCGTAAAAAATGTTTTTAATTTATTTTTGATGCTCATCGTTTCACCTCACTCATGTTATGAACCGACCAACTTGGAACCAATCCGTACATGGGTAGCACCTTCTTCAACTGCGATTTGATAATCATTGCTCATCCCCATCGATAAATAATGACAAGGGGCATGTGCAATATTTTGCTGTTCGATCGTATCCCGTAATGCTGCCAGCCGCTTGAATGTACCTCTTAGTAACTGCTCATCATCAATGTGAGGAGCCATTGTCATCAACCCAACAATACGAATATGCGTAAGCTCCTTTAATGACGCAATAAATGAAATAACCTGATCATCCGCCAGCCCGTGCTTGGAATCTTCCCCACTTACATTTACCTGGACAAAACAGTCAATAGGACGCTTGGTGCGTTTATTAATTTCTTTTGCCAATGATAACCGATCAAGAGAGTGAATCACATCGACCTTATCAATAATATCCTTCACTTTTCTTGATTGTAATGTACCAATAAAATGCCATTTTGCCTGGTTATGGAAATGCTCATATTTTTCAAGAAAGCCTTCGGAGCGATTTTCGCCAAGATTGTCTATTCCTGCTGCCAACGTTTCTTCAGTTCGTTCTATTGTAACATATTTCGTAACACCAATGATGGTTATCTCATCTGGATTACGATTGCTTTTGGTGCAAGCTTGTCCAATTGTGGTACGAATGGTTTGTAAATTTTCTGCTACGTCCATGACTACCTTCTCCTCCCTTGCCATGACTATATAGAATAGCCAATAAATCCTAGCATTCTGCCTGTCTTTCCTTTATCCCTTCGATGCGAATAAAATAACGATTCATCACGAAACGTACAATAATTTGTTATATCTATATTATGACGTAAAACCCCACATTGTAAAAGGATTTCCGCATTTAATTGTTTTAAATCCAATAAATAGTGATTCTCAGCCAGCTTTTGAACCGTACGTTCCCTTAGTTCTTGCGGAATTTCGGCAATAACGCGATCGTCAACTGCGTAATGTTCGTTAGAAATACATGGACCGATAACAACACGAAGATTGCTTACGTCTATATGGACACTTTGCAATTTGGTCACCATTTTTTCAGCCATTCGATGAACGGTGCCTTTCCATCCTGCGTGGGCAATTCCAATATAACCTGTCATCGGATCAAAGAAAAATAGCGGGACACAATCTGCGAAAAAAGCGGTACATAATACCCCGATTTTATTCGTGATCATTCCGTCAACTCCAGCTAGTGAGGTATCGTGGGAGACGGAGCCTTTTCCTTTATCCTGCAATGTAATTTCCCTAGTTTGTGTCGAATGAACCTGTTCTGCTGCTACCCAATCTTGAAGCGGGAACGTAAGTTGTTTTGCCAATCGTTGTCTGTTTGTTATGACATCCTGTTGATTATCCGGTACATGCAATCCAAGATTAAGCGATGTAAACGGTGGATTGCTGATGCCGCCATTTCTTGTCGTAAATCCCGCAACTAGATTTGGGTTAATTTGTTGCCAGCTCTTTAATGCTAAATAAGCATCTGACTTCTGATAGAAGGGCTCGGACATATCAATACCTCCAGTTTATTGCTTTTACCATTCTATCATAAATTTACCGCTTTTCCATGTATTGCTGATCCGGATATAATGAAAGTGTTTCCACATTTTTCACCAAAATGACATCTGAGCCAATTGTTTCGATTTGACTCCAATAAATGGTTAATTCATCTGCCTTACCAAAGAATCCGCTTTGTTTTTCTTTGATTGGCACAATGAGTGCAGTGATTTTACCACTTTCTGAATCAATTTCCAGATCGGTAAAATGTCCTAACCTGGAACCATCCTTAATGTTGATAATTTCTTTTATTTGTAACTCTGACAATGTCACCATGTTTTTCACCCGCCTTATTAACACTATATGCAAGTGCATGGTAATTTCATGTACAAATTTAACCGTACGAAAATAAGTGGTTGGGACATAACAAAAACTTCCCAAGTGAATAACGAGGAAAAAGGTTTTGAGCGCTCCTATGCCTACCGATGGATCTTAACAGGTAGTTTTGATAAACTGCGACGTAGATTGAGCTGGTGGTTGAACTGCCGCTGCGGGAAAACACTACGCTAGGGTTGGTGCCACCTATAATTATAGGCGCTCAACTCTTAATTATTTAATAATTAGAGCATTGGATCGAAGGGTAGTTGATGCCTGCTGAAAACAACACATGTCTAAAGGGCTCACAATACGATTCTGTAAAAAGACACTGCATTCAACTGTCGGGTTATTATGAACAGTGTGTATTATCCTGCATGCAGTATAGCTTGTGACAACAGAGTTCTTTAGAGGAAGAAATGCTAATAATCTTTCAGCCAGTAGACAGGCTTTGCTAGTCCGGAATCGCTCCGGGTGGTGACTCCTGTGGGAACAGCACGTGTCCGAAGACCCCGCAGAGTGGTTCTTAAGGAGGGCCGACTAAAAACGGCCTTTGCGGCCAACGTCGGCATACCCCTATGAAGGGGCAAGGAGGCTAAGGCCGTGCCCACGGAAAGCATCCGCCCGGAGCGATTCCGGACGGTGGCGTTAGCACCCCTCTTCCAATAGAACGAGTGTCATGTAATAAAATTGTCACTACGTCGCAGTTTCCATCTAATTAGCAGTAAGTTTTTTAAAACTTAGTATTTAAAAATTCACCTGCATTAACATACTTCATTGTTAACGCTTTTTACATTAAAAAATCCGTACGAGTTCAATTTCCAATGAAGAAATTTGAATCATCGTGCGGATTTCCCTTGACTAAAACACTTTTGTTTCAGCACCTTATTCGCTTAAATAGTACGTTCACTTTTGGTCATTCAAACATTTCTTTATTCATTTGATCGATTGCAGCTTTTTCCAAGCGGGAGACCTGTGCTTGAGAGATACCAATTTCATCGGCAACTTCCATTTGCGTTTTCCCTTGAAAAAAACGTTTATTCAGGATCATTTTTTCCCTGGCATTTAGTTGAATCATTCCTTCTTTTAAACTTAACTTATCCACCCATGAATCATCTTTTTCCTTGTCATCACTTAGCTGATCCATTACAAAAATCGGATCACCACCATCATTGTAAATTGGTTCGAACAATGATACTGGATCCTGAATGGCATCCATTGCAAAAACAATATCAGCATGGGGAACTCCCATTTCCTCGGCAATTTCCATTGGTGTCGGCTCTTTCGATGTTTTATTTATCAATTTTTCTCTAACTTGTAATGCTTTATATGCAATATCGCGTAACGACCTGGATACGCGAATGGGATTATTATCCCGTAAGTATCGTCTGATTTCACCAATAATCATTGGTACCGCATAGGTGGAAAACTTTACATTATGTCCTAAATCAAAATTGTCAATTGATTTCATTAATCCGATACACCCTACTTGAAATAAATCATCCACATACTCGCCACGATTATTGAATCGCTGGATCACACTTAACACCAATCGCAAATTTCCATTAACCAGTTCCTCTCTAGCTGAAATATCTCCTGCTTGCATTTTGACAAATAGTTTTTTCATTTCTTCGTTTTTCAACACGGGTAATTTTGATGTATCAACGCCGCATATCTCTACTTTATGTCTGATCATTCTTCTACCCTCCCGTTGGAGATGCTGTTCATGGACAGTATCTCACCAAGGGAAGTTTTTTATGCAACGTAATTTGTGTTAAAAACGAAAGAAAATAGTCGCTATTCAGCTATGAATAAGGACTAAACCATCTTATTAAATTCTTTTTTTAACCGGCGAATTATTTTCTTTTCCAGACGTGAAATATACGACTGGGAAATGCCAAGCATATCAGCAACATCTTTTTGTGTTTTTTCTTCTTCACCAACTAATCCGAAGCGAAGTTCCATGATTTGTTTTTCTCGATCGTTTAGTTGGGATAAGGCATTTTTTAAAAGATGTTTGTCAACATTCGATTCTAAATTCCTGGTAATAATATCAACATCCGTTCCCAATACATCGGATAATAATAACTCATTTCCATCCCAGTCGATGTTTAATGGTTCATCAAACGAAATTTCTGATTTCAATTTATTATTTCTGCGCAAATACATCAGAATTTCATTTTCAATACAGCGTGACGCATAGGTTGCCAGCTTTATTTTCTTTTCCGGATTAAACGTATTAACTGCCTTGATGAGTCCAATGGTTCCAATGCTGATTAAATCTTCAATATTAATTCCGGTATTCTCAAATTTACGGGCTATGTATACAACCAATCGTAAATTTCGCTCAATTAACATCGCCCGAGCTGCTTTATCTCCCTTTGGTAACCGCTCAAGCAACTCTTGCTCTTCTGTTTTGGATAATGGTGGTGGTAAAGCCTCACTCCCCCCAATATAATAGATTTCATCAGATTTAACTCCCAATTTCATTAGTGTGTTATACCACCACAAACGTATCCTTAATTTCCATTTACTCAAAAACGATCTCCCCTTTTTTGTTATCTCCTGATTTGCTGAACATGCTTTTTCACTTTGTCCTTCACACGGCAATGTTCTAGTTACCAGTGTTTGCCTATGCGGAATGCACTGCCGCTAGTTTAATAATTTGTGGATGTAATAAACAATGATAGCTTCCATCATCCGTTAATGTGGCAAATTGAATGCCAATCAATGCTTTGCTTGTTATAATTTTCTCGTTGTCATAATAAATGATGATATTATCCGGTTTAATCGTTAACATGAATAAGCGCTTGCCATCGACACCTTGAAATGGTACAAGCTGGATTCGGTTCTGCCATCGTTCTGGTATACTGTCAAAATCAAGTTCCTCTTGGGCGCTTTTTAACTTGTTCCATTCGTCTTCGGTGAACCAGTGCATCAAAAATTGTTTATCACAGATAATAACGGGTTTTTTCGTTAATGGATCGGCTAATTGGTTGCCGCTGTCAATATATCCCGTCGTCGAATTGCTCCGGTTGTCTAATTGAATGGTTACCGGATATAACTGGTCGTAACGGATCTTATCAGCCGCGTGCTTGTCCATACGGTTCTTCGTAAAGACCCAAACAATCGGAAATCCCACTACAATAAATAACCAGCTCACTGGATCCCCATACCCTTTATTAAAGGTTAAAATCCCGTTTACCGATAGCCCAACAGGATTTTGCAGCAAAAAATGTATGGCTATCAAACCACCTCCGATCGAGAACGTACTAAAGTAAAATAACAGCAGCATTTTAAGTAGCCGATGGATCGAATGAAAACGAAAGGAGCATAAAATAATCACCACAGAATACAATAGTTTGCCTATAACAGTCGTAAAAATGGAATCCGGATAATATAATGAAATAGGCACTAAAATCGATGCTACAAATGCACCAAACATCAGTCTGATTTTTCTTGAGCTGTCCTTGGCTAAAATCTGTGTAAGCATCAGCAGCATCATGTCTAATAGAAAATTTAATAACCAGACAGCATCAAGGTAAATGGTCACACTGCACTTCCTTTCTGCGCGTTTCAATCTTTTATTTTGGAAACAATGCTGAAAATGATACGTTAAAAAAAGTATAGCGGACTTGCCCGGCAAAGTCTGTCACTTCTTGTATGCGTAATGGTGCTAATTTTAAGAGGTTATCGGGGAGTTTGTCGGTAAAAAAACACCGTTAATTTAACCATGGAAAAGGATTCATAACAAACCTTCCTGCTGCAAGCCTTTTCATCCACTCATTAGATAAAAAATGTCGAGAAAACATGGAGAAATTACAAAAAAGATTTTCTACAAGCAAAATACTGTATTCATGTGATTGGTGTCATTTAAACCATGCATATATGACCGAATAAAAGGCATGTATTCGGTCAATTAAAGCATACATTTTAATGGAAAAACCTTTGGAAAACAGCAAAGAAAAAAGCAAACGGATTAATGGAGTCCGTTTGCTTTACGCTTTGTTTACCGTCTTCTATTTCGATTCCTTAAGAATGTTGGAATATCCAATGTATCATCCTCTTGTTTAACAGGCTGTTGTTGTTTCACCGTGTTTCTTGATTCACGCTGTGGTAAATCATCATTTAATTTCGTTGCGGCATGCTGTTTATTATTCGTTATCGGTCTGGTCTTTTGCTGCTGGTCAGCTACTTGATTTTCATCAAATCCGGTAGCAATAACCGTTACAATAATCTCATCCTTCAAGTTCTCATTAATAACAGATCCAAAGATGACATTCACTTCAGTATCAGCAGCCGTTGTAACAAGATCAGCCGCTTCCTGCACTTCATACAAGCTTAAATTGCCACCGCCTGTAATGTTCATCAAAATACCGTGTGCACCATCGACTGAGGTTTCCAGTAATGGAGAAGAAATAGCTTTTTTGGCTGCTTCTGTTGCCCGGTTTTCCCCAGTTGCAATACCAATCCCCATTAGGGCAGAACCTTTATCATACATAATTGTTTTTACATCGGCAAAGTCCACATTAATAAGCCCAGGCTTGGCAATCAAATCGGAGATACCTTGTACACCTTGGCGAAGTACATTGTCTGCTTCACGAAAGGCTTCTAACATTGGGGTGTTTTTATCGACAATCTCAAGCAGGCGATCGTTCGGGATTACAATTAATGTATCGACACAGCTTTTCAGTGTATCAATTCCCGAAATTGCTTGCGTTGATCTTCTTCTTCCTTCAAACGTAAATGGGCGGGTTACCACGCCTACAGTAAGCGCCCCTAAATCTTTAGCAATTTGTGCGATGATTGGTGCAGCACCAGTTCCAGTTCCACCGCCCATTCCAGCTGTAACAAAGATCATATCCGCACCTTGCAACACTTCTTCAATTTGCTCTTTACTTTCTTCAGCCGCTTTCTTGCCGACTTCCGGATTAGCACCTGCGCCTAGACCGCGTGTCAGCTTTCCGCCGATTTGCAGCTTTACTTCCGCCATTGATAAATTTAATGCTTGCGAATCGGTATTGACTGCAATAAATTCAACGCCTTCCACACCATGCTCAATCATACGGTTCACAGCGTTGTTTCCACCACCGCCAACACCGATTACTTTTATTGTCGCCAGTTGATCCATATTTGTGTCAAACTCCAACATATACGTTCCTCCTAAAATAAACAAAATTACTAGAGTCTCCGGAATCTATTTCTTTACTTTGGAAGTAATACCGAACCACCCGTGTTGCTTGGTCACAGCACATACGCCGCTAACTGGCGCCTGCACTTTTACATTAGTCGAAAAAGTATTTAAATAGATTTGCGATTCCAGATTCTTTTTTCTTTTTTTCCGTTTTTTCTACTGGTTGTGACGTCTTTTTTGTTCGTTTTGGTTTTTCTTCATATGAATTTACAAGTACGGAAGGAAATAAATCTTTTCCTTGTATTTTCGCATTACGATAAGCAAATTGCAAGATTCCTACCCCAGCCGTAAACTGTGGCTCTCTGACGCCTATGTAATCTGGTAATGACATTCGAACATTCGCCTGGAACAAATCTTGTGCAAGTTCTAGAACGCCAGGCATTTTCATTGTACCACCTGTCAGAACATATCCTCCTGGCAATCCATGATACCCCATCCGTCTAATTTCCCGTTCGGCGTAAGCATAAATTTCTTCCAATCTAGCTTCAATCATATCAGCAATTTGCAACTGGTTAAACGTTTGTGAGGTATTACTGCCAATTGTCGATACGTGAAATGTTTCTTCCTCTTGGGCATCGTCGAAGAAGGCATGTCCATAGTTCAACTTAATATCTTCCGCTTCCTCCGTTGATGTCCTTAATCCAATAGATAGATCCTTCGTGATGTTATCACCACCAAGTGGAATAACACTGGTTGCTGCTAAATGATCATTTTCAAAAACAGATATTGTTGTACACCCGCCCCCAACATCAATCAGGGCAACTCCAAGATTCTTCTCATCTCTCGATAAGGCGATCGAACCCGCGGCAAGCGGCTGCAAACAAATATCAGACACTTGCAATCCGGCGCGTTCCACACATTTTAAAATATTATGTAAAACGGTTTTAGAGCAAGTAATAATCGTTCCTTCCATTTCCAAACGAACACCAATCATTCCTCGTGGATCGGTTATCTCATCCAATCCATCCACAATAAATTGTTTGGGAATGACATCAATAATTTCCCGTTCTGGCGGAATGGAGACGACTTGTGCTCCGTCGATCACTCTGGTAATATCTTCATCACCAATTTCTCTGTCTTCACTTTGTACAGCAACAACACCATGACAGGCTTGCAGCTGAACATGGTTTCCATCGATACCTACCACTACCCGGTCAATTTGCATACCTACCATTCGCTCGGCCTGCTCCACAGCGTTACGGATCGAATGAACGGTTTGATCGATATCAACAATGGCCCCTTTTTTCATGCCATTTGATTTTGCACTACCTACACCAATAATATTTAATGAATCGTTTAAAACTTCACCAATAATTACTTTAATTTTTGATGTACCTACGTCCAAGCTCACTAGTATTTCACTGTTGTCCAATGAAAGGCACCTCCCAATTCAAGCATCTGATCAACTAAAAACCAGATTGTTAAACCTGTAATGTATTCTTTCTTTCATTATAAATTAAAAAGTGATAAGAATATACCAAAATAAGAGATATATAAAGTAATTCTACAATAAAAGTGCATATCCCTTTTATTTTCCATTACTTTTTTCATTTTTCTTAAATAAAGCCAGAGTCGCTAAAAATGAAGTATATAAGTAATCCTACCACAATCTGTTCACGTAAAGGTAGGGTGATTAATTCTATTAATGGAAATAAATGGATGAATTACAGATGCTGCTTCCTTACCAATATTACATACTTCGTTACCAGCATGTTGTATATGGCTTTCCAATCGTTAATATCTTCTTTTTTATTATATTCTTCATCGAGGGACGTTACTAGGTATGTCTGAGTTATCTGATAGCTTTACTGTTGGATTCCCACAATTCCATGTGACATACGGACTTCCAGGACCGTGCCCAAAATCTTTGAAGAAACAAATCAGGAAGCTTGCTATTCTTCCCCATCGTCTTGACTTTCCTTTTTCTTTTTATCTTTATCGAATGATTCGAAATAAGCACCGACCCCGATATGAACTATTCCCTTACTATCTGGGTCAAGCTGACTTACAATCGAAGGATACACCTTCATCTTTTCTGTAAATTCCCGGATCGATCCGTCAACCAGAAAACCATCATTCATGTACAGCATAATTTTATACTTATTATCCTCGGTTGGCTTCCAATGAACCTCTGATATCATGTTCAAAATACTTTTAGGAAGCGCATGTAGTTCACTGGTCATTTTATGCAAGAATGATTCCTCTGAAAAATCCATTAACAATGGAGCATCCCCGTTTATCGACTTCATTTTGAATGATGTGATCACTTGCCCATTATCCAAAATTGGATGATAAACATTATCTTGTTTGACATAACCCACCCGATCATATTCGGTTACCTCAATATGAACTGTCCGTGGCAATTTTTTAGTTACTTCTACCGACTTAATTGCAGGGTTTTTACGCAATGTTTGTTTTAATTTTTTCGCATTAATGGTCCAGATATTTGTTTTCGTAGTTATCTTGCTTTTTTCACGAATCTCTTTGTCTGAAACCAAGGAATTTCCTGTAATCGACATTGACTTTACATGACTTAATGGTGATTGTAAATAGACAATCAAGGAAATGAGTAAGAAAAAAATAGATAGATAAAATATTAACCGTCTGTTTGCTTTCTTTTTTCGAGCTTGTTTCAATTTCGGGATTCGATCTTCAATCGAAACAATTTTCTTTTCACCCATTCTTTTCTTCCTTTGTATAAAAATTAACGGCATCCTCTCTGCCGTTTATGGTCGTACAAAAATTATATCATAAATCACATGTAAACATGTAGTTCTTATTACCTATTGTTTAGGTAGAAAAAAGGCTTCACCTAAAGAAGCACAGTAAAATGAGTGAAGATTATTCTATTTTCTATCTAAATGGAAGAATAACGGCTTACATTTAATAGGATACCAACAGAGCAAAGGGTCAGTGTGAGTGATGATCCCCCGTAGCTTAAGAATGGCAGGGTAATTCCTGTAACTGGAATCAGCCCAATAACAACACTAATATTGATCATCACTTGAACTACCAACATCGATACGATACCTAATGCCAGAAAACGTCCAAACGCATCCGGCGCCGCTAATGCAATTTTGATACCCCGCCAAAATAATAAACCAAACAAAGCAATTAACAGTGCACCGCCAATAAAACCGAGCTCCTCACCTAATATCGCAAAAATAAAGTCTGTCTGTGGCTCAGGCAAATAAAAGTATTTCTGGATACTGTTGCCAAGTCCCAGCCCCATTAATCCACCTGGTCCAATCGCGTATAATGACTGGATTATTTGAAATCCGTCGCCAAGCGGATCATCCCATGGATTTAAAAATGCGGTTATCCGGCTAATCCGATATGGTGCGGAAATAATTAACAATAAAAATCCAATAACCCCCAAGATCCCGAGTCCGACAAAATGCGAAATTCTAGCTCCTGCTGCAAAAATCAAGATCATACATGTCAACACAAGCACAATTCCTGTTCCAAGATCAGGCTGCAGCATAATCAGTCCAAACGCGGTAAACACTAGTAATAATGACGGAAGAAAGCCCTTTTTAAATGATGTAATATACTTCTGATGAATGGCCAGGTAAACGGACAGGTAAATAATCAATCCAAGTTTCATAAATTCAGATGGCTGGATACTAAACGCTCCGACACCTATCCAGCTCTGCGCACCGCCTCGAACCATTCCGACTCCAGGAATTAACACGAGCAAAAGTAATCCAAAGCAACCAAACAAAATGACCTTCGCATATCGCTGCCACGTTCCATAAGGAATGGCCATGATAAAAAACATCGCAACCACACCGACACCTGTAAACAATATTTGCCGTTTCAAATAGAAAATACTGTCCCCATATTTATAATCCGCCCAGATATATGATGAACTATAAACCATCACAATTCCAACAATTAACAAAGCAAAAATAATTCCCAGCAGTGTGTAATCTGGTGCATTTTGCTGTTTAAATAATTTCCGTAACAAATAAAACACCCCATATCCATCATCCGGAATTGGGGCTATCTCAAGTTAACATGGAAAAATGGCAAGATAGATAGCTTGTCCTTCCTTTTTCCATGTGGCAGTTGGTTTGAAACAAGCCCCTATACTAATGTATGCACGGCTTGCACAAACATGTCACCTCTTTCTTCAAATGTTTGATATTGATCCCAGCTCGCACACGCTGGTGACAGCAATATCACATCGTCAGGATTAGATTTTTCGTATGCGATATGAACCGCATCTTCTACATTCTCACACATGGTAGTTTGAATCCCCGCCCGTTTAGCAAGGCTTTGCAATTTTTTCTTTGTTTCTCCAAACAGCACCATCATTTTAACATTGGTAAGATAAGGAAGTAACTCATCAAAACCATTACCACGGTCTAATCCGCCTGCCAGTAAAATGGTGGGTGCCTGAAAAGAAGACAATGCCTTCTGGGTTGCCAGTATATTGGTTGCCTTGGAATCATTATAAAAAATCCGCTTATTTATAGTATCCACATACTGCAATCGATGTCGTACACCGGTAAAGGTCGTTAAAACTTCGCGAATTCCATCGTTTACAGCACCGCTTAACTTAGCAGCACTGACCGCTGCTAATATATTTTCCAAGCTGTGCTCACCGACAAGAGCAATCTCCCGCTTATCTATGATTTTCTCGTTTTTGAAATAGATACTTGTATCATCCGCCCATGCGCCATTTTCCTGTTTCCGCTTTGTTGAAAAAGGAACGAACGTTGCATCAGCCGATTTCACTGCACTTGCCACTACTTCTTGATCAGCATTATAAATTAAGTAATCGTCTGCCGTCTGATTCTCGAAAATATTACATTTCGCCGCTTTATAGTTTTCAAAGCTGCCATGATAATCTAAATGTGCAGAAAAAATATTTAACAACACTGCTATTTTCGGTTTAAACGTCTGAATGCCCATTAACTGAAAAGAGGACAGTTCAAGAACCATTTTTTCTTCCGGCTTTAGTGTTCGCGCAACATCACTCGCCACTGTACCAATATTACCAGCAAGTTGAACAGGTTCTTTGCTTGCTGAAAGCATTTGGGCCGTTAGCATAGTTGTAGTCGTTTTTCCATTTGAACCGGTAATCCCGATAATCGATCCTTCCACCATATTACCAGCAAGTTCAATTTCCGTAATGACTGGAATATTTCGCTCCTGCGCCGCTTGAACAATCGGGTTGTCATATGGGATACCAGGGTTTTTAACGAGCAGTTCCATCCCGTCTAAAACAGCAAGAGGATGGGAACCAACAATTACTTCTGCCCCCATCTGACGCAGTGCTTGCACGTTTTCATCATCATTGGACGCCTTCTTATCGTTTACACGTACAGTTATGTGACTGTCCAGTAATAATTTTGCTGCAGCGGTTCCGCTTTTGGCTAATCCTAAAACAAGAACATGCGAATAAGGAAAATCTGTTAATTTATTCAAACTAAGCCCACCTTAATGTATATGCCAAGTGCACCAAAAACGAGTCCGATTAACCAAAAGGTTGTAACAACCCGCCATTCCGACCAGCCTAGAAGTTCATAATGATGGTGCAGCGGACTCATTTTGAATACCCTTTTTCCTGTTGTTTTAAAAGAAATGACCTGGATGATAACAGATAATGTTTCAATAACGAACACACCACCAATAATCACCAAGAGGATTTCCAGTTTTGTCAATATAGCAATAGCGGCAATTGCACCACCCAACGCCAATGACCCTGTATCCCCCATGAATACCTTAGCAGGATGCGCATTGACCATGAGAAACCCGAGCAGCGCACCAACAACTGCCAGGGCAAAGATAATGACTTCATACTGGGAAAAGTCATACCACGCAATGATTCCAAATGCGCCAAAAGCAATCGCTGCCGTTCCGGATAATAAGCCATCAAGTCCATCCGTTAAGTTAACCGCATTGGATGATCCGACAAGCATTACAATAATTAAGATAGCATAACCCCACCCAAGGTCGAATTGTGTGGCTGTTCCCGGAATTTGAATGTATGTCGGAAAATCATGAGCGCGCAAAATAAAATAAAAAACAAGGGCAATAATAATTTGTCCAAGCATTTTTTGTTTGGATGTTAAACCTAAATTTCGCTTCATAGCTACTTTTATAAAATCATCTAAAAACCCCAACAGCCCATACCCAACAACAACAAAAATCAACAACCAAAGCTGATAGCTAATCGGGCTGCTTAACTTAGTTGCCATAATAAGCGAGGTAACGACTGCACTAATAACAATCATGATTCCACCCATGGTTGGTGTACCCGTTTTTTTCAGGTGTGATTTTGGCCCCTCTTCACGTATGCTTTGTCCAAACTTCAACCTCCGTAAAAAAGGAATAAATATGGGAGATAATAGGAAGGTTATTAGGAATGCTATTGCAATTGTTATAAGTAATACAAAAATGTTCACTGCATCTTCTCCTCCTCGTGCAAAAACCGCCACATGAACCAATGGATATAATTTATTAGCTTATCTTCTGAACAAATGACTCAAACTCCATCCCGCGTGAAGCTTTAAACAGTACAAGTGTATCTCTTTTCAAATAGGACTGTAAAGCAACTGTTAATGCATTGCGATCAGAAAAATGTTTACATGTAACCGAATCATGCTGCCTGCTTACTTTCAGACTTATTTCTTTTGCATAATCACCGAACGTATAGACCGCGGTTATTGAATCATCAATCACTTCTGCAACCGACTGGTGCAATTCCTTGCTGTAGCTGCCCAATTCAAACATGTCACCAAGTACTAACACTTTGTTGGTAAACCCGGTCATTTGTTTAATGACTTCGATCGCTGCCTTCATCGATGTTGGTGAAGCATTATAGGCATCGTTAATCACTGACACCCCATCTTTTCCTGTTACCATTTCAAATCGCATGGAGGTCAGTGACAGCGACCGCAACGATTGTTGAATCGCAAAAAGACCAATTCCCAAGTGTTTGCCTAATGCAATTGCATAGGCAGCATTTTTTGCATGATGTTTACCCAGTAAAGAAATGGCATACTCACTTCCATCAGATAAAGTAAAGGAAGTTTCATGATGCTTCACATTTACATCATTAATCACAATCATGTTGCTGTCCTTAAATCCACATGTCATTACATGTCTTTGGTTATGCCAGGATTCCAATAATGCTTCATCCCCATCAATAATTAGATAACCGTCTTTGTTTAGCCCTTGGGTGATTTCCAGTTTTGCCTTGGCTATCCCTGCACGTGAACCAAGATATTCAATATGTGATTCGCCAATATTTGTGATAATTGCGTAATCTGGCTTAGCAAGTTTAGAAAGCAGTTCTATTTCACCAAAATGATTCATACCCATTTCAAGTACCAGCATTTGAGTTTCTGGTGGCATGGAAAGTATGGTCAATGGCACCCCAATATGGTTATTAAAGTTCCCTTTCGTATAATGAGTTCGAAACGTTGATTTCATAACAGCCGCAACAATGTCTTTTGTGGTCGTCTTACCATTGGATCCGGTAATAGCGATGACAGTCGGATTAACCTTTTCCCGGTAAGCCGCTGCCAGTGTTTGCAAGGCAGCTAATGTGTCCTCCACAACAAATATTGGGAAATCGGTTGGCAAAAAAGATGGTGCTTCATATTGTTTATCCCAAATAGCCGCCACGGCTCCATTTTCAAATGCCTGTTTAACATAATTGTGGCCATCAAACGTTTCGCCAATCAATGGAACAAATAAAGCATTATCCATCGCTTGTCGACTATCAGTTATCACACTGTTTATCGATATCGGTGTTATTAGTTCTTCATTACTATTCGTAAATAGTGTGGAGAGCCACTCGGTGGTAAAAATCATATCAATTCTCCTTAGCTTGAATCGCTTCTTTTGCTACTTGGCGATCGTCAAAATCATATTTTACAGTGCCAATCTGCTGATACGTTTCATGCCCTTTTCCGGCAATCAGGACAATATCATCATCTTTTGCCTGCTCGATAGCATATGATATGGCTTCTTTTCGGTTGACAATCACATCATAATTGTTTGCTGACAGCCCTTTTGTCATATCTTTCAAGATCGCCTCTGGGTCCTCTGTTCTCGGATTATCGGACGTAAAAATGGCAAGGTCTGCGTATTTCAATGCAATAGCTGCCATCAACGGACGTTTTTTCTTATCCCGATCGCCACCACACCCAACCACAACATAAACGTTCCCTTTGGCAAATCCCTTAATCGTCTGTAATACATTTTCCAAGGAATCGGGCGTATGTGCATAATCCACTAATGTAGCAAATGATTGACCAGCTAATACCGGTTCAAATCGTCCATCAACCCCTGAAATAGTTTCCAAGGCCGCTTTAATGGTCGTTATCGGTACATGCATCGTTATTGCTGCTGCACTTGCTGCTAACATATTGTAGATATTAAACATGCCAATCAGTCTGCTGGAAATCGCAATATTCCCTACTGGCGTTGTTAATGTAAATGTTGTTTTTGCAGCATCTAATTGGATATTTTCCGCGCTAACCTGTGCCGGATTGTCACAACCATAGGTAATCACCGGCTGGGCTGTACTGCGTATTAATAAATCACTTGCTGCATCATCCACATTAATAACAGCAAATTTGCTCGTTTGTTCATTATAACTATTCCCTAATTGGGCAAACAGCAGACTCTTCGCCCGCAAATAGTCATCCATTGATTGATGATAATCTAAATGGTCCTGTGACAAATTTGTAAATATCGCCACATCAAAATCACACCCATGGACACGCCCCTGATCTAACGCGTGGGAGGAGACCTCCATGATTGCTGTTTGCACCTGATCTTTTGCCATTTGATGAAACATTTTTTGTAAAAACAGGGTATCTGGTGTAGTGTTTTTCACCGGATAGGCCTTTTCACCAATCTTCATTTGAATGGTACCAATTACACCTGTCTTCTTGTTATGCTGATGAAATATGGCTTCAAGCAAATATGTTACGGTTGTTTTGCCATTTGTACCGGTAACACCAAGAAGCGGAAATTTACTTGTGGGGTAGTCATAAAATTTAACCGAAAGCATTGCCAGGGCTTTGGCGGTATCGGATACCGTGATCACTGGTACGGATGTATCCAGTTTTTTCTCTGCTATGATAGCTATAGCACCATTTGCAATCGCCTGATCAACATAATCGTGTCCATCAACGGTATAGCCCTTAATACAAACAAAGAGATTACCCGGTTTTACTTCACGAGAATCCATTTCAATATCATTAATTTCAATTGCGTCAATTGCTTCAACAGTAGAGAAAAAAGGTAATACTAAAAGCAGTTCATTTAATTTCATCATAAACATCCTTACTAAATTGAATTGTACCTACATATGTATTCTGAAAGACGCGCAATTTTAAGAGGGTGACCCACACCCTCTTAAATCAACCTGCGCACGTTTCCTTTTATTCCTCCAGCAATAGCACCAAATTAACCGGGCGCCTTCGCTTTTGATCGTCTAGCTCCGGCGCCCAGGAGCTAATAGACTTCCTTCACCACCTCCGTACGATAAGTCAACATCGGTTCAGGGGAAGTTCGGTTAAAACCGCGACGTCCTGTCGCAACACCGAACTGACCTACATCCTGTAGCCCTCAGCTCACCGTGTTTCCTTTATCTCTGGCGGTAAGAATGTTCGGTTAAGACCGCTGCTTTGCGCAGCAACACCGAACCACCCTGCTTGGCAGGGCGCAGTCTATACGCTCCTAATCGGGCGCCTTCGCTTTTGATATTATCATTATAGCAAAATTTAATCTGATGCACGATCTTTTTTGTTGGATAAATATAATCTGATTTTTGAGCCTTGTTCTACTTTTGTTCCTGGCTGTGGTGCTTGGTTGACAATATAATCTCCTGAACCACTCGTTTCAACAGATAAATCCGTCATATATTCTGTCAGTTTTCGTTTGTCGAGGCCAATTAAATCTGGTACTTCGATTTTTGGCTGTTCCGGCCAGACATATTCCTTATCCAGGCCGCCTTCTCTAGGCTCAACCCCCATTGCCCGTAAACTGTCCCCAATGATTGATCCAACAATTGGGGCTGCAACAACACCACCAAATTGTACGGTTCCCTTTGGATTATCAACGGCTACATAAACGACCATTTCCGGGTCATCGGCAGGAGCAAACCCAATAAAGGAGACGATATAATTATTTTCCATATAACCGCCATTTGGACCTACTTTCTGCGCAGTCCCTGTTTTTCCACCAACCCGGTAGCCGTCAATATAAGCTGGCCGGCCCGATCCCTTGGCAACAACACTTTCCAATGCACGTCTGACTTCTTTTGATGTATCATTAGAAATCACCCGATCTTTCGTAACTGTTTTGACTTTATCGACCACTTTTTTGGTTTTCGGATCAACCCATTCGTCAGCAATGTGCGGCTTGTATAGATACCCGCCATTTATGGCCGCAGAAACAGCCATTACCTGTTGGATTGGTGTAACCGAAACCCCTTGTCCAAAAGCGGTTGTTGCTACTTCTACCGAACCAATTTTTTCTGGATTAAACAAAATACCGTTTCCTTCTCCCTGTAAATCAATCCCGGTTTTCTTACCAAAACCAAAATGGTCAATATAAGAGAATAACTTTTCCTTCCCTAATTTCATACCAAGACTAACAAACCCGGGGTTACAGGAATTTTGAACGACCTCCAAATAAGTTTGATGACCGTGACCACCACTTTTCCAGCAGTGTAATTCAGTTCCATCAACATCAATGGATCCATCGTCATTAAACGTATCGTTGTCCAAATCTACTTTTCCTTCTTCCAGGGCAGAAGCCAGCGTAATGATTTTAAATGTGGAACCTGGCTCATAGGTTTTCCAAATTGGTAAATTGCGGTCAAATATTTCAGCATCTACATCCTGGTAATTTTCCGGATTAAAATTCGGTCGCGAACTCATTCCAAGTATCCCGCCGTCTTTAGGGTTGACCGCTATTGCCAACGCCCCGTCCGGATTATATTTCTCTACGGCCAAGTCCAACTCACGCTCCATAATGGTTTGGACCTTGGAATTAATGGTCGTTTTCAAATTCAATCCATCTACTGGCGAACGGTAAACATCTGCCAGATCGGTGAGTTTTTTTCCTTTGGCATCTGAATAAAAGGATAAACTGCCTTCTTCCCCACTAAGATTATCATCATAATAAAGCTCCAGTCCCATTAAACCTTGATTGTCAATTCCCGTAAAACCAAGCACATGCGATAGTGCATTCCCATTCGGATAATTGCGTTTTGAATCCTTGGCAAGGTATACACCATCAAGTTGAAGGGAGCGAAGGTTTTTTTCCTGTTCTTTGGAAATTTTACGTCCTTCTGGATGAATACTTACCTGTGATTTTGCTTGGGTGACATCTTCATATGCTTTATCAACAGACATATCTAGTACCGACGCCAATTGTTCCGCCGTTTTTTGCGGATTCTTAATTTGCCTAGGGACAACAACCACGGACGGCGCGGAAACATTTTCAGCTAAAACTTCTCCACTCTCATCCAAAATTTCTCCTCGCTCAGGCTGAAATTTAATATCCCTTGTCCATGAATCATTGGCCTTTGCCATCAACTTATCACCAATCATAAATTGCACATAGCCCAGCCGAACGACAATGACAGCTAGTACTAATAATCCACAAAGAAAAACAGTGACTATTCGTTTTCTTACGGTTACAGCAGATACACGTTTCATCTTACATCCCCTTTTCATAGGCAGGCTTGTATCCACTATATGAATGAAAGAATCCGAATAGAACACTGTTTCATCTGGAGCGCTTATTCTTCACCAGCTTTTTTCTTCTTGTTTTTTTCTTTATCTGGCCCCTGTAAATCTACAGCTAGATAATCGTTTTTATGAAGCGTTTTTCCTTTTTCAATGCTTTGGCTGACAACATAGCCATTTCCTATCGTTTCCGCTTTAAGTTGGAGTAAGTCAGTAAACCGTAGAACCTCACGTAATGACCATCCAGTAATGTCTGGCATTGCCGGTTTATCTGTTACTAATAAAACGTGATCATTCGGTAATAATTTATCCCCTTTGCTGACACTTGCATCAACTACTTTTTTTCCATTTCCAATAGTGGTAACATCCAATCCGGCATCCGTAAGTTGTTTTTTCAATGGTTTAGTCGGTTCACCAGTAATTTCCGGTATTTCAATACTATTAACCGACTGATCCGAATCTTTGTCGGGTTCGATGTTTAAATAGCGCAAACTATTCTTCATCACATTATTAAAAATAAACGATACAGGGACAGATCCGGATTCATAGTTTTCCATATCCAGTTTTGGTTGTTTAACGGAAACATACATCATTAATTGCGGGTCATCTTTAGGGGCCATCCCTAAAAAGGAAAAAACATAATTTTCCTCCCCCAAAAGGTATCCACCATTTTCATAATCCGGCAGCTGTGCAGTCCCCGTTTTACCGGCTACAGAGTAATTTTCCAAATGAAAGATTTTCCCTGTGCCATGTTTCTCAGTAACAACCGTTTCGAGCAAATCTCTCACATGATCCGCTGTTCCTTTTGAAATCGGCTTACCGACAACTTCTGGTTTGGTCTCTTTCATGATTTCGCCCGTTTTGGAATCAGTTATTTTCGAAATTACATAAGGTTTGACCATTTTCCCATCATTGGCAATTGCAGATGCTGCCTTCATTTGCTGGATCGGTGTTAACGTAGTCCCCTGACCAAAAGCTGATGTTACCTTTTCAATTGGCCAATCATACAATATTTTCCCTGGTACTTCTCCAGGTAAATCAATCCCGGTTTTTTCATCAAAATCAAAGGCTTTTAAATAATCCAGATACTTATCAGAACCTATCTTTTCCCATGCCAGCTTTGCTGCTGCAACATTGGAAGAACGTTGAAACCCTTGGTCATAGGTAATGGTTCCCCATGATTGTTTCCAGTCACGAATTGCCTTATCCCGTTCACTAACTTTATATTGACCAGATTTATAGGTGTCATCTCCATTATAAACCCCTTCTTCAATCGCGGCGGCCCATGTAAACATCTTCATCGTTGATCCTGGTTCGAATGGTGTAGAAATAGCATCATTGTACCAGTTCTCGACATCTGAAAGTTTATTAGGATTATAGCTTGGACGATTACTCATAGCCACAATTTCACCATTCTTTGGATTCATGACAATAGCCGTCATGCGTTTTGGTTTATATTTCTTCTCCACCTGGGACATGACATCTTCCAAAATGGTTTGCACCTTTTGATCAATGGTTAAGTAAACATTATTGCCATCTTCCGGTTCTTGGATAACCTCTTCTGGCTTTAATAACTTTGTGCTATATTTATCCCGTTTGTATGAAATATGCCCTTGTTTCCCAGCTAATATTTTATTCATTTGATTCTCCATACCCGTAACCCCGGATATACCATCATCATTCTTGCGGGCGAATCCAATAATTTGCGAGGCAAACATACCATTTGGGTAATAGCGAAGTGCTTCTTTATCAAATTTAATACCTGGTAAATGGAGCTTATTAATTTTATCCCTTGTCTGCTGGGTTAGTTCTTTCCCATTTGAACCGAATTCCACTTGGAACTTATCATTTTTGATTCCATCTTCTAATCGTTTAAGAATGGATGCTTTATCCATATCAAGTATTGGAGCCAATTTTTCAGCAGTTTTTTCTGGGTCAACAACATGCATTGGCTTCTCAGTGTTGTTAGTATACGTTTCGTCTACAATAGCATAAACACGGAATGTCGGCCGATCATAGGCAAGCGTCATTCCGTTACTATCCATTATTTTTCCCCTGTTTGCAGGAAGATTATATGACGTGGTCCGTTTCTGAGCTGCCCATTCGTCTAATGAGACACCATTAATCTCACCTGTTGCTTGGATGTACAAAAATCTGCCAGTTACCGTTAGAAAAATCGCAACAAATACAAGAATCAGGATTCCAGACATGAAGTGTGTTGTCTTGTTTTTTTTCATACCTAATCCACCTTGTTAGTTGTTTAGTGCGCTAGCATGCTTAACCTCTGCATCTTGAATTTTTAATCCGTGTTTTTTAGCTATCGAAGTGATCCGTTCTGGTCTGGACAATTCCTTCATTTCATAAAGCAATCCTTCGTTTTTTACCTGTTTGCCCTGGACGGTCGATTCAAGCGATTGAAGATCCCGATTAAGACTATCGGTTGAAGAGGAAAATGAAACCATATACATTCCCGCAGCAATCAAGCATGCACTGGCTACAGAATATAATACTTTTTCTCCTTTCGTAATCCAGCTTGTCTTCCGTACAACTTTTACTTGTTTTTTTTGTGGCGCTTGAGTTTGATAGGATTGTTCCCATTTGCGAGCGTGACTTGCACTCATGATTTCTTCCACCCTTCTTTATAAGTGAATTCTTCATTCCAGTAGTTTATTTTTTCGGCAATACGTAATTTAGCTGACCGTGAACGTCGATTCACTTCCAGTTCTTGATCACTTGGATTGATCGGCTTTCTCGTAATTAATTGAAATGGAGCTTCATGCCCCTCTGGTATCACTGGTAAATTTCGTGGTACTTCTTTTGGTGTGCTCCATTTTTTAAATGCTTGTTTGCATAATCTGTCTTCCAGGGAGTGGAACGTAATAACGGAGATTCTGCCATGCACAGAAACTACTTTGGCAGCCTGATGTAACCCATCAAGAAATGCTTGCAATTCATCATTTACGGCAATACGTAATGCCTGAAAAATCCGTTTAGCCGGGTGACCGCCTTTTCTGCGAGCAGCCGCCGGAATCGCATCCTTAATAACTTCCACTAATTGGTGGGTGGTGTCAATGGGCATTGTCTTACGGTATGTCTCTATTTTCCTGGCGATCTGCTTGGCAAATTTCTCTTCTCCGTACGTAAAAAATATTTTCACTAATTGTGCATAGTCCCAGGAATTGACAATGGTAAATGCCGTTAATTCCTGTTCCTGGTCCATCCGCATATCAAGTGTTGCATCGTGTTGATAGCTAAACCCCCGGTCCCCACGATCAAGCTGTGGGGAAGAGACACCAAGATCAAATAGAATCCCGTCTACATGATCGATGCTGTGATCCGCCAATTTCTGCTCCAGCTTCCGAAAGTTGGCGTGGACAAATTGCACGCGATCGAGATAGGGTTCCAAGCGCTTAGCAGCTGCTTGTAACGCATCTATATCCTGGTCAAAAGCTACGAGTAACCCATCCTTGGCTAGACGTGATGCAATCTGTTCAGCATGTCCTGCACCGCCAACTGTACAATCGACATATGTACCATTTGGTTTGATTGCCAAGCCCTTCACTGCTTCTTCTTTTAATACACTGTAATGTTCAAACATATTTTTTCCACCTATTTCAACAGGGATGGGGTTCATTGGGACTGCGCAAGTTCTATGGATCGTCACTAGCGATTTCCCCACATTAAATATCAAAGTCCATTAGATTCTCAGCGATTTCTGCAAATGACTCCTCTGAATCGTTAAAGTAGTCTTCCCAATTCTCGCTAGCCCAAAATTCGATTCGATTGGATACACCGATAACGACACATTCCTTATCTAATACGGCGTAGTTTCTTAATGGCTGTGGAATATTTATTCTGCCCTGTTTATCAACTTCGCATTCGACCGCTCCAGAAAAGAAAAAACGGGTGAATGCTCTAGCGTCTTTTTTGGTAAGTGGGAGTTTTTTTAGTTTTTCTTCAAGAATTTTCCATTCATTCATTGGGTAAGCGAATAAACATTTATCCAATCCACGGGTAATAACAAAGCTGTCACCAAGCTCATCACGGAACTTGGCAGGAACAATAATTCTACCCTTTGTATCAATATTATGTTGAAATTCACCCATGAACATAGGATTCTCCCCACTTTCATGTATTCATATTACCACAATCCCCCACAATTCACCACTCTATTTTTCAAAAAAATATCCAACAGCCAAAATTGGGTCTATTGTCATAGCAAAATAACATTAAAAAAAGCCGTCCTCATTAGCATAAACGGTACATGGATCATTTGCCATAACGACCGCAAACATAGGTTGTAATGCGGTTCGTTTTGCAAACGAGTACAGCTCGTTAAGCTATAAAGGACAGCTTTTTAAAATTTTGTGGTAGAAAGTGGTAGAGAATACTCCACCTATTTTATTTTGTAACTTCTCTCTTTCCATCGCATTAAAGATAAACAAGGTAATGCTCATCCGTAAATGAACACGGTTTGTTGGTTAATTCTCCAATAAAATCATTTCCATGCCAATTTAACCACGGCAATGGATTCCAAACGCGTTCTTGCAGCCCATTATTCGGATGTAATGAGGCGTGGATCACATCAAATTCATAAAGTTCTTTTGCGTATTTATTTTCAAGTTCCTTATTTAGCCGCTTCGTTAAATAGTCTATATCCCGGAATATATAATCCAAGTTTTTGCCTGCAAGATCCCCTAAATCAGCCCGAATTTTACCGGCAACTTCCTGCATTGGTTTATGCGCTTCCTCAACCACCCGCTTCAACTGATCCGCCATGCAGCTGATTGGCGGATTATTTTGTGCGGCCAGCCAATTCCCACGTTCTGGCATTACACCATTGTTTACAGCATCACTAGGTGTTACACCATACTTATGTAATAGCTTTTCCACATGCCGTTCTATGATGGTAAATGACAGCCGCGGGACAACCGGCGGCATTGTCATATCAAGCGCATGAAAGGCTGGCTGTAATGCAGACCAATAGCTTATTTCACCGGGACCGCCAATAAACGCCAACGTCGGAAAGAGCATTTCCTGCATCAATGGTCGTGTTACAACATTATTACTAAGTAATTCCGGTTGTGCCTCGGCAATTTCTTGTAACTGCGTTGTTGTTACCTGCACGTCATTCTGTTTACCAACCCATTCCCCGGAATCCTTCCTGGTCAATAAAATTCGCTCGTCCCCCCGGGTATAAAACAAATGAGCGTCGTCCGGCTGGACACCAAGTGATGTAGCATACCCTAATTGGTTCAAACGCTGTTCACTTCGATAAACACCATCGCTGATCTGCTGCTGGTTATCGATCATCGCTAAAAAATGACCACTCTCTTGCTGTCGCAATAATGGATGCGCGGAATCAACTAGTACAACGCCCTCATTGGGGAACAGTTCAAAAATCACCCGTGCAAAAAAGTCAACATAGGAAGCAGACTTATCCAAGCAGTCGACAATTGTATGATATAAGGATTTAGTATGTGCTGTTTCCTGCAACTGGGAAAACAGCGTGTCAATCCATTGTTTTGCGTATACATCATCTTTTTTTATTGCTGATACCGGCATTTTTTGATCCATTTGCTGCGGCAATTTGTACTTTTTCATCTGCGGAATTTTCGGCAGAAAAATATGATTCATTTCGTCAAAATCGTGATCCTCCCCAGCAATCCAAAACACAGGTACAACAGGAATAGATAGCTCCTCTTCCTGCTGGCGAGCCAGTTGGATAATCGAAATCACTTTATTAATTGTATACATGGGGCCAGTTAATAACCCTGCTTGTTGACCTCCAATAACAACTACACTGTTTGGATCACGTAATTTATTTATATTCGCATGGGTAGAATCAGGAGCATCCCATTGACTGTTAATCGTTGCCAAGTTTTTTGTTAATTGTTCTCTGTTGAAAAACCGCTCATGTAAATCTTGCACCCTTTTTTGGTAGCTGGATTGTTCAAATGGATGATAATCAAAAAAATCCATAATCATTTGTTCATTATTTCGATAATCATTTATTAGTTTCGATTGTTTTTGTAACGAAATAGGGTTGATTCGCATTGATTTCGTACTCCTTTAAAAATGTTGAGTAATATCCACTACGTATTGTACAGAAAACAAATGATAATTTCATGCATTCTGTTTAGAAAAGCAAAAGTACCTGATTTAGTTAGTAACATAACTGCTGGATCAGTCCAATGGATATCAACGCTATGTACATACCGAAAAACAACAAAAATGATAGCCGCCAAAAAATTTTAAACGCCCGAGCAAATTCCACTTCGGTTCTGCTTTTCCACTGGGTGAATAGAATGATAGAAAAAACAGAGAGAAGGAATACAATGAACCAGCCATATAAAACCCGATTAAATATGACGAATAGCAGTGTATGAACGGCAAGAATATATAAGATCGTCGTCCAATTAACCGCGTTGTGAACAGCCCTCCATTTTTGCCGGGACATTTTTCTTGAAATATAATAAATCATAAATGTCACCATAATGGGGACCGTAATGATTAATGCGACCAGATTAATAATAAAATCTCTCATATTTATTCAATAAGTCCCTTCTTCTCCATCGCTTTAATACTGGTGTATACAAATGACGTATATGGAATTCTTTTTTTAGTATGCTTTAACAAATAACCGGATATCGCTTCATTTTCTGTCTGGCGCTGTTCTCGGATATCCTTCAACATCGAAGAAACATTCTCCCTGGTATTCATCGCGACCGTTTGTACATGCTCCCATTGTTGAGAAGCATCCAGGCCAAGTACCTCGCATCCTTCAAAACATAGTTGTTGTCCCAGGGATCGGATATCTGGATTATCAATAATGCCACCGTTTACAACATCAAACAATGCTGTTAAAGGATTGATTACCGCATTCACAATCAGTTTTTTTCCAAGCAACAATTTCCAGTCACCGGTACGTTCAACCGGAAAATCATCCCGATGCCAATTATCAACGATTGCTAGCAAGCCGGCTGTTTTACCATGGTAGACCGCAACTGTTATACGACCCGCTCCGGTGTGGGCCACAACATTGTCAGCTACCTTCAACGCCCCATGTTCCACCACACCCACATAAACGGATCCACCTATTCGATGTAACAGATCTACATGTCCCATCCCATTTTGCAAAAATAAGACCGGGCTTTGTCGAACTTGTCTGGTCAGCAAATGAAGCACATTACCAAGCTGTTGCTGCTTTACACAAACCACGTAACAGTCTTCTGCTTGCAGTTCACTCGATAATAATGCGCGAAGTGGAAATGAGCGGCTATTACGCTCGATAAAGATGCCATGTTCATTGATGAGTTGTTTTTGCCTGTTTCTGCGTACGTAGATCGTAACATTGTGGTCACGGCAAAGATATGCGCCCAAAAGCAGGCCAATCGCACCCCCGCCAATAATACCAATCTTCATCCCTTGCTCTTCCCTTCTATATTTCTTTCTAAATTGTAGCAAATACAGATGTGTTTGTGTGTATAAGATTATGAAATTTTTTAAATCTGGATAGTGTTTTATTTCATTCCTACTACATTTTATATTATACTATATATATACACGCTAAATTGGATTTCTGACAACGAGGGGGAAGTACTATGAGTAATGTAAAAGTTGAAAGACTGTTGATTAATTATAAAACATTGGAGGAGTTTGAACGATTTACTGCCTATGGCAATCAAGAGTTGTCCATGCTGGATGACTTGCGAAACAATATTGTAGAAAATAATAGTGAATCGCCATTCTATGGGGTCTATTATGGTAACTCATTAGCTGCACGGATGAGTTTATACACGGTCAGTAAAAAGTATGATAACTATTTTGAACCCCCACAGGACTACCTGGTTTTATGGAAGCTGGAAGTTCTGCCAGACTATCGCGGAAAAGGCATTGGAAAAGCGCTCGTGGATTTTGCAAAAAAGGACAATAAGCCAATTAAAACCAATCCATTAATTAATTCCCAGGGCTTTTGGGAGAAAATGAACTTTCAAAAGGCCAAATATGAAATGGAACGCGATTTTGGTGAGAATCCATTAATTTGGACACCTGAAGGCGTTCAGGAAAAAGAGTAAGCCAGTACAATACGCAAAAGACATGAATGGATGCATCATCATTCATGTCTTTTGCTTTATACTCTGGTACTTTTCTGAAGCAATCGTATCTGAGGTGAACGAACAGCCGCTCACGTTGACTGTTCATTCGTTACCCAGTTCCACAATTCCCCCATTTCTTTCCATGCAGCTTCATACCGTTGATTCTGTGTTTTCAACGCTTCGTTTTCCTGTTTTAAATGAGCAATCATTTTTTCTTGTTCCTGGTGGGTTAGTTGATTTTCCATCACATAGTCCCTTTTCATTTTTTCCAATAGGGAGATTGCCGTGTCTATGGTATCTCGTTTCGCATTTTCTGATGGTTCCGCATCATTAAAAACCTGTTTTCTCCCTGCCCTTTTACGTTCCTCCTTGGCATGTTGAATCGCATCCTGATATGACTTACGAATGGTTGCATTCCAGCGAAAGCCACAGGCCGCAGATGTCCGTGACAATTGCTTAGCCACATCTTTAAATGCTTCCAATTGTGTCTGTCCTTCTCTAATATAGCGAATGACGGTTTCAGCTAAAATAATATCTTCATCTTTCGTCCATGCATCTTGCCGAGTTGCCTCCATAACATCCCTCCTTCTACTGCTATAAAATGTATGCAATAAATAGGAGTGATAGAATAACTATTTTTACTTGGACAAAAGGACAACAAGTCAGATCTACTATTAAAGCACACCCTGCATGCGTGATTGTATAGTGGATTACCGTCTAATTTGACGTGATTTCCATTATCGACGGCTTCACAACATTTATCGGTGATTTAGAACAGGTCTCCCGGGTCTTATTGAAAAAAAGCAGACCACTAATCCTAGTGATCTGCTTAATCTCTTAAAGGCTGCTTACTACTTCTTTTCCATCGTAATGCCCACATGCTTTGCAAACATGATGTGGTTTAGTTAATTCACCACAATTCGAGCATTCGATCAAGCCAGGTACGTGTAATTTTTTATGAGTACGACGCTGATTCTTTACTTTTTTAGAAGTTCTTCTTTTAGGTACTGCCATGACTTACACCTCCTTCAAATGAACGTAAAAATGAACGAGTCATTCTTATTTTTCTTTCTCATTATCATTTAATAACGACTCCAATTTTTTGAAACGCGGATCAACCGGGTTCTCCTTGTTCTCTTCCGAAATAAAATCCCATCCTTCACCTTTAACCGGTGCATGTTCTATAGCATTTGCATCATCAGAAAACACACGAAACGGAACCTCTAATAAGATATTTTCCTTTATATATGGTGTTAAGTCAAGTATTTCTCCATCAACTGGATGAATTTCGTTTTCTGCTTCTTCCTCCCCATAAAACCTGGAAAGGGTAAACACTTCATCCGTTTTAATATTAAATGGATAAGGAACATCAACCAATGTCCGCGCACAAGGAAGAATCATTGTACCTTCTATGGTAAATGAAAAAACAAGCTGTTCCCCCTGTAATATACATTCGCCAAAAACATGTACCTCGCCAATTTCGCGAATGTCATTGTTCATCGTTTCCAATTCCGAAACATCAACAACATCATCAAACACAAATGGCTCATTATAAGTACCTTGCTTTATTCGACTAACCGGGAATTTCATCGTCATCACCTCGAAAGTGCAACAAAAGTAATTTTAAAATTAAATTGGTCTTTTGTCAACATATTTTCTTTACAGATCAACTAAAAGCTCTTTATAGTCTTCCCTTTTCCTTTCATATCCATCCTGTCAAGGTGCGCCTTTCGTTATTTTCTGCTAAACTTAATAGTAGCATATTTTACATAGGAGTGGAATAGATGAAAGCATGTGGATTAATCGTTGAATATAATCCGTTTCACAATGGACATGTACACCATCTCCGAGAGGCGCAGCGAGTCACGAATGCCGATTGTATGATTGCCGTGATGAGCGGGTCATTTCTGCAGCGTGGGGAGCCGGCAATCATTGATAAATTTCATCGCACAAAAGCAGCCATTGCCAGTGGCATCGATATCGTTGCCGAACTTCCTTATGCTTTTGCGGTGCAAAGCAGTGATCTATTCGCCAAGGGATCGGTACTTACCTTAAATGCGCTAGGGGTTGATGCAATTTGCTTTGGAAGTGAATCAGGTAATGTTTCTGACTTTATCAATGGGTTTCAAACATTTACCAGCCAATCAGAGCATTTCCATATGACCGTTAAACAACAACTAGCACAAGGACTTTCTTATCCGGAAGCGAGTCGGGTCGCTTATCAGGAAATTGGATTGCAGCAAGCGGGGTTTGATTTGACCAAACCAAACAACATTCTGGGGTTTAGTTATGTAAAACAAATAATGGAAAATAACCTGCCGATCCAAGCAGTCACCATTAAACGAAGTAAAAGCGGATATCATGATCAAACCATTACCAGTTCCATCGCTAGTGCGACAAGTATTCGCAGCCAGCTGATCACAAACGGCACCATTACCAAAGATGTTGCCGCAACAATTCCAGAAGCGACCATTGAACAACTGAACCGTTACCAGAAGCAAACAACTACCTGGCACCGTTGGGAAACTTATTTTCCATATTTGCATTATCGCGTGCTAACCATGACAGAGAAGGAGCTGGCTGCTATCCAGGGAGTTGATGAGGGGCTCGAACACCGACTTAAAAAAACTGCAAAAACTGCTACCTCTTTTGAATCCTGGATGGAAGCCATCAAAACAAAACGGTACACTTGGACAAGGCTACAGCGTATGTTCGTGCACCTTTTGACAAATACCAAAAAACGAGACTTAGACAAGTTGTCATCCATTACTTCCATACCCTATATTCGTCTGCTCGGACTTACTGCAACGGGAAAAAAACATTTGCATGCCATTCGTAAGCAAATTGACATTCCAGTGTATACAAATATCCGCCGTAACATGCATCCACTGCTTCATATGGAGGAAAAAGCAAGTGCCGCTTACTACAGTATTCTTCCTGTTGCCATTCAGAAATTAATTCGTAACCAGGAATTACAGCCGCCGATTATGGGCTAAGATATCTTAAAAGATGGGCTAAATAGTGGATTCCACCAATTCAGCCCATCTTTTAATTGTCCATCCCTAGCACTACAACAGAAATGAACTTCATTCACCCCGTGCATTATTGCAATTTCTCCAGGTAATCCACCGCATCGTCAAATGTATCTACCGGAACTACCTTCATGCTTGTGCCAATTTCTTCTGCTGTTTTTTTTGCTACTTGATAGTTTGAATCTTTCGCCCCGTCTTCATTCGGTGCAAAGAATACTTTACAGCCTTCCTTATCTGCAGCAATTACTTTTTTATCGATGCCGCCGATTCGCCCAACATTTCCATCGTAATCAATTTCACCCGTGCCAGCGATTTGGTAACCATGTGTTAAATCTTCTTTCGTTAATTCATCATACATCTTCAACGAAAACATTAATCCGGCACTTGGACCGCCGATACTGCCACTGGAAAACTTGACCTTTGGATTTACCGTTACACTGCGATCTGTGACTAGTTGGATGCCAATACCCGGCTTACCATCCAATTCATCCAGTTCTTTAAGGGTAATCTGTTTGGTCATAGTCTTATCATCCCGGTTCACCTGTAACGAAATGGTATCGCCTCCATGCTTATTTTCCACGTAGGAGGTTAAATCCTCTGCCTTTTTAATATCTTTCCCATCGATACCGGTAATTCGATCGCCCATTTTCAGTTTACCATCAGCTGGCATGTTCTTCATCACTGCTGCTACATAAACACCCTTATAGTTAATATGAATTTCCTTTTTAGCCGCTTTATATGCCACTACAGTAGAGGCTTCCTGGGAATTCTCCATCATTTGCAGCTGTGCGTGATAATATTCATCCTCGGAAATGCCCTCAGGCCGTACATCTTTTAACGGTATAATCTCATTATGTGGCAACAACTTTGCAAATACATATTGAATTGGCGTTGCCTGCCCTCCACGTACCGTCACTAAATGCATATCACCAGCACTCTTATAACCACCATCAACGGAAACAATTGGGTCTAGGGCATCTGCACCGCCAGGCTTATAAATATAAAACGGCAGCTTATAGGCTGAGATAAAAAAGGCAATGGCAATCACAATAATTAAATATACTATATGGCGCTTGGTAAACTTCACAATATAACTCCTTCCATGTTGACGCTTATGTATATGGTTTTCTTTATCCCACTTTAACGGGCGGTAAGACCTCAACTTGAAGTTTTTGAGGTGAACGAAAAAATAGTGGGGGGTCAACTGTGCCCGTTAAGGTCCGATTCTGTTTTCAGTCTGCACAATGCAGGTCACAAAGGCGTTGCTACTCAGACGCCCGAGTTCTTAGCCATTGTTCTCCTTTCTCCGTAGGGGAGAAAGGACAAGCTAAAATCGCTACATCCTTATGCCTTCGCCTGCACTAGCGCGTCTGAGTGCGTCGAACACCCCACTTAATGAAGTTTCACTTTATGTAAAAAGTGTATGGCATAAATGCCAGGGGTATACGCGTATATTGATATAGACTCGTACAAAAAACAAGCAGTACTTTTTTCTTCCAATACTTAAATCCTGACAGGTTCATCGGCATTCTATTATGCAAAAGGACTAGAAATTATTCTACTACTATTAAAAAGAGAAGTACAGAGCTAGGACTTCACTAGGAGGCTTTCCATTGAAACAAATAATAAAAACGCTCATATTAGCCGGAATCACAGGTTTTATTGCATTCGCCATATTAACGGTTCCTGATCAAGCCTCGGAAGCAAGTATACGGGGATTAAATATATGGTGGGAAAGCGTCTTTCCAACATTATTACCATTCTTCATCATTGCTGAATTACTTATGAGCTTTGGGGTTGTCAATTTTATCGGCGTCCTCTTCGAACCGATTATGCGACCAATTTTTAATGTACCTGGAGTTGGCAGCTTTGCTTGGACGATGGGAATGGTCAGTGGGTACCCAACGGGTGCAAAAATTTCGGCACATTTAAGGGAGGAACAGCAAATTTCCCAAATTGAGGCAGAGCGGCTTGTTTCATTCTCCAACGCCTCTAGTCCGCTATTCATCATTGGCGTCATTGCAGGCGGGTTGTTTCATGATTTAAAACTTGGCGTCCTGTTACTCGCCTGCCACTATATCGCCAATACATTGGTCGGTATTTGTATGCGATTTTATGGAACATCTAAAGAAAAAGACAAAAAAGCAGGAAGAAAAAAGGTATCGGTTAAACGTGCACTTAAAGAAATGCATCGCACCCGTCTCAATGATCCGCGCCCGTTTGGACAAGTTATGGGTGATGCCGTGCTGAATTCAGTTAAAACACTAGTCATGATTGGTGGATTTATTATCTTATTCTCTGTTTTTACAAAGCTCTTATTTATTCTTGGTATATCACCTATTATTGCAAGTGGATTTCATATTTTGTTCAAGATGTTAATGCTTCCGATTGAATTAGCGCTTCCATTTTTGTCCGGGCTATTTGAAATTACGCTAGGTTCACAAATGATCTCGCAAATATCAATTGATAACCTGCTTGCACAAATGATTATTGTCAGTTTTATTCTCGGATTTCATGGGCTTTCGGTTCAAGCGCAGGTATCCAGTATTATCGCAAAAACAGACATTCGTTTTGCCCCATACTTTTTTGCACGGTTTTTACATGCCATTTTCGCTGGTTTGTTAACAATTGTTTTGTATAAACCTTTATATGTGAATCGCCAAGCGTTTGAACTCGAAAGCACGCCAGTATCCGCGGATCTTACCCAGAGTTTCTGGGTACAGACATTAGACACAGTCAAACATATCGGACCAGTGATTACGATTATCTTTCTGGCAATTGCCGTACTGTTGTTATACAAGCGAAGAACGTATTGAAGCATCGATCACTAGGAAGAAGCTGTAGTTTGGAACAAACCACAGCTTCCCGAACTTATGATTTAAATTTGTCTATCAGTGCTTTCTCTACTATCTTAGGCACAATATCGGATACATCCGCTTTGTATTTCGCTACCTCTTTAACAATACTTGAGCTTAAAAATGAATATTGATTATTCGTCATCATGAAAAACGTTTCAATATGATTATCCAATTTTCGATTCATGGATGTGATTTGTAATTCATATTCAAAATCACTTACGGCACGTAACCCCCGTAAAATAGCATTCGCTTGCTTCTTTCTAGCGTAGTCGATAAGCAACCCCGCACTTGAATCAACACTAACATTTGGCAAGCCTTTTGTCGTTTCTCGTAATAGATCCATCCGTTCTTCAACCGAGAATAACGGATCCTTTGACTGGTTATTAAATACCACTACAATTACCTGATCAAAAATTTTTGCCCCGCGCTGGATGATGTCTAAATGTCCATGTGTAACCGGGTCAAAGCTTCCCGGACAAATTGCTAAATTACTCATTTGTATACTCCTCTTCTGCCCATTCTTTCATTAATTAGCTGCAAAATAATAATAAAAGCAAACTTCATTCAGTGAGGGGGTTATAGTCCGTTAATGCATGATAAACAGTAATGCCAATAGTACCCCCATAGTTTTCCTGTTTTATAATGGATAAATGCTCAAGAACATCCGGCATTCGTTCGGTTGCGTCATGCTCACAATAAATGACACCGTTAGGATTAATTAGTTGCTGCATCACTATTTTATGTAAAAATTTACGATAATCAACCTTTTTGTATGGCGGATCAAACAAAATTAAATCAAATTGCAGGCCTCTTTTCCCTGCAGCCTGAAGGGCCCGGTATGCATCGGTACGAAACACCTCCGCCCTGGGTTCCAACTGAAGCGTTCGTAAATTTTCATGAATGGTGTGTATCGCCTTTGGACTTTTGTCAACGAATACGGCCTTTTCCATTCCTCTGCTCAATGCTTCCATTCCCAATGAGCCGCTTCCAGCAAACAAATCCAAGCATAAACCTCCTGAGAAAAATGGACCCATACTTTGAAATACAGCTTCTTTCACCTTATCAGTGGTCGGTCTGGACGTTGTCCCAGGAACCGCTTTCAGTTGGTGCCCTTTTTTATCACCTGCTATCACCCGCATATTATCACCTCTAGTTGCTACTAATCGACATTTTACCACAAAAGCCATATTCAAGCGACCGTTCTTTTTGTACCTTAGTTAAGATCTCTACGCCCATAGGATAAAAAATGTTGTACTTCCATGTATATAATTTCGCACCTCGTCCATAATACAATAATGAGACAGCTAATACTTAGCTTGGTTGTTTCAAAACACGGAGAAGACTTACATTTCCCCATAAGTTCTTCCTCCGGTTTCTCCTCTCCCTTTGCCTTTTTGTTTTCAAACAGAAAACAAAAAGACCTGCAGAATTATTCTGCAGGTTTTCTTTTTTTAAAAGTATAAAGTGAAACTTCATTCAGTGAGGGTCTTACTGCCCATCAAGGCGGGATAAAAGTTAACGCTCTATTGCTAATGCGCCAGAACACCGAGGATTGACCCGAGATTGTGACATCCTGTGCCGGTTTTCTATGTAAATATCATCATCACATATTAAATCCCCATTTTATAATCATATTGCTTGGCCTTATCTGGTTTGGCGTTTTCATAGTTTGTCCGAATAAATGGCTTGTGAGACCGTTCGATTTTTGATACAAAGGAAAGCTTCAGAATCTTTTTTTCCACATCTCCGACTTCCTCTTGGTCCACATATAAAACTGCATATTTCAGTTTTTTGGACGCATACACAATGTGTCCGTACCGTTTAATTTGCCGCAAGTTTTTCATGTGCTGAAACCAAACAATGATTCCTTGACGTTTTGTTCGCAAATTTCAAAGCCTCCCTTTTAACCAATTGAAACAACTTGTTACGATGCTTTGCATCCACATTTGCCACCGCTGCCACAACCACCGTCACTTAATGCTGCACCCTCTTTTGGCGCCTTAATGTCATCACTAACACTTTGAGCAACCAATTGACTTATTTCATCTAAAAGCTGCTGCAGATTACGTTCGGCAACCTTGAAGGCCGCTACTTTCTCATTCATGTCCATTTCCCGCTTCGTTGCGCGTACCTGTTTCATAATCTGGTTAAAGTCAGGATGGTATCTGCCAAACCGCTGAACATCCTCATAGTGGGATTTTATATCTATAAAAGCCTTAATTAACTGCTGTGCTTTATCATCATTATTTAGCTGCTCACGGGAATAATGATAGGCTTCCATGACATCTGATTGCATAACCATCTGGCCAAGAAATTCAGAACGATCAAGGATATCCACATATTCCATCGTTGCTATCATATGATTCACCTCCACCAATATCATAACACGGATAGGTTGATTATTAAAGCCGGGTTAATCTTTCATCAAATCAGTAAATTGCAGCAGCATGCCTGCCATTTGCACCTGATTACTTAACTTTTCAAACCGCTGCGGCAATGTTTTACCATAAAATTGTTTGGCCGCTTTTTCCAGCTCTGATAGTTGATCCGGTTCTCTTGTCAGATATCGGTACCAACTCGGGTTATAACGGATAAAATGCAATAAATCAGGACGTGATTGGAGATAGTTAAACAATCGTGATTGCATCCTATTTCACCTCTTAATCCCGAAACCAGTTAAATGGCTGGGGTTGATTTTTAGGCTGTGGTGTCGTATTTTTGCTTTCCTGAAACTGACTAATCATCTCCTGAACTGTACCAATGGTCGTACTTAGTTGCTCGACCTGTTTTTGTACTTTATTCATATCCATTTTCTCGGTCATTTTCATTAACTGGCCAAACAGTTCCGCTTGCTTTGACTTCCCCTCGTCCTTTGGGGTCTCGTTTGATTCTTCCTTTTCCTCCCCCGCTTTCTTATATGACTCCCAATATGGATCATCTTCACCAAGCAACGCCCATTTTTCATAAGGCTCCTGCCACGATTTACCGTTTTTTCTAATTTCTTTTACTAATGCGGGATGCTTTGCCAGGAACGCTTTAAATTCTTTGACTGATGGATGTAAATTGTCTTGCATTGTTTTTTCACCTCACCAAGGCTATCTGTTACCTTAGTTTATGACAATGCCCCAGATCGTGTGAGAAGAAGCCAAAGAAAATGTGAACGCAATGTTCATTTATGGTGTTTCAATAAAATTTTGTGTGTAATAAAAGTGGTACACGCCAACGCCCAAATGGGTATAATCAGCATTAAGAAGCGCTTCACGGTGCCCTTCGCTATTTAACCAGCCTTCCATAGCCGCAGGGGCATCTGGATATTGTGCGGCGATATTCTCTCCGGCAGATACATAATATACCTTTTTCTGTGCTAAACGTTCTTTGAGCCCGTCCCCATTCTTACTGTAATGGGAGAAATAATTGTTTTCTGACATGTCCTCACTATGAAGAAAAGCAACCTGACTCACTGTTTTATCCCATTCTACACCGGTTTTATCGAATTGGTTTCGCATCACATTCGTAATATCAAATATTTGCTGCTCCATGCCTGATTCAACCTTCTTCCATTCCTCATCAGAGAGATCGGGTACATCCGGCAGGTCACCGCGGTATTCAATTTTGTACGGTCGCTGTTTAAGCAGGGTCTCTGCCGTAAGAATCCGTACCGAGGATAACTTATCGGTAAAGGTATCAAAATAACATTGTACAAAAAGATTTTCTGCTATTTTAACAATTGGCCTCATTTTTAAATCATCTTCACTCAAATGAAATTTATAAGAAGAAATGCCATCCTTATAGGTGATGTCGTTCGAAAAGGAAAATTGCTCGTTCAAATCTTTATACGATTGTCCAACATGAATTGGGTCGGTTGAGAGGTCCTTTCCTGTAGCATATATGGTTTGGATACTATCGTCTTCCACTCCAAATTGAACATATTGATCCTGCTGATCGGTATAAACCCACCAATCATATCCATATGCACCTTTATCAATTCGTACTGGATCCCCAAGGGCTTTTGTTAATTGGTCGGATGTTTTGCCAACCCATTGGAATAAATCACCCTTCAAGTTTATTTTCGGCAATTTATTTTCTGGAACCGATTTTGATTTCAACTTACTTTCCTTCTGATCTAATACCTTTCCAATATCTTGGATTGCTTCACCCGGGGACAGGTTGTATTTCTCTAGTAGATAAAACCCACCCAAAGCAATTAAAAAAAGAATAATGATCGTTCGAATAAGACGCATTTAAGTTGCTCCTTTAGATATTTTCGTATTATTTAATTATATGTCCAAGCCTTTCATTCCATTCTACTTTATCTATTATTCCCGATAAAATTCAATAGAAACTACTTGGTCGGCAGAACTTCCTTTGTTTTCAGTCACCTATTATTATAACAAAAGAAAGGAAACTTCATTTGGAATGACGATTTTAACATATATCTTTTCGGGCTAACCGCTGTTCATTCCATGAAAAAAACACCATCTGATTTGCAACTTAGCCCATTTCGTACTATTATTATTTTAGTGAGTGAAATTTGAGTGAGGTGGAAAACATGAGATTAGAAAGTAAAGGAATTGAAGATGCGGTTGTTGATTTGAAACCCTTGGATCACTTGATGGGAAAGCATGCATTCATTCGTGCAGGTCAATGGGATTATGAACGCGTCACATACGATTATCGGATTGATTCCAAGGAAAAAAATATTACATATTATATTCGCATTCAAGGCTATGCACTTGAAGGTGATGTGGATCGCGGAAATGCAGTTATCAAATTAATGACCCCGTTGCTTGGTAAGCATTACTACCCGCATGGTGTCGAATACGGTGAAGAGGAAAACTTCCCGAACAATTTGATCGAGCGTGCCAATGGGCTTGTAGCAAAAGTGGAACAAGAGGTAGAACAATATAAAAAATAAACGCGCAACTGCTCTAAACTAATATTAGAGCAGTTTTTTTCCTTGAAGCACAAACATAACTACAGGTTTGCAATTTATATGATGAAATAACAACTCTAACTGTTAAAAGCAGCTTAAACATGCTATATTTTTTTCATATGCATTTCCAAAATTATCAGTGAGAGGAGAAATTCTATTACATTGTTTCGATCGATTACTAAGCGTCAATGGACATTTATTTTATTAGCCATTGTTTTACTTTTGTTGCTAATTTTTGTATTACCAATTTCTCTTCCTTTAATCTTTGCCCTGGTCACTGCCTTAATGCTAAACCCAGCAGTGCGGTTTTTTCAACAAAGGACAAAAACAAGCAGAAGAACTTCTGTTATTATTGTTTTCTTGTTATTCATGATCTTGATCGGGATTGCGGGTACATTCATTGTCACAAAGGCCACAACCCAATTAGTTAACTTCGTAGAGAATGTACCAGAATACTTTAATGAACTAAATGCCGTCTACGTGGATTGGGAGCAGAATTTCCGTGATTATTCACAAAACCTGCCACCGGAATTTGTACAGGAAGTGTCAAGCAGCGTGGAAGATTACTTGTCGTCCTTAAGTACAACAGCGAAAAATGAAATCACAATCGATAACATCACACAAATATTTGCGAAGATTCCACAATACCTGATTAGCTTCCTTGTCTATTTAATCGCACTATTTTTATTTATGATCGAACTGCCGGCCGTCAAAGCCAGTACATATAAACTAATGAGGGACGAGACGGCGGAAAAGGTTTCGTTCATGAACAGACGATTGGCAGATGTGATTCTAGGATTTTTCAAGGCGCAATTTTTAGTAAGTGTGATCATCTTCATTGCTTCATTAATAGGATTATTTATCATCGCTCCTGACGTCGCAATTATTATGTCGCTAATTATTTGGATAATTGACTTCATACCAATAATTGGTTCCATCGTTATCCTTGGACCATGGGCCTTGTTTATGTTTATCACCGGCGATACCGCAACAGGAATTAAACTGGCTATCCTGGCGATCATCTTGCTTGGCATACGACGGACCGTTGAGCCAAAAGTAATGGGAAAACATATTGGCCTTTCACCGCTGGCCACACTGATTGCGATGTTTTTGGGGATAAAACTTCTTGGATTATTCGGGTTTATTATCGGACCGTTAATACTAATTATGTTTAAATCAGCTAGTGAAGCTGGAATCATTAAGCTAAACATAAAAGTGTGAAAGCAATATATTGCTTTCACACTTTTTATAATCCCAATATTGCTTTAAGCATACTTGTCGTCTGACCGCCATCATAGATGATATATAGAAGAAAATAAACGACCACACCTGTAATCGCTGAGAAGAACCAGATAATACTTGTTATTGGACCGATCTTCCTATGTATACTAATTTTACGTTTAAGTGCCAGGGTTATGGTAACAATACCAAAAATGGCACCCACTGTTGCAAGGAAGATATGGAAAATCAAGAAAATAGTATAATATATTTTAATATTTTCCGGTCCACCAAAACTGGTATTCCCAATAAATGCCGTTCTGGAAACGTAGATAATAAAAAACAGCAATGCACTGATTGCAGCCGAGATCATGGTTCGTTTATGCGCCTTCGCTTTTCCTTTGATAATTAAAGCCCATCCAATTGCTACTAAAATGGCACTCAAAGCGATGAAAAATGTACTAATTGTTGGTAAAAATGGCATCAATTTAATTCCTTTCTTACATTACATTGAAATAAAACTGAAGCTGTAACCTTTCTCACCGAACGATTACGTTACAGCCTCAGAAGTATCTTAATCATTGTTACCTGGCTCCATCCGGCTCAGGATCTGGCAACGGATCAACCCTTAAACTCTCTTTTGTGAACCATGAAAAGAACACTCTTCCCATTACCGTTAAATAGGTTATTTCTTGCATTAGTTTCATAATGATACCGCCCAATTGCTGATCTTCCATCGTACTCATTGGCGAAAACATTTCCGGCCCAGAGATGGAATAACTTAAACCTTGTAACACATCACCAGGCACACATAGCGCTAACGCTTGCATCCAGGCCCCATTTTGGGAATAGGCTGCGTATAATGGAACATCCGCAAATATAATAAGAACACATGCAGGCGTAATTAAAACCCCATTTAGAAAAATATATCCAATCTTTAATAAAGGTGTCATTTTGTTAAATTCTTTTAAAGGGGTTATAATCGGAAACCACACAATGAACGCTGCGACTAAAATAATGGACGTAAACAATGTATGGGCGATAGGTGACTCTTTTGAATAATCAAATATTACCGGTATATGATAAATCGAAAACAATGAATTAAATAGTAACAACGAAATAATTGGTTTTGTTAGCAAACGGAGCACAGGTTTAATTACTGGCAAATGTGCAAACCATTCCCAAATCCAAACCGGTATCCCCTTAATCATTAATATTGGAAATAGCAGGAAGTAAACAGCTAATTGAATCATGTGCGCTGTCAACATAATATGCGACAGCAGATCTATTGGCGACCCTTTTACAGCATAAAGCAGGACCATACCAAGATAGAACATAATTTGCTGTTTCCCTGTTGGTTTCTCCCCTACACCAAAACGATGCCGAAAGCGGACAGTTATTAAATAATAGGCAAGGCAAAGCCCAATAATAAAGATCATATAATAGGGACTCCACAGCGCCCGGAAACCAAAAATTTGTAACTCCAACCACATCATAACTCACTCCATTAAAAATGGCTTCTTTACTTCTATATTATAACGCATTTCATTTCATTGTACGAACGTTTATTGTGACAAAAATACAACAAAAATAATAACCGTAACACGAATTACACTTCAGTTTTACCACAATCGGAAATTTCCCCTCTACACATGATAGGAAAAACAAAAGACTAGGAGCGTATCCTAGTCTTTCGTTCCACGCGGTTACCACCAAATTATCGCGGTAAAGGTTGCGGTTGCCATAATAGCTACCCAAAGGCCGCCATAAATCATTACAGCAGGCATGGCATGACCTTCATGCTTCATATGCATAAAATAGTAAAATTGAAATCCAACCTGAATAACTGCTAGTGTAATCAGGATAGGAATCGCAACAAACTTATCCATTTCTGTTAGAACAACGACGAAAGCGAGAAGGGTAAATGCTATCATGAGCGCAAAGCTGATTAATTGTTGTCGCATTTCTTCCTTGTTCTTTTGTTTATGAAACGAATCAAGTTTTGAACCAGTATTTTCCGTCATGGATTAAGCCACCTTTCCCATTAGATATACTACGGTAAAAATGAAAACCCAAACAACATCGATAAAATGCCAATACAGACTCCAAATATAAAACTTTGGAGCATTATACAAGTTCAATCCACGTTTCGCGTTGCGGATTAACAAGGAAATTGCCCAGAATAGACCGAACGTTACGTGTCCGCCATGAAAGCCTAGAAGTGCGTAGAATGACGAACCAAAGGCTGACGAACGGAATGAAAAACCATATTCCGTAATATAGTGGGTGAACTCATAAATCTCACAGCCAACAAACCCGAATCCAAGAATAATGGTAATAACAAACCAAAGTGACATTTTTGCATAATCATTATTCTTCATATGATAAATGGCGTAAACACTCGTTAATGAACTTGTCAGTAAGAGCATTGTCATGACAAATACAAGTCCCAGGCCAAATAAATCGTGACCGGATGGGCCATCAGCTGTTGAGTTGTGTAACGCTAAATACGTTCCAAACAGACTGGCAAAGAGTACTGTTTCACCACCTAGGAAGAACCAAAATCCAATAAATTTATTTTTTCCTTCGAGGGTGGCTTTTTCTGGATCATGTGGCATTGTTTCTGGTTTTAAGGAATGATCATGACTCATGTTAGTCAGCCTCCCTTTCAAGTTCTTCTTTCGTTATATGATATCCAAGATCATCTTTCATGGATCTGATCACCATCATTGTTAATGAAAATGCAATACCGCCAATAAGCACAACTAACCACGCTTTATTATCTGTTTGGTAGATAAAACCAAATCCAGCGATAAATAAACCTAATGAAAATAAGAATGGTAAGATCGAACCGTTTGGCATATGAATATCACCTAGAGGTTCTGCAGGTGTCATTGCACCCTTACCTTCTGATTTTTCAACCCATAATGGGTCAAGTCCGCGAACTAGCGGCGTTTGTTTAAAATTGTAATGTGCTGGTGGTGACGCGGTGGCCCACTCTAGTGTACGGCCATCCCAAGGATCGTCGGGAGCTTTTGGACCACGTGCTGTCACAATCACATTAATGATGAACACGATAACGGCAAACGCCATAAAGAAGGCACCAATTGAGCTGATCAAGTTACCTGTCTCCAGATGATCTCCGGCATGGAACACCCAATAACGACGAGGCATACCCATTAAACCAAGGAAGTGCTGGATAAAGAATGTTAAATGGAACCCGATAAAGAAGGTCCAAAATGTTAATTTACCCAATCCTTCATGGAGAATACGACCGAACATTTTCGGCCACCAATAATGCAAGCCACTAAAAATACCAAATATTGTACCACCAACAATAACATAGTGAAAGTGAGCAATAACAAAGTACGTATCATGGTATTGATAGTCAGCAGCAACAGTTGCCACCATTACCCCTGTCATACCGCCAATGGTAAACGACGGGATAAACGCAAGGCCCCAGAGCATTGCCGAGTTAATAGTAATATTCCCGCCCCATAATGTTGCCAGCCAGTTAAAGATTTTAATCCCTGTAGGAACTGCAATTGCCATGGTTGCAATGGAGAAAATTGAGTTCGCTACCGGTCCTAAACCAACTGTAAACATATGGTGAGCCCAAACCATGAAGCCTAAGAAAGCGATCAGCATTGTTGCAAAAACCATCGCCGTATAACCGAACAGGCGCTTTTTAGAAAAGTTTGAGAATACATCACTAAATACACCAAACAATGGAAGAATTAAAATGTAAACTTCCGGGTGTCCAAATATCCAGAATAAATGCTGCCAGATAATAGTGTTCCCGCCTAATGATACATCGAAAAACGCTGTATCAAACATCCGGTCAAACATAAGTAAAAACAAACCAACTGTTAAGGCTGGGAATGCAAACAGAATTAATACACTTGCAATAAATGATGCCCAGGTAAACAGTGGCATCCGCATATATGTCATTCCAGGTGCACGCATATTAACAACGGTCACAAGGAAGTTTATCCCACCAATTAACGTTCCTGCACCAGCAATCTGCAATCCCATAACATAAAAGTCAACGCCATGACCGGGTGAAGTTGTTGATAATGGTGCATATCCAGTCCAGCCGGCATCAGGTGCGCCACCCAAAAACCAGCTACAGTTAAGGAGTACTCCACCTAACATAAATAACCAAAAACCTAAAGAATTTAAAAATGGAAAAGCAACATCCCGCGCACCTATTTGCAGCGGCAGAACCGCATTCATCAGGGCAAATATTAACGGCATGGCCGCTAAAAATATCATGGTTGTTCCATGCATGGTAATAACTTCATTGTAAAAACCGGCGCTAACAAAATCATTATCCGGTTTAATCAATTGAATACGAATGATTAAGGCTTCGATTCCGCCAAGAAGGAAAAACAATCCACCGCCAAACAAATATAAATGTGCAATTTTCTTATGGTCGACAGTCGTTAAATAATCCCATAGTACAGCGCCAAAGCCCCTTTTCTGAGTAGCTGCAATACTCACTACTTTAACCTCCCTTATACATCTTCCATCCCTTTAAAAATCTGTTGTGCTGATCATTAATCTCCGGCGCTTTCAGGCGTAACTTTCGAAGGTTTTAATTGCATCAAATAATCCGCAATTTTACCTGCATCATCCTTAGAAAGCTTAGGATAATTACCTGTCATTTTGTTTCCAGGTTTAATTGATTCCGGATCCATAATCCAATCGACAACATTTTCTTTCGTGTGGTCTATTACTCCGGCTACTTTTGTACGGTTACCAAAGTCAGTCAAGTTAGGCCCTACTTGAACCGGTGATGAGCCTACAGCGTGACAGCCCATACAGTTATTCTTTTCAAATAACTCTTGCCCTTCTTTCGCTGTGTCACCTTTTGCAACCGCATCAGCATCCACATTTTGCATGTCTTTTACCCATTGATCATATTTATCCGGACTAACAGCAATAATTTTAAAGTCCATCAATGAGTGGGAAGGTCCGCAAAACTCCGCACATTTACCCCAGTAAACACCCTCTTCGTCAACTTGAATATACATTGTATTCTCATTTTCCGGGTTCACATCCATTTTACCTGCGATACTTGGCACCCAGAATGAATGAATAACATCAGACGATTTCATATTCAGATACACCTTTTCACCAGTTGGAATATATAAATCCTGACTAGTCTGTATATCTTCACCTTTGTAATTAAAATGCCACCAATACTGGTTTCCGGTAACTTCAACATTCACTTGATCTTTGGCACCTTTTGTACTTGCAAGATCAAATGTTGCAATCGTTGTTGGGATCGCAATGATAATTAACAGGATAATAGGGATAATCGTCCAGATTGTCTCTAATGTTTTATTCCCTTCTACCTGCTTTGGTATAAAATCTTCATTGCCTTTTTTCTTACGGAAACGAACTAATACGGTAATATACACTATTGCAACAACCAACAGTACAAATGACATCACAACTGTTGTCAGGATAATTAAATCATATGATGTCTGTGCACCATACCCTTTAGGTTTTAAAGCGGTTAAATTTTCCCTGCCACATCCCGTTAAAACGAGTGCCAGTAAGCCTAACAAACTTAACGCCCGGAATTTTCCCATCCAACCTTTCATGTATTCATACCTCTCTTTCTCTTTTAAGTCTTCCTTATATTTTAGTTACTTAAGGACATTGACATAACAATTACTTACTAACTAAAGGGGAAATCCAATGTGACGATTACCATCAGTAAAAACATGATGGTTAAATAATTCAATGAATAGATGAACATTAAATTTGCCCATTTAAGATCACTCTTCATAAAAAATCCACCAATGCCCAGTACAAGCCAGCCGACATTAAGTAATGTAGCGATCACTAAAAAAGTCGTTCCAAGTGAAGATAAATAAAATGGAAGTGGCAATAGACATGCTGTATACACAACCATTTGCCGCTTTGTAAATGCAAAACCATGAACAACCGGCAGCATTGGGATACCTGCAGCTTTATATTCTTTACATTTTTTCATTGCTAATGCAAGAAAATGTGGTGTTTGCCAAATAAACATAATCAAAAACAACACGACAGCTGCAATATGAAAGTTCGGATCAATAGCTGCCCAGCCAATTAATGGCGGCATTGCACCAGAAAAGCTTCCTACAACTGTATTCAGGGTATACTTGCGTTTTGTCCACATCGTATAAAAAACGACATATACCAGCCAGCCAAAAAAAGCAAAAAGCGCGGCCGTAAACGTTGTGAAAAGCAACAAAACAATACCTAAGGTTGTAGAAGCAATGCCCAATAATAGCACCTGATTTAATGGGATGGATCCGGTTACCGTCGGCCTGGTTTTTGTACGGCTCATAACTGGGTCAATATCAACATCATACCAATTATTCATGATACATCCACCGGCAATTACAAGTGCAGTTCCAGCCATGGTCAACAAAAAAACTTGCCAATTATCAATAAAGGTTGTACCTGTAAAATGAAGCGCCAGCCAAAATCCAGTAAACGTTGTAATCAAATTCGAATTTACAATACCCAGTTTCACAAGCGCCTTTAAATCGGCGAAAAATGATGAATCCGCTTCTCTGGTGTCAGCCAAGTTGCCCATTATTTGTGAAGTTGTCGTTTCCGCTTTATTCAATACCATATCCCCCCTTCAAACTCCCAACAAAAAGGCTCAATATATAGAGTACCATTAGAAAGCAGCAGCTTTTTGAACTTGTTAAAAATGCAAAACGGTAAATATTACATTCGATACATCCATTTTACAGTTTTGAACATGCTCTATGAACTAATATTCCCTAAAGTATCCTAACTATTATCCTAATTGTACCATGGAATTGAATTACATTCTATCTCACTACATAGCTTCCTCCCTTTTTAGCATTCGCAAAATGTGACAGATTTGTGAACTAGGGATAAAAATAAAATAAAAGGCATGACGCCTTCATTGGTTAAAACTAAAATTATGTAGTTTTCCCCTGAAACCAGGCATAGTGATGGAAATCTTAACAAATATCCCCTACAATATTTCTAGCAAACAACGCTACATTTTGCAAGAGTTTTTTCTTTTTTCATAGTGAAAACAGTATTTAATCATGATAAGATGACAATTGTGTGTTATTTATCCATTAAACATTGCGATTCTTAATGGAAAAGTATTACTATAAACGTATATATATTTTTATCTTAGAAGTGAGGCATTAATGTATGGTAAGAATACTAAAATGGCTATCTGTCGTTTCCGCACTCGGAATGGTCTTTGTTTTAATCGGTGGTGCCTTAGTAACGAAAACGGACTCAGGCATGGGATGCGGAGCAAGCTGGCCACTGTGTCACGGTAAATTTGTACCAAGTGATATCACACCAGAGTTAGTAATTGAACTTAGTCACAGACTTATATCCGGTATTATGGGTGTAGTTGTTCTATTGTTATCATTTTTGTCGTGGAAATACCTTGGGCACATTAGGGAAGTAAAGTTTCTTGCTTTTATGTCCAGTTTATTTCTGATTCTTCAGGCCTTAATTGGCGCTGCGGCAGTAATTTGGAATCAATCTGATTTTGTATTAGCTACACATTTCGGTATTTCCCTTATCTCATTCACATCCATATTCTTACTGATGTTGTTAATATTCGAAGTTGATAAGAAATTTGACACAGCATCATTACACATCACAAAGCGACACCGTCTGGAAATATATGCAATTACGGTTTATACATTAGCCGTCGTCTATACAGGCGCCCTTGTCCGGCATGCACACGCCAGTTTAGTATGTGGAGATTGGCCTTTTTGCCGTAATACAGAAATCTTCTCCCCATTGAATTTTGTCCAGTGGATTCAAATGGGCCACCGACTGCTTGCCGGTATCCTGTTTATTTGGACACTCGTATTATTCATACGGGTAATTAAATATTATCGGTCAAACCGAGTGATGTTTTGGGGATGGGTTGCTACCATGTCACTGATCGTGTTACAGGTCTTCTTCGGTGCCATGATTATTTTCACACGGCTAAACCTAGGAATTTCTTTATTACATGCGTTTGTTATATCCCTGTACTTTTCCATGTTGAGTTATTTCGCTTTACTTGCCACCCGTTGTGCCAAATATGAAAACGAACATAAAGCGGAAGATGAAACAAGCAGCAGATAATAATCTGCTGCTTGTTTACCTGATATATACATATCAAGCTCTATTCAAATTCAATTAATAAATCGTTTACCGCAATCGCTTCTCCGTTTTTCACATATATATCTTTGATCGTACCGGCGAACGGAGCTTGTACAGTTGTTTCCATTTTCATTGCTTCTGTAATGATTAAATGGTCACCTTTTTTCACCTTTTCCCCTTTTCCACAGACAACTTTCACAACGGTACCAGGCATCGTTGCACCGATTTGTTTTTCATTACCGGTGTCCACTTTTTGCTTCACTTCAAGTTGGGACTGGACATTTTCATCCTTGACAACCACTTCCCTTGATTGGCCATTTAGTTCAAAATAAACAACCCTGGTGCCATCTGGTTGCGCTTGTGAAATAGAAACTAATTTGACTATTAACGTTTTCCCCTGCTCAATTTCCACTTCAATTTCTTCACCTAAACGCATACCATAGAAAAATGTTGGTGTATCAAGTACCGACATATCTCCATACGTTTCTGCGAATTTATGAAAGTCCATAAACACTTTTGGATATAATGCATATGAAATCAAATCAAAGCTGGTTACCTGACGATCTAATGTTTTAAACAGATCATCCCGTAATTGGGTAAAATCTACTGGTTCAAGTAATTCTCCAGGTCTTTTTGTGATCGCTTCTTTCCCTTTTAAAATAATCCGTTGTAATTCTTGCGGAATTCCTTGGTATGGCTGACCGATAAAACCTTGAGCAAATTCAATCACCGAATCTGGAAAATCAATAGATTCCCCACGTTCATAAATGTCATCTTCAGTCAAATTATTTTGTACCATGAATAACGCCATATCACCGACAATTTTAGATGATGGTGTCACTTTGACAATATCACCAAACATTTCATTTACCTTACGAAACATGACCTTTACTTCATTCCAGCGTTCCTCCAACCCGACAGCTTTTGCCTGTTGTCTTAGGTTGCTGTACTGCCCACCAGGCATTTCATGAAAGTAAACTTCGGTGTGTGGGGACTTCATGCCACTTTCAAAGTCCTGATAATACTCCCTGATGCCATCCCAATATTGAGAAAGCTTTTCATAAGAACCTATATTAATGCGCGGCTGCCGAGTTGTACCTTCCAATGCATGATAAAGTGTTTGCGCACTTGGTTGTGACGTTAAACCAGCCATGGCCCCACAAGCAACATCCACCGCATCAACACCCGCTTCGGTTGCTCGTGCATAGGTGAAGACACCATTTCCGCTTGTATCATGGGTGTGCAAATGAATTGGAATATCCACCGTTTCTTTTAATGTGGAAATTAATTGATAGGCCGCTTCCGGTTTTAACAATCCGGCCATGTCTTTGATTCCCAAAATATGTGCACCAGATTCTTGAAGTTCCTTGGCTAAATTTTTATAATACGTTAAATCATATTTCGTTCGATTAGGATCAAGTATATCCCCGGTATAGCACATTGTCGCTTCGGCAATTTTGTTACTATCACGAACTGCCTGGATTGCCGGCCGCATTCCTTCCAGCCAATTCAAACTATCAAATATTCTAAAAACGTCAATTCCAGCAGAAGCACTCTTATCAACAAATTCCTGTATAACATTATCTGGATAGTTTTTATATCCAACTGCATTACTTGCCCGCAACAACATTTGGAACAGAACATTCGGAATTCTCTCTCTGAGCGTTAACAGGCGATGCCATGGATTTTCTTTCAGGAAGCGGTAAGATACATCAAATGTAGCGCCTCCCCACATTTCCAGTGAAAAAAGCTCCGGTAATAATCGTGCTGTTGGCTCCGCAATTTGTACTAGATCTTTCGTACGTACACGGGTCGCCAGTAACGACTGATGGGCATCACGGAATGTCGTATCTGTATATAATACCTCTTTTTGTTCCTTTAACCAGGTTGCCAGTCCTTCTGGTCCACGCTCATCCAAAATTTGTTTCGTTCCTGCTGGTATTTTTTCGGTTGGGTGGGTCTTAGGAATGGGCACTTTCGAAAACACCGGTTTCTTCTTTGGCCCATTGATGGTTGTCTTTCCAATATAGGTTAGCATTTTTGTGCCGCGGTCTTTTCGTTTTGGAAATACAAATAATTCTGGTGACTGGTCAATAAAGGTTGTGCTGTATTCACCTGACAAGAATTGCTTATGCTGAATTACATTTTCCAAAAATGGAATATTGGTCTTAATGCCGCGAATCCGAAATTCTTTTAGGTTACGGACCATTTTCTGTGCTGCTTGTTCAAAAGTTAATGCCCAAGTGGATAATTTTACGAGCAGTGAGTCGTAATATGGGGAAATGACCGCCCCCTGAAAACCATTCCCGGCATCCAGACGCACGCCAAAACCGCCACCAGACCGGTATGCCATAATCTTACCCGTATCAGGCATAAAATTATTTAACGGATCCTCTGTTGTTACCCGTGACTGAATCGCGTAACCATTTGTAGTCAGGTTCTCTTGTTGACCGATACCGATCGAATCGCTGTGAAGAGATAGTCCTTCCGCTACTTTGATTTGTGTCTGAACGATATCCACGCCAGTGATCATTTCTGTGATGGTATGTTCAACCTGTACCCGTGGATTCACTTCAATAAAGAAAAATTCATTATCCGTTACCAAAAATTCCACTGTTCCAGCATTTAAATAGTCAACATTTTTCATTAACTTAACAGCGGCTTGGCAAATATCCATACGCAGTTCTTCATTCAATGACACACTAGGAGCGATCTCTACCACTTTTTGATGCCTGCGCTGGACCGAGCAGTCACGTTCAAACAAATGAACAATATTTCCTTCATCATCTCCAATGATTTGAACCTCAATATGCTTTGGATTTTCGATTAATTTCTCCACGTATACTTCATCACTGCCAAATGCCGCTCTTGCTTCAGACTTGGCACGATCATATGCCTCATGTAAGGCACTATTGCTGCGGACAATCCGCATTCCTCGTCCCCCGCCACCAAGTGATGCCTTAATAATAATCGGATAGCCATATTTATCGCCGAAAGCTTCTACTTCCTCAACAGACATAACCGGTCCATCACTGCCAGGTATAACGGGCAGCCCAGCATTAACTGCCTGTTCTCTTGCACGGACCTTATCACCGAACATGCTCAAATGTTCACTGGTCGGCCCAATAAAAATAATACCTTCCTGTTCGCAGCGTTTAGCGAATTGAATGTTTTCGGATAAAAAACCATACCCAGGATGAATCGCGTCAACACCAACATCCTTGGCAATTTCAATAATTCCTTCGATATCCAAATAGGCGTCGATTGGTTTCTTATCTTCACCAACCAGATACGCCTCATCCGCTTTATACCGATGATAGGAACCAGTGTCTTCTTTGGAATAAACCGCAACGGTTCGAATATTCAGCTCCGTACAAGCCCGAAAAACCCGAATCGCTATTTCCCCACGATTTGCGACTAGTACTTTATTGATTTGCTTCACATCAGCCATGATCTTCCTCCTTTATTAACATTTTGTGGCATTTCTTTAACTGGAACAGGCTGCTGTTCCTTTTGCTTAACACTTCTAGCAATATTATTTAAAATTCCCATCGAGATCAACATGATCAATAGGGAAGAACCACCATAACTAATAAATGGCAATGGTACACCAGTAATTGGGAGTAATCCGCTTATCGCCCCCAAATTAATAAATGATTGAATGCCGACCATCGAAGAAATTCCGATGGCCAGCAACGCCCCGAAGCTATCATCACACTTTCTCGATATAAAGATCCCTCTTATAACAATAATGGACAATAGCCCAATTACTAGAATAACACCTACAAAGCCTAATTCTTCTGCAATGATTGCCATGATAAAATCCGTATGTGCCTCGGTTAAATAGCCAAGCTTTTGTACACTATTTCCCAACCCTTCGCCAGTTAATCCGCCAACACCAATTGCGAGATAGGACTGGATGAGATGATATCCATCATCATCCGGATGCTCAAATGGCTGATAAGCTCCTGTGAATCTAGCAATCCGCACATCCGTAACCATGTTTGGCACGGCAATTAAAATAATTAATAGACCAATAGCAATCAGTACAAATAAATGCTTGAATTTAATACCAGAGCTAAAAATAACCGAGCATGCGATAAGAAAAATAATCGCAGCGGTTCCTATATCTGGCTGCAATACAATAAGACCCAGTACGGCCCCAGTTAAAATGAGAGGAGGTAATACCCCTTTATTGAATTCCTGAATATAAGATTGTTTTTTAGAATAAACCGAGGCTAAATACATAATTAGTCCCAATTTGGCAAATTCCGCTGGCTGCAGGCTGATAAATCCAAAACTAAACCATGATTGTGCATTATTTACAACTGTCCCAAAAAATAGCACACCAATTAACAATGCAATAATAAATAACATAATAATCTTCATAAGCTTTTGATAATACTTGTATGGAAACACACTGCAAAACACAAAACAGATCGCGCCAACAACAAACCATTGAAACTGCTTTAGTAAATAAAACGTGCTTTCCTGTCCCTGAACGACAGCGGTGACCATACTTGCACTATAAATCATGACCATCCCGAAAGCACTTAGTACGAGTGGTGTAATCATTAGAGTGAAATCATTATTTTTAAATAACTTTATCATCGTACTTCTCCCCAACTATGTATTTAGCAAAAGAAACGTATATTTTTAATTAGTATAACACAATTTTTTGAATAGTGTAACCTGTTTTATCATATAAGAACTTTTGAGTTATTCTTTTTTTAAATCAGTATAACCTTAAATATTTATAATAAAAAAACCTTGCCATGGTATGTCGGCAAAGTTTTTACTGCAGTAAGCCAAATTAGTGATGCAGACGCCTACACTGATTTTTGCGCAGCCTCATGCAATATATTCAGCTGTCTTTCGAGATTTTCGAGAAGCGCCTTCCCTGCATTCTCATCAATTAAGTTTAACCGTACAGCAAAATCTATTTCCCGGGACAAACCGAACATTTGTGTATCTAAAACCTCTTCATACAAGGGACACTTTGGCGTCATTAAATTTTCAATTTGAACTTCAATAAGCTTCAAAATTTTATCAGCATCGGCCTTAAGAAGGGCATAGGCTTTTTCACGATGATTCACAGTCACCTCTGATAACAATAATATCCCCTCCACCTAAAAGACTTTCTTCTTTATTATATTATCGTTTCAAACCATAAATTGCAAATAAAACTTAGTCTAAATCTTTCGGATGAAATTTTTCCCGACGTCTGCTATTCTGAAAATGTACATATTTTAAAGAGGTGGTAATGACATGATTATACCAATAACAGGGAATGTTGCCTATCCAATTACACTAGATCCAACTGTGTGGATATTTGATGAAAGGAAAATTTTACTTGAGGATGCCTTTGTAGAAAAAACAAAAAACAAAAACGACGATGATGAACTTAAGCAAGCTTCCGAACGCTTTGATCGTGCGATATCATCACAATTTAGCAAACCGCCTGTCAATCCAGGCATCTCCCGCAGAGAAGGAGAGAAGATTTTAAAAAACTCCTATGTGATGCCAATCAAGGACTTTGCAGAAAATGCAGAAAGTGCGGTGGATGCCTCTCGTGCTATCCTGGTTACGACCACCGGAGATATTTCAATAACACTGGAAGATTTTACAAATGGTTTATTTTTATTTGCGATCAATGGAAAACCATTAAAAGAAGACGGGCCGGTACACTTCTTCTATCATGATGGCTCCAATGAAACGAACCCAATTAAAAACATTAAAAAAATAGTAATTGAATAAAGTGAAACTTCATTCAGTGGGGGTTTTCCTTTTCTCCCCCACTGAGACAGGAGAACAAAGGCTAAGATCTCAGGCGTCTGAGTTGCAACGCCTTTGTGACCTGCATCGTGCAGGCTGAGAACAAAATCGGACCTTTGTCGTGCAGTTAACTCCCATTTTTTTTTATTTTTTTTCAAAATCTGAGGCGGTAGTATGATTGCCCATTTAGAATGTGATAAACACCGATCAAGCTGTTTGCCATTTCATAGGTGAGCAGCTTTTTGGTATAAATAATCTTCTCCTGCTCAAAATAAGGCAACAAACGTTATTTTTGAAGGAGGAGAAGACATGTATCTGCGCATATTTATATTCCTCATTTCCAGTATTATTATCCTAACGGGATGTCAACAACAAAATGATGAAACATCTTTACCAGAAAAGGAACATGGAAACCAATTTACACAGGTAAAGAATTCACACCCTGTTAAACAAGACAATGCATCCAATAAAGAAATAGCGGATCATCTTGCCGATCTTGCTAGTAACGTACCAAATGTAAATAATGCAGCAGCTGTTGTAGCAGGCCCCTATGCGGTTGTAGGAATTGATGTCGATAAAGACTTGGACCGTTCACGGGTCGGCACGATTAAATATTCAGTGACAGAAGGGTTACGACACGATCCATATGGGAAAACTGCTGTTGTTGTGGCTGATGCCGATGTCACACAGCGACTGCAGAATATGAGTGACAAGATTGGTCAAGGGCATCCAGTACACGGGGTTGTTGATGAATTATCTGCTATCGTTGGAAGGTATATGCCGGATTTTCCAATTCGTGAAAATCAGCCACAGGAACCTGATCAGAATAAAAAGGTTATCCCAAATGAAGAACAAAATAAATTGGACGATATCCAGCGTGATCAATCAAACGAGCAGGGTAATCGATAATCCTGTAATGAAAAAAGGTGCTTCCATTGTAGAAGCACCTTCTTTCATTATTCTTCATCCGCCTTAGCCTCATTGTAATAATTGACCCCAAACTGAGAACCTTCAGAAACCATTTTTGCATTTTCAAATTGTGCTTGGTCGTTGTTGTCTGTCTGATCCGGTATCCCCGCCTCATCAAGTGTACTAACCCCATCTTCTTTAAACTTGTCGATAACAGATTTAGCCTTTTCCTGCATTTTATTTCTTTTTTCTTTATCCAACAGTAAATATCCTGCTGTTCCAGCACCCGCAGCGGCTCCAACCGCAGAAATAATATAACGTTTTTTCATTTTAATCGTCCTTTCGCCTTGTTTACTAGCTTATATTCCCCTATATTTATTTATCAAACATCCGTTAAAGTGAAACTTCATTCAGTGGGGGTCTTAATGCCCGTTAAGGCGGGATAAATCATATACATCTTTATACAAGGGATATCATGTGTTATAGTTAATTTACCAAACGAGAAGTTGGAATATTCATTTCCAGCAAGTATAAGTAATAGAACTGATGGCAATTAGATTCTGATTCGAGGTGAAAATCGATGCAAGTAAAATGTGTTATTTGTGACAATATAGAAGCAATTGATGACTATTCGCTTAAAGCAAAACGACTGCGAAACAGAAGAATTTATATGTATTTATGCCAATCTTGCTATCAGCGAATCGATACAAAAACAAAAGAAAGACATCAGACAGGAAATTTCCACTTATATCGAGAAAAGAAACGTAAAAGTGATTTGATTTAGAACAAATTACCAAACTTTCTTTTTATTGATATAAGCAAAATAGAGCCTACAGTTTATAAGCAAAAAAACTCCTGCATACGGGAGTTTTTTTGCTTTACTTCTTTTCTGCCCGTGCCTTCCGCTGCTGATGCAGACGAAAACGATAAACTCCCATAACGATGGAGATAATAATTAAGCTTTCTGTCATTGGCATTTTAAAAATACTAAATATCGTTATAATATATGTACCTATAGCAAGCATCACATAAACGAAAACTGTTTTTAAAACCGGTAATTTTCTAGCAAAACCAAGTTTAAAGGCAATGGCGCCAAAAATCAGGTTAAGCACATACAGCGTCACGTAAATATGATCATCGCCAAACGTATTTTTAACATAGTCGAAAATAACACTATCCATCAAAATCCCCCATTATCAATGCATGTTCCATAGACTTGGCAATTCAAAACTCTTTCCTATCATATAATACTAGATCTTTTCGGCACATGCCAGTCAAATATGTGAACGAAATTCAACAACGTATTATTTCAAAAATGCCGTGAAATGATTTATACTAAGATCGTCGTACAGATTGAAAATAATATAATTTTTCCAGTCTGCAAAGGGATGGCAACATATTTGTCATTCTGTCCACTACAAGTAGGGGTGAAAATAATGCAGAAAATTAACTTTCCGATGCTATTGCTGGCCATACTAGTAATTGCCATGTTTGTTGCTGTTGGTATAGCAATTTCTTATCAAAATATTTGGTATGTCTTATTGTTCATGATATTGGGATTTGCAATCATGGGACTTGGCCTGACAATTAAACGCAAAAGAAGTGACTCGCATTAAGATGCAGTCACTTTTTTCCTCTTTTTATAAAACCTTCCAGTATTGGTTGCCGGATAGCGGGATTTCCTGTAAAAACGGAATTCCTTTCTAACATATTAACCGGTTCTCCGGCGGTATCCGTTGTCATTCCTCCAACTTCATTCACAAGAACCATTCCTGCAGCATAATCCCATGGAGCAAGACTTAGTGTTAAATAGCCATCAATAATCCCTTCTGCCACAAATGCAAACTCTAACGCAGCTGATCCATATGTTCGTATACCGCGAACCGTTTTTACCAGTTTCTGCATTTGGTGCTCATCTACCAGACGATTCTCACACAGCCAAAAATGATTAAGACTTAGTATCGCTTCGGTCAATGCAACATTTTCAGTAAGTTTGGGCAGTCGAACGTCGTTTTTATATGCGCCTTCCCCTCGTTTCGCGCTATAAAGCACATCCTCCATCACATTATAAATAAGGCCAATTTCACCAATGCCCTGATGATAAATACCAATAGAAATCGCAAAGTTTCGTTTCTGATGGACAAAATTCATTGTTCCATCAATCGGATCAATAATCCAAACGATTCCATCCAATGATGTTAATTCATCACCATATCCTTCTTCACTCAACAATAAATGATCTGGAAATGCCTCCCTAATAGAGGATGCAAAAAATTGCTCTGTCTCTTTATCCATTTGCGTTACTAAATCATTCGGGTTTGATTTGGTATGAATGATTAATGGATCATTGATTCGTTCTCGAATTGTCTTGCCTGCCTGGTATATCCAGGCGCGAGCCTGTTTAAAAATACGTTCACGCAAAGCCTCATCCATATACGAATCCTCCAATGTGTTGATTAGTACTATACTAACAAATCTTAGCTAGCTAGTCATCAAAAACGGTAATACACCAACATCTAATCATACAAAAAGACACCTATACAGATCCTTTTCTACACAGGTGCCAGCTATCATTGGAGATATCAGTCACTTTCGATTTCAAGTAATTGGCGTCGCAATTGTTCCAATCGTTCTTTTGTCTTTATGATTTGAACAGTATCTTTTGCTTGTAATGCATCATGGAGTGTTACAAGCTCGTAATCAATTTCCATACGAATGACAGGCAATTTTTCTTTTGCTTCTTTCTGTCTTAATACTTCCATCACGTATTTCATGCTACTTACACCCCTTCAGGCTTTTATTATTTATATGATAAAATGACAAAATCGTTCAAGATTTTCTTTCTCAATTATCAATCTTCTTTATTAACTATACCCAATTTCGTTGGTTTTAAACGGTATCACTTGACTGAAATTCCGTTTTACTTAATAATAACTATAATCTACAATACTTTAATAGACGCCTTGCTTAAGGAAAGGATGAAATATAATGGCATTTAACGGCTTTACGTCGCAGGATTTTGGGGCTTTTCAGATCGAGGGGTTAGATGGACGAATGGAGGCAATTCAAAGTAATATTCAACCAAAGTTTCAAGAAATCGGCAGTGAATTAGTTGATTATTTACAAACTTTGTTAGGCAATGAAATGTTTTTGCACATTGCCAAGCATGCCAGAAGAACGGTTAATCCGCCTAATGATACATGGCTTGCGGTTGCCAATAACAAACGGGGCTATAAAAAGCATCCTCATTTCCAGGTTGGACTATGGGATGATCGTGTATTTGTGTGGTTGGCATACATTTATGAACTGCCAAATAAAGAAGAAATGGCTAGGGTATTTTTGCAGCATGAAGGCGATTTGCAAGAAATGCTGCCCAGGGACTTTAACATTTCCATGAACCATATGAAAAAATCCGATGAAACAGTAAATGATGTGGAGCTTGATAAGGTATTAGACCGTTTTAAGCGTGTCAAAAGTGCCGAACTATTATTTGGGAAACAATTTGCTGCACAGGATCCTATTATAACGGACGGACCAAAGTTTTTACAGGAATTAAAATCAGTAGTGGATGTCCTTGTTCCTATTTATCAATTATCATTGAAATGAGCTGATATAGAAAGGGCAGCTTTCGGTAGAGCTACCCTTTCCCCATTTTTATCAGACCGTTTGTTTCTTTCGCTTTTTTAACAACCTGATAACTTTCATATCCAGAAGCCTTCTGAAATTGGGCAAAAAGCTGTTTTTCTTCGCTTTTTGATGGAACAATCTGTTTAAATCGTTTATATGCTAATAACACATTTTCCGTTTTCACACTATTTTCATAAGCTTTCTCAATCATGTTGAAAAAATTGATTATATCGGTAATTTCTACTTGTGTCCATGTTTCATCAATCGGATAATGATAATTCACGTTGTCTTCCTCCAGTTACTTCCATTTACTTCGAATCGTTTCAGCCTCTGTTAGCAAATCTGTAATTAATTCCTTTACCGTTGGAATGGAATCAATGCGGGCAGAAATTTGACCTGCCCAGCCAAAGCCAGCTGTTGCATCCCCTTCGTAAATATACCGTTTATTTGCTTCACCGCTAATTAGTTCCTTCATATCTTTGTATGTAGCTTGTTTTGCTTCCAGTTCAAGAATACGGGTGGTCCACTCATTTTTCAAGGCTCTGGCTGGCATGCCTAACGTACGTTTGATAACCGTTGTTGCATTCTCATCCGCATCCAATAATGCTTGCTTATAACCAGGGTGGGCATCCACGCACTCTTTTGTTGCAATAAATCGCGTACCCATCTCAACACCATCTGCTCCAAGCGCCAATGCCGCCATTAGTCCACGGCCATCACCAATTCCGCCTGATGCAATAACCGGTATTGACACATGGTCAACCACTTGCGGAGTCAATACGAGTGTTCCAGTATCTCCACGTCCAAGATGACCTCCACCTTCCTGTCCAACAACCATTACAGCATCTGCACCTAATTCTTCTGCTTTTTCGGCTTGTCTTCTGGCAGCAACCAGAACAAGTTTTTTAATTGCATGCGTATTAACCATATCTAGTACACCCTTAGGATTTCCACCTGTTACCGAAATAACCGGTACTTGTTCATCAATTGCAACCTGAACCATGTGTTCAAAAGGTCGACCATGCTGTCCAATGGCAAAGTTTACTCCAAATGGTTTGTCCGTCAATGTTCGTAATCGTTTGATCTCTGCTTTTAATTCATCGGGACTGTTGAGACTCATAGCAGTAATCTGACCCAACCCTCCAGCATTCGAAACCGCCGCGGCTAGATCGGCATATGCAAGATATGCCAACCCCCCTTGAATAATTGGATAATCAATATTTAATAATTCAGTTATTCGCGTATTCCACTTCATGCATGTTCCCCCTTCTATGTATTTATTCCTTTCATGCTATCATGTTACGCTTCGTTTTGGCTACTTTGAAATAACAAAAAGGGCTGCCAACAATCAATTGACAACCCTTACATTTTATTTTATCGCATTCTACTTACTGCTTTTACAATTTGGACATGTTCCATAGAGGGTGGTTACTTTTTCATTATCGAAGTGTTCAATAACCTTTTGACAATCTTGACATACGATCGTGCCCATCTGGTCCAGCTCCTTTTGTTAATTTAGATATTATAATGTTATTATAGTATGACACAATATAAATTTCAACCTTTATTTAGTGTGTCACATTAGAAGTAGCCAGTTACAAACATTAACTGGCTATTCCTTCTCCTTTTCCCACTCTTAATGAAGTTTCACTTTATGATCTTGTTTTAATTAATTTAGGATCGACCATTTTGTAGCCTTTGTCACGTAATCCAGTGACAATGTCTTCAATTGCTGCAGCTGTCCATTTTCGATCATGCATTAATAAATTGGCACCATCTGTCAATAGCTCCGTATGTAGCATGATATCCGTAATGGCATCCTTGGACATGTACTCTTTATTCCAATCGTATCCATACGACCAATTCATTAACACCATTCCCTCATCTTTAACAACCTTTTTGGAATAATCTGTATTAGCTCCATTTGGCGCGCGAAAGAATTTTGGTTTTTCACCAATAATATCTTCTACCTGCTTATCTACACGAACAATTTCAGCTTTTTGTTCTTTTTTTGATAAATCGGGCAAGTAGGCATGTGTATCGGTATGGTTTCCGATCATAAATCCCATATCATGAATTTGCTTTAACTCTTTTTTCTTCGCTGGAGAATCAAGAAAATGCCCATTCACAAAAAAGATAGCACGTGCATTCATTTTTTTTAAGGTCTTGGCAATATCCATTGCATATTCATCAGGTGCATCGTCAAACGTCAGCAATACCACTTTTTCGTCTGCATCATCTGCTATTGGAACAATCGACCATGCATCAGAAACTTTATATTTAGCTTCAATTGACGGATCTTTTTCTTCTTCCTTATTTTGTTTTTTTTCTTTGTGTTGATCTAAGTCATCTTGTTTTTTATTTGTTGTTACCGTTTTTGAACTATCTGTCTCTTGATTTTTTGGTTGTTCTCCTGCCGTAGGATCGCTACAGGCGGTCATTGTAACTACGAACATTAAGCAGCATAGAATCATTTTTTTCATTCGTTTAACGCCCTTTCATGCAATATTATTGTAAATACTCAAATCATGTACTTAAAAGTAGTTTGTTTTTTAATCAACAAATTATAACTTGTACCTCCCATACCTTCTACGTGCCAAAATGAATTTAATTTGCAATTCCCGATTATTTTATAAACAAACTTGTTTCTGCTTCTAACCAGTAAAAAATTCAATCATAATATACTGTACAAACATTTCAATCTGAAATAACAATGTTTTTTGTTTGTGTTCAGAAAAAATGGGGTATATAATTTAAAATTGGCCCTCTATTTTCCAAGTTTATATCTTTTGAATTAGTAAACAGTAAGATAGAGATTGTTTTGGATTTGGGCGAGAGAACTTTTCGATACATAACAAATTTTTAACACTACACGTGAAAGAAAGGAATTATGATAATGAATAAAGTTACACGCGTCTTTTGGATTTCTGCAATCGTTGCTATTATTTTTATCGTATGGGGAATTATTCCGAAGGATGTCCTGCCACATGCGAATTTGGGTGACGTAACAACAAACATTCAAACATTTTTTGTCGATAAATTCGGCTGGTTTTATTTGTTAAGCATGACTGCATTCGTTGTGTTTTCGCTCTACCTCATTTTTTCCAAGTATGGCAAGATAAAGCTTGGTAAACCAGGTGATAAACCGGAATACTCCTATATTACCTGGTTTGCCATGTTATTTAGCGCCGGAATGGGAATTGGTCTAGTCTTCTGGGGAGCGGCAGAACCAATGTCTCATTTTCATGAACCGCCATATGGAGATGGACAAACTGCAGAAGCAGCCAAAACCGCTATGCAATATAGTTTTTTCCATTGGGGACTTCATCCATGGGCGGTTTATGCAACATTAGGTTTGGCACTGGCTTATTTCAAATTTCGAAAGCAGGCACCAGGTTTGATTAGTGCAATTTTACAGCCTGTTTTTGGTGACCTTGTCAAAGGACCGCTTGGCACATTTATTGACTTTATCGCTGTATTTGCGACTGTTTTTGGCGTCGCGACATCACTTGGACAAGGTGCCATTCAAATTAGTGGTGGACTCCATTACGTTTTCGGTTTTAATCAGTCAATTACGATGCAATTCGTGATTATTCTATTGGTTACGATTCTTTATTTGATTTCGGCGATGACCGGATTAAATAAAGGTATTAAATATTTAAGTAATACAAATATCGTTCTAGCCATTGCGCTAATGGTATTTATGCTATTTGCTGGCCCGACTAAATTTATTATGGAATTCTTTACGACATCATTCGGTAGCTATATTCAGAATTTACCAAGTATGAGCTTTCGGATGACACCATTTGATGCTGGCGGCGGAAGTGATTGGATCAATGGATGGACCATCTTTTATTGGGCATGGTGGATTGCTTGGGCTCCTTTTGTCGGTACCTTTATTGCACGAGTTTCAAGGGGCAGAACCATTCGGGAATTTGTCTCTGGAGTACTGCTTGTTCCTACTATTTTTGGGGCAATATGGTTTGCAACACTTGGTGGATCAGCCATTCACTTAGAAATGTTTGACAATGTGGATATCATGTCTTCCATCAACGATATTGGTGAGGAAGCAGCACTGTTTGCGGTGTTGGACCACTTTCCGATTGGAACATTTATATCGATTATCGCGATTTTGCTTATTTGCACTTTTTTTGTTACATCAGCGGATTCAGCGACATTTGTTCTGGGTATGCAAACGACCGGCGGAAGTCTGTATCCCCCAAATGTTGTCAAGTTTGTCTGGGGACTTATTCAATCAGGGGCAGCTGCTATCCTTTTATGGCAAGGCGGCTTGACCGCATTGCAAACCGCATCCATTATTGTCGGATTACCGTTTGCGATTATTATGATCTTTATTATCATATCTTTAGTTAAGTCATTTAAAGAAGAAGCCAGGCAATACGAATTAAAACGAAATAAATAACTCAGATAAGAGAAATCCAAACGATGATTCAAGTTTCTTGTATTCGTCTGGATTTCTCTTTTTACAGTAGAAACCTACAACGTTTTAGCTCCGCACTGAAAAAGCACGTTTCTGATTACGTGAATGTGTGATAAGATCGTTACACAATTTAGCAACGGAGTTTTTTAGCACGACGAAATTTTATACCTTAAAATGGCAACGTGACGATAACTCTCTTATCCATTCACCTCTTTTGGACATTACAAAAACGCAGTAGAGCTATAGACCAGCCCAACTGCGTTTTTGTATAAACATTTTATTGTGTTACATCGTATGAATTGGCATTCCTAACGCTTTTTCAGCGGCCTCCATGGTAGCTTCACCCAAACTTGGATGTGCGTGAACCGTAAGCGCGATATCTTCTGCTGTCATGCCTGCTTCGATTGCCAAACCAATTTCAGCGATAACGTCACTGGCATTTGGTCCAGCAACTTGCGCTCCAATTACAAGTCCATCTTCCTTGCGGGTAACTAATTTTAAGTATCCATCACTATCATTTAACGATAGAGCCCGGCCATTAGCTGCAAACGGAAACTTCGATGTTTTTACATTATAGCCTGCTTCTTTTGCTGATTCCTCATTGTGTCCAACCGTTGCCAGTTCTGGATCAGAGAAGACAACCGCAGGCATTCCAATATAATCAACTTCAGACTTTTCACCACTGATTGCCTCAGCTGCAATTTTTCCTTCATATGAGGCTTTATGGGCAAGTGGCATCCCTGGAACAATATCGCCAATTGCATAAATATTAGATACATTAGTCCGACATTGTTTATCGACGTTAATCAAGCCTCTATCGTTTACTTCGATACCAACTTGCTCCAAGCCAATTTCCTGGGTGTTTGGTTTACGTCCAACGGTAACAAGCACATAATCCGCGTCAATCGTTTCCTCTTTCCCATTTGCTTCATATGTTACTTTCACACCATCGTTTGTTTCTTCCGCACCCTTGGCCATTGCCTCCGTAATAATGGTAACATTTTTCTTTTTGAGCCGCTTTTTAACAACCTGGGATGATTGTTTTTCAAAGCCGCCTAAAATATCTTTGGTACCTTCCAGCACGATGACTTCAGAACCAAAGTTTGCATAAGCCGATCCTAATTCAGTTCCAATATAGCCGCCACCGATAACGACCAGCTTTTTCGGAATTTCTTTTAGATTTAAAGCACCTGTGGAATCCAACACCCGATCCGAGAAGGCAAAGCCAGGAATTTCAATTGGTCTCGAACCAGTGGCAATAATACAATTGGTAAACTTGTATGTTTGCGACTGCTTGTCGTCCATAATCTTAGCCGTATTTTCATCAACAAAATACACTTCACCCTTGACAATGTCCACTTTATTGCCTTTTAATAAACCTTCCACGCCAGATGTAAGCTTGTTGACTACCTTTCCTTTCCATTTCTGTACTTTGGAAAAGTCAACGGAAACCTTCTCGGTTGTAATTCCTAACTCTTCATTGCCGTGTGCTTGTTCGGTTAGATGACCCGCTTGAATTAATGCTTTGGATGGGATACACCCAACATTCAAGCATACACCGCCCAATTCACCCTTTTCAGCAATTGTCACTTTCTGCCCCATTTGAGCGGCCCGAATTGCGGCAACGTAACCGCCAGGACCAGCTCCAACTACTAATGTGTCAACTTCTACCGGAAAATCTCCTACTACCATTGTTTTTACGCCTCCATCATGATTAATTGTGGATCATTCAGCAATCGTTTGATTTGGTTCATTGCTAATTGAGCTGTTGCACCATCCACGATGCGATGGTCAAAGCTTAACGATAATGCAAGAACCGGAGCGACAACTATTTCTCCATTCCGAACAACTGGCTTCTCAGCAATACGCCCAATTCCTAATATAGCTGCTTCAGGGTAATTTAATACTGGCGTAAACCACTGACCGCCCGCGGAACCAATGTTCGTAATGGTGCTTGATGCTCCTTTCATTTCGTCCGGAGTTAGTTTACCACTTCTTGCTTTATCTGCCAATTCATTAATCTCCTGAGAAATCGCGAAAATGGATTTTCGATCGGCATCTTTGACGACAGGTACAAGTAACCCTTTATCCGTATCAGCAGCAATACCAATGTTGTAGTAATGTTTATGAATAATCTCATCGGTATCATCATCAACCGCTGCATTTAAAATTGGATATTTTTTCAACGCTGACACAAGTGCTTTGGCAACATATGGCAAATACGTTAATTTAATGTCTTGTTCTGCTGCAACAGCTTTAAATTTCTTCCGATGTGCTACCAGCTCGGTTACGTCAATATCATCCATCAAGGTAACATGTGGTGCTTTTGTTTTTGAATTAACCATTGCTTTGGCGATAGACTTGCGGATTCCGCTCATTTTTTCACGCGTTTCCGGATAGTCGCCTTTTGGAACGGCTGACTCTTTTGGTGTTTCGGTTTGTTCCTGATCTTGACCTTTTTGTTCAGTTGTTTCATCCGTTGATGTCTGTTCGCCATTCAGATAATCGTCTATATCTTCTTTTAGTACCCGTCCGTTTTTGCCGGATCCAGTTACTTGTTGAATGTTTACATCATTCTCACGTGCGTATTTACGGACAGATGGCATAGCAATTACACGTTGATTATTATCTCCCGTGTCTGTTTTTTTCTGATTCTTCTTATCTGCTTTTTCAGCTTCGTTTTCTTCTGGCTGCTCTTGTTTTGTTTGTGATTTGGATTCTTTTTCTTCCTGCTTGTCTTTGCCATCGTCAGTATCGTCAGCACTTGATTCGTCTGTGTCCTCATATCCTTCTGCATCAAACGTAATCAGTGTATCACCAACGACTGCAACCTCTCCTTCGCCAACATGAACCGATTTTACGGTTCCATCAACCGGGGAAGGAATTTCTACAACAGATTTATCATTTTGCACTTCACAAAGTACATCATCTTCTTTTACTTCATCGCCATCTTTGACAAACCATTTGGCAATTTCTCCTTCATGAATGCCTTCACCGATGTCCGGCAGTTTAAATTCATATGCCATTTGTTTCAACCTCCAATCTCTAAATTAAAAATTGATGACTTGATTCACCTTTTCCACGATATCCTTATGATCCGGGAGCCAAACTTCTTCTGCTTGCGAAAAAGCATAAACCGTATCTGGGGCTGTAACCCGTAAAATAGGAGCTTCCAAATGCAGAATAGCCCGTTCCTGGATTTCTGAAATTACATTTGAGGCAATACCTGCCTGTCGTTGCGCTTCTTGAACAAAGACCACCCGGTTTGTTTTTTCAACGGAAGCAATAATGGTATCCATATCAACTGGAGAAATCGTCCGTAAATCAATTACCTCCGCATCAATATCATTCTTTTCCAATTCATCAGCAGCCTTTAATGCAGAATGGACCATTGCCCCATAAGCAATGATTGTTACATCGGATCCTTCCCGTTTCACATCTGCTTTACCAAGATCAATGGTATATTCTTCTTCAGGTACTTCATCACGGAACGAGCGATATAATTTCATATGCTCTAAGAATACGACTGGATCATTGTCACGGATAGACGCAAGCAATAATCCCTTAGCATCTTTTGGTGTTGATGGAATGACTACTTTAATACCTGGCTGCTGAGCAATTAAGCCTTCTAGTGAATCTGCGTGCAATTCAGGTGTGTGTACCCCACCGCCAAACGGTGAACGAATAGTGATTGGCGCATTCAGCGTATCACCGGAACGATAGCGTAACCGGGCCATTTGTCCATTAACAGCGTCCATTGTTTCATAAATAAAGCCGAAGAATTGAATTTCTGGTACTGGACGATATCCCTGTAATGCTAAACCAATCGAAAGACCACCGATCGCTGATTCAGCTAATGGTGTATCAAATACACGATCTTCGCCGAATTCCTTTTGCAATCCTTCTGTAGCACGAAATACGCCACCATTTTGACCGACATCTTCACCATATACGAGCACATTTTCATCATTTTTTAATTCCGTGCGCAATGCGTCGGTGATTGCTTGAATCATTGTCATTTGTGCCATGATTTACTTCGACTCCTTCTCTTTATATTCTTCCATTTGTTCTTGAAGATTCGCAGGAAGTTCTTCAAACATGTGCGAAATCAAATCTGTTACTTTTTGTTTAGGATATCCGTCCGCTTTTTTAATTGCTTGTTTAATATCTTCTTTCGCTTCCTCAATCACTTTATTTTCCTGTTCTTCAGACCATAGTTTTTTGCCTTCCAAATATTTGCGGAAGCGAACAAGTGGATCTTTCTTCTCCCATTCATTATCCAATTCTTCCGTCCGATAACGAGTTGGGTCATCTCCCGCTGTTGTATGTGGTCCAAAACGATAGGTTAATGTTTCAATTAACATTGGTCCTTCACCATTGATCGCACGTTCACGAGCATGTTTCGTCGCTGCATAAACAGCCAGCACGTCCATTCCGTCGACCTGAATTCCCTCGATCCCTGCAGCAACGGCTTTTTGTGCAAGTGTTTTTGCCTTTGTTTGCTTATCGACAGGTACAGATATAGCAAAGCGGTTATTTTGTACAACAAAAATTGCTGGGGCACCAAAAGCACCGGCAAAGTTCAATGCCTCATAGAAATCCCCTTGTGAGGTTCCACCGTCACCAGTATATGTGATGGCGACAGATTTACTGCCCCGTTTTTTCATCCCAAGCGCAACACCCGCTGCTTGCGTATACTGGGCACCGATTATAATCTGAGGACTTGTTGCATTCACACCTTCTGGGAATTGGTTCCCGTGAAAATGTCCTTTAGAAAATAAGAATGCTTGATATAGTGGCAGCCCATGCCAAATAAGCTGCGGTACGTCACGGTATCCAGGTAATACGAAGTCTTCTTTCTCCAAAGCATAGTGACTGCCAAGCTGCGAGGCCTCTTGACCGGCAGTTGGCGCATAAAAACCTAGCCGTCCTTGTCTATTTAAAGCCATGGAACGCTGATCCAGAATACGGGTATAAACCATTCGACGCATAAGTTCTTTCAGATCATCATCGGAAAGATCGGGCACGTCCTCTTTATTTACTACCTTGCCATTTTCATCAAGAATCTGGAACATTTCGAACTGACTTTCAACACTCTCAAGTACGTGTTTCAAAATAGTTCACCTCTTCCTTTCTTTAAACCGTTTAATATTTTTCATAACTAGTCTTCCCAAAACCAGAAAAAATCTGTACCATTTCGCTTTTATTCTTGTACCCGTATTTATTTATGTTTAATCTGTGTTTATCTAATTCCAAAACTGTTACATTACCTTTTCAAGAATAACTGGTACAATACTTAATCTAGTATGAGTGTAGCTTATTTGCTCCGCGGGGTCAATCACTTTGTTTATTATTCCATAATTTATGTATGCCTTTTCTTTTTTAGTGGACAATAATGGTACACCTGTTATAGTTGTTGTTCAAATCTGTATCATTGTATTATAGCAACTTACAACAGATGAAGTCCTAACAAGATAAAACTTTATAATCTCCTAGACAACAAAAAAGAGCTGTTACTATCAGCTCTTTTTGTCATTCTTTTTATTCGCTTGTTTTTCATCTGATTGATACTCCACGTCCAAATCTGCCGCTTGATAAAATTCCTTTTTAAGCTCGTTATACTCCGTTGTGTCCGTATTAAATGCTTTATTAGCTTCCAATACATCCTGATAGCTGTCATTAAGTTTTGAAATATGTTCCGTGAGCTTCTCCTGTTCGATATCCTCATCTGGTAACATTTCATACAGTTGCTTTTCCAACTCGAGTGAATGATTATACGATGTATATAACGTGTCATAAGCTTTATATCGTTTCATCATCATGTCATACATTTTTTTTGCCTGTGCTTGCGTTTGCTTATCGTCAAGCTTGTCCATTAAATCGTTTACCTTCTCAAATTCTTCTTTGGATGCCTCCATACTTTCCTTTTCTTTTGCTGTTTTATCAGCACGTTCATCGATTGTTTCTAATGCTTGATCGGAAAGTTCTTTGACTTTGTCTAAATCATCCATACCCAATTCAATAATTTCCCCATATAACGATTGCTCTTTTTGTTCCAAATCAACAATCGGATCTTGTTGTTCTTCAAATGAATCTTCCAATGTAACTGCTTCTTCCAAGTGATCATACATTTTATCTTCTGTTGACGAAGCTCCACACGCCGACAACATGACAATAAATAATAAAAAGATGATGCCCCTTGTTCTTTTTAATAACACGTGAGCGTCCCCTCCTCTTTGTTAACTATATAGATACATCCAAGTATATCATATGGAATAACCACAATGACATAGTAAAAAACGTCTTATCCTACAGCAAATTTATGACCGAATACGTCTACTTATGCTAAAATAAAAATTGATTCCGGTAACATATGTTTTATAATGAAATGTATCGAAAGTCTTATTGCACGATGCTCAAGCAAGTACAACAGATGAGGAGTGTCATATAAATGTTAACCATGAAAGATGTCGTACGGGAAGGTCATCCAGCTTTACGAAAAGTATGCGAAGAGGTTGCTCTCCCGGCGACTGAGCAAGAACTCACATTATTGGAAGATATGCTGCAATTTCTAAAAAACAGCCAGGATGAGAAGGTCTGCGATCAGTACAATTTACGTCCTGGTGTCGGGCTGGCAGCACCGCAAGTCGGTGTAACGAAGCGCATGGTCGCCATTCACTTTGAAGATGTTCGGGGAAAATGGTATACGTACGGGTTATTTAACCCCAAGATTATTAGTCATTCCGTAGAAAAAGCATATTTAACGACCGGTGAAGGATGCTTGTCGGTGGATCGGAATGTGGAAGGATATGTTCCAAGGTATGCGCGCGTTACCGTTAAAGCAACCGATTTAAATGGGAAAGAATTAAAACTTCGCTTACGGGACTATGCTGCAATTGTTTTCCAGCATGAGATTGATCATCTAAATGGTATTATGTTCTATGATCACATTAACAAAGAAAATCCATATATCACCCCGGAAAACGCCAAGCCTGTTGATTAATCAAAAAATTGCTTTTTACTGGAGAAATTTATGTACAAAACACAAAAAAGAAGATGTTTTGTACATAGATTCCCCTGTATTTAAAGTAAGCAATCCCCCCATACAAACTTTTCTTAAAAATGAAAACAAACCTTACTCTTCACCTTATCGATTTCATAGCAGCACCTTTTTTCATCATTCCCCCGTATAAAAAAACTTTTTTAGCAAAAAATAAAAACTAGAAATGTATCGTCGGATCTTCATTAATCCTGTATTCTGCAAAAAGAAGATCAAATTTTTTTCACATAAATAGCGTGTTTTTATTTCATTATCTGGCAAACCGTACTATACTATAAATAAGAGGGATTGGATCGGTAGAATATGTTTGCTTTTCTTATTATTGGAAAGGAGATGCAACGTATCATGTTGAAACGCCTAAAAGAAAAGCTAAAAAAACGCTTGAAGGATATTTTAGGCCAAGGACGTGTACCAACTACTTGTGAAGAAGACTACCAATGATGGACCAATCGTACATTAACGAAAATCACGTAATAAATACAAAGTAAAAAGCGCCCGGTTGACGGCTTATATGCTTATACTTTGTTTACTATCAAAAAAGCAATGCCTTACGTTACGACTGTTTTACCATAAAGGAATCAACCATGCTGCGGAATTGTATTAAATAAAGCGGACAATCGGATGAACTTTTGCTTGTTATTTACTGTAAGGATGGTAATAGCCAGCTGTTTTTTCTATTGTCTTACTTGATGATGTATTTCATTAAAAATAAAAAATTAGAAAGTGTTAGGAGAGATGAAATGGTTTTTAAAGTATTTTATCAAGAAGACCCTAGCGAAATACCTGTTAGGGAACGCACAAAGACATTATTTGTCGAAGCAGAAACAGAACGGGAAGTACGGGATAAACTTGTTGATCGCAAATTAAACATTGAACATATCCAAAAACTGGACCAAGCACATTTAGAATATGAAAAACAATCCAAAGATTTTGCTGTGGAGACTGCTTAAGACGATGAAATTTGTTAAAAATGACCAAACAGCAGTATTCGCATTAGGTGGACTGGGTGAAATTGGGAAAAACACATATGGTGTGCAATTTCAAGATGAAATTATTTTAATTGATGCCGGGATCAAGTTTCCCGAGGACGAATTACTTGGAATTGACTATGTTATTCCCGATTATACCTACCTGGTCCAAAATCAGGACAAAATTAAAGGATTATTCGTAACTCACGGACATGAAGACCATATTGGTGGAATTCCTTTTTTATTACGTGAGTTAAATGTGCCCATTTACGCTGGTAAACTTGCGATCGGTTTAATCAGAAATAAATTAGACGAGCATGGTCTATTAAGAAACGCTAAATTGAATACTATTGGAGAAGACGATTGCATTAAATTCCGCAAAACGTCAGTCAGTTTTTTCCGCACAACACACAGTATTCCTGATTCCTATGGTATTGTAGTCAAAACACCTCCAGGAAACATCGTTCATACAGGGGACTTTAAATTTGATTTCACCCCTGTTGGCGAACCAGCCAATTTAGCTAAAATGGCTGAAATTGGAAAAGAAGGTGTCCTATGCTTGCTTTCCGATAGTACAAATAGTGAAATTCCCGGATTTACGATGTCCGAGCGAATCGTTGGTGAAACCATCAGTGATGTATTTGATAAAGCAGAAGGACGGTTGATTTTTGCAACGTTTGCATCTAATATTTATCGTCTGCAGCAAGTAGTAGAATCTGCCGTAAAGCATAACCGAAAAATTGCTGTGTTTGGCCGCAGTATGGAATCCTCTATCACAATCGGTCAGGAATTAGGTTACATTAGTGCACCAAAGGATACATTCGTTGATGCCAATCAAATTAACCGGCTTCCAGCCAATGAAGTGACGATTCTATGTACAGGCTCTCAAGGTGAAGCGATGGCGGCTCTATCGCGAATCGCAAATGGTACACATCGTCAGATCCAAATTATACCTGGTGATACGGTTGTATTTTCATCATCTCCAATCCCTGGAAATACGATCAGTGTAAGTCGAACCATTAATAAATTATATCGTGCCGGAGCAGATGTTATCCATGGAAAGCTTACAAACATCCATACATCTGGTCACGGTAGTCAAGAAGAGCAAAAACTAATGCTCCGCCTGATTAAGCCAAAATATTTCATGCCAATTCATGGTGAATTCCGCATGCAGAAAGAGCACTCAAAGCTAGCTGAAGCCTGCGGGGTTGATCCAGCAAATATATTCCTAATGGATAATGGCGATGTATTAGCATTAGGGAAAGATAATGCTATGGTTGCCGGTAAAATACCTTCTGGTTCGATCTATGTTGATGGAAGTGGGATTGGCGATATTGGCAACATCGTACTGCGCGATCGACGCATTCTGTCTGAAGAGGGTCTGGTTATCGTCGTTGTGAGCATTAATATGAAGGAATTCAAAATTTCATCTGGTCCTGATATTATTTCACGAGGTTTTGTTTACATGAGGGAATCAGAAGACCTCATTAACGAGGCGCAAAAACTGGTTTCTGCCCACCTCGCTAAAGTAATGGAGCGAAGGACAACACAATGGTCAGAAATCAAAAATGAAATAACCGACACCATTGCACCATTCCTTTACGACAAAACAAAACGCCGTCCGATGATATTGCCGATTATTATGGAAGTGTAAAGTAATAGTAACAGCTTTAATAAAAAAGCTGGACAACATGTTTTTAGTTTAAAAATCCGAACGAAAATTCAAGTTCCTCAATGGGAATTTTTGTATTCGTTCGGATTTTTCTTTGTTGTATTTAAGCGTGTATAGAGTTATAGCAATGAAGTACTTTGATCAAGTATAAGAAATCTTTACTACTTAGTATAGATATACTGCGACATAAATAAGACGTTGATTTTTAAATACGAGTGCCGCTCCCACCGTCCGGGATCGCTACGGGCGGATGCTTTTTAGCGGGCTCGCGATGAGCTTTCCCGCTGGAGTCACCGCCCGTAGCGATCCCGGACTAGTTAGGCTATTTATAAAGTGAAACTTCATTCAGTGGGGGTTTCCCTTTCTCCCCCACTGAATGTTAGTTGAACAGAATCGGGCCTTTACGGGCTGTTGACCCCCACTTATCTTTTTTAGTTCCACCTTAAAATCTTGAAGTGGGGGTCTTACTGCCCGTTAAGGCGGGATAAAAAATTGCACACACCGTACCAGCGAAGTAAAAACACAGAGACTCCAGCCGCCTGCTAAAAAGCGTAGTGTTTTTCCGTAGTGGCAATTTAATCGCCATCTCATTTTACGTCGCAGTTTCCATCAACTTCGAATTATACTTCAGCAGAAAAATAATATTTTAAAATTCACATCCTATATTCCTTCATCTTTAGGGTAGAAATTTTCCATTATATCCAGTCACTTCTATCATACGATAAGACACAAGCTCTTCGCAGTTTTTATAATAACCGTTTAACAGATGTTGCTGGACTTGGAAAATCAACCTTGCCATTATTAAAAAACTCCTTCACTAAATATTTTCCATAATGAAGGGCCTGGTCGTACGTAATTTTTCCTGGAAGTGGTGCTTGATCCTTGATTGCCACGTCAATAATTGCCGGCTTGTCAGACAAGAAGGCTTGCTGCATTTTTGTTGCCATTTCTTCATACGTTTCAATTCGGAAACCATCTCCGCCACAGCTTTTGGCAAACTCGGCAAATTCAACTTCTCCCAAATCGGTTTCGTAAGTCAGGTTCCCCATTTCCTCCTGCTCATATTGAATCATCCCTATTTTACGATTGTTCAAGACTACTATTTTAATTGGTAAATTATATTTTACCGCGGTGACAAAATCGTGCATGACCATACCAAAACCGCCATCTCCGCAAATCCCAACAACTTGCTTATTTGGATAGGCTAGCTTTGCAGCAATTGCCCCAGGTAGCCCAGACCCCATGGTGGCAAGTCTCCCAGAGATAACAAATTTTTGATGAACAAATGGAAAATAACGTGTTGTCCAAACAGTAACATTACCAACGTCGCAGGAAATAACTGCATCTTTATTGGTTACCTGTTCAAGTGCATACATCACCTGTGGTGCAACAATCGGATCAGTTTCCTGTCTTTTCTCCTGTTGCATGTGGATATGCCAATTCTTCATTTTATCCTGGTATTTTTTTAGGAATGCACTATTTTCTTTCGGCATAACCATATCCGTAAGCTGTGGCAATATCTTTTTCGCATCTCCACATAACCCCTCGGTAACGGGATAATAATTACCTATTTTGTCCGGTCGTATTTCGATTTGGACAGCCTTCACATGGTCTGGTAAAAAGTCACGATATGGAAAGCTTGTTCCAATCAATAATAAGAGATCGGTTTCCATTATTGCCTCATAAGCCGGTTTTGTACCAATTTGTCCATGCTGTCCCAGATTTAATTCATGATAATCCGGTATTGTCCCTTTTCCTAGTAAACTCAAAACAACAGGTGCTTGAATCGTCTCGGCAAACGTGGCCAGTTCCTCCCGCGAATGTGCTGCCCCTCTGCCTGCTAGAATAACTGGTTTCTTAGCTTCGTTAATCAGCTGTGCAGCATTTGTAATTACCCTTTGCTCGGGTATAATCGCTGGTTGAACAAGTACCGGTGCGGTTATCGGTTGGGAATGTTTCTGCTTCACAGCAGCCAAATCATCAGGAATAATTAATACAGAAACACCATTTTTGACATAGGCCGTCCGTATCGCCATATTTACTAAGTCAGGCAATTGTTCCGCTGACTCCGCTTGTTCATTAAACACTGCCACATCATCAAACAGCCGTTCTAAATTAATTTCCTGAAAGGCGTCCGTGCCGACTTGATTGCTTTTTACTTGTCCCACAATAGCAAGGACAGGCGCGCCGTCCTGTTTTGCATCGTATAACCCATTTAAAAGATGGACTGCCCCTGGCCCAGCGATGGATAAGCACACCCCCAGTTTTCCGGTTAATTTGGCATAGGCACTCGCCGCTAATGCCCCTACTTCCTCATGTCTTATTTGAATAAACGAGAGCGCATCCTGTTTCTTTCGCAAATCGTCAATCAATTCATTAATCGAATCACCAGGCATTCCGAAAATATGATTTACCTTCCAATGTTGCAATAAATCGGTGATAATTTCTCCGGTTCGTTTTTCAAACATATTATGCATCCTTCCTAAACTATTCTCTCTAGTCTATAGCCTAAAAAGCGTGCAAAAAAACCTGCATCATCCATGACGCAGGTTTTAGCATTCTTCAATCGTCCGCTACCAGGTGCTTTTCAAATCTGGAAAGGTCATTATCGGCACCAATGACGATTAAAATATCATCTGATTCGAGTTTATCGTCTGCGCTAGGGGAAACATTAATCTTACTCCCCTTTTTAATCGCGACAACGTTACATCCATAATTTGCCCTGATGTCCAAATCAATTAAAGACTTCCCAAGCATTCTGGAACCAACCTTTACCTCGACAATACTATGTTCATCGGACAACTCCAAATAATCAAGAATATTGTTAGAAATAATATTATGGGCAATTCGTTTCCCCATATCACGCTCAGGATGAACAACTTGATCCGCTCCAATTTTATTTAAAATCTTTTCATGATAATCATTTTGAGCTTTCACCGTAATTTTCTTGATATTAAAGTCAGTTAGGACAACAGTGGTCAAAATACTTGCCTGAATATTATCTCCGATTGCCACAATGACATGGTCAATATTCTTGATTCCTAAATCTTTCAAAGTTGCTTCATCAGTAGAATCGGCAATGACTGCATGGGAAGCAATATTTTTAAATTCATTTACCTTATCCTCATCAATATCAATGGCGAGTACTTCCATGCCTTCCATACTTAGTTCCCGACAAATACTGCCACCAAAGCGGCCAAGACCAATTACCGCAAAATCACGTTTCATACCCGTTTCCTCCATCATCCATTTCGTTTTTTACGTTATCTATCATACAATAGATTTCACTTGATTACGATTTTTTATAGTCATGCCTTTTCAATTTTTATATCATATCGCATCAAGCATTTGAAATTGTGATTTGACTAATTCGAAGTACTCGCCGCGTTGCTTCATCAGCTCAGTGTGATTACCATGCTCCAAGATTTCTCCTTGCTGCAGTACAAAGATCGTATCCGACTCACGAATGGTCGAAAGTCGATGGGCAATAATGATGGCTGTGCGCCCTTTTAGCAGCCGTTGTAGCGCAGCCTGGATTTTCATCTCTGTCTGGGTATCAATACTTGCCGTTGCCTCATCAAGAATTAATATCCTCGGATTTGCTAGAAGGGCTCTAGCAAAAGATAATAGCTGACGCTCACCAGCAGAAAGGATATTACCGCGCTCTTCTACCTCCGTTTGATAAGTCTCTGCTAATCGCTGAATAAATTCATCTGCACCAACAACCTTTGCCGCTTCAATCACTTCTTCGTCTGTGGCATCAGGTCGACCAAAACGGATATTCTCCATAATCGTTCCAGAAAAAATAAACGTATCTTGTAAAACGACACTAATTTGCTGCCGTAAACTGTCCAGTTGCATATCTCGCAAGTCATGCCCATCGATTCGAACCGCTCCATTTGTCGGATCATAAAAGCGGCTGATCAAATTAGCAATTGTTGACTTTCCACTTCCCGTATGGCCAACAAGGGCAATTGTTTCCCCCTGCTTAATGTCAAGTGATATGTCATGTAATGCTACTCGATCATCATCATAAGAAAAACGAACATGCTCAAATTCAATATGTCCTTTCATGTCATTAAGTGGAATGGCACGTTCCTTTTCCTCCACATTTGGCTGTTCATCCAAAAACTCAAAAATACGCTCTGATGCAGCCATGGCCATCAGCAGTTGATTATACATTTGCCCGAGACGGGAAATCGGATCCCAGAACATCCCCAGAAAAAAAGCGAACGACACAAACGTACCAATTTCAATACCTCCAGCATTTGGTCCTTGGAGTATTAAGTACGCCCCATACGTAATTAAAATAATCGTTCCAAGCGCATTACTTAATTCAACAAACGGACGAAACATAGCACTCTTTTTCGTAGCAATTCGCCAGCTTTCAAAATTATCCGTGTTGATGCCGTCAAAGAATGCTGCATTTTCTTTTTCTTGGGAAAAGGACTGCGTAATCCGGATTCCCTGAATACTCTCGTTCAAGTGTGAATTCAACCGGGATTGCTGAATTCTTGTGTTCTGCCATGCCCGGCGAATGGTACGGCGTAATTTAGTTGAGATATAGAACATAAGCGGAATTACCACCATAATGGCCAAAGCCAATTTGGGACTAAGAACGAACAATATCACGATAATCCCAACCAATGTGATAACATCCATCAGCAAATTAATAATACCATTGGTGAATAACTCCTGTAACGAATTGATATCGTTCATGATCCTAACAAGTATGGACCCTGCCGACCGAGTATCAAAAAACCGGTGGGATAAGCGTTGCACATGGGAAAAAAGTGCCTTACGCAAGTCATAGATTACATTTTGCCCAAGAATATTCACCCATTTAATTCGATAAATATTACCAACATAGTTTAGTAAATAAAGAATACCAATAGTAACGACTAAATATGTCAACAAGCTCGTATTTTTATTCGCGATTGCAATATCAATGGCCACCTTCCCGATCAATATCGGAACGGCCAATCGCACTGCCGTCGAAACAAACATGGCAATAATTGCCCCAGGCAGATATGATTTTGCGTACGGTTTCAAATAAACGAGTAATCGCCACATTTGCTGCCAGTTAAACGGTTTTTCAACTGCCAGGTCGACAGTATAGTAGAAGCGATTTAAATGACGGTTTTTCTTTCCAGTTTTTTCTGCTTGAGCCATTTTTAATCCCCCCTTTTTATAAGTGTGCCGCCTGCATGATAGCATCACGATCCTGATACTGTATATCATAAATACGTTGGTATGGCCCATTATTTATTACCAATTGATTATGCGTTCCCCGTTCAACTATTTGACCGTCTGCCAAAACCAGGATCTCATCAGCATGCTTTAATGAGGAAATTCGATGGGCAATGATAAACGTGGTTCTTCCCTGCATCACTTCTTTTAGTGCTTGCTGGATTTTAAACTCGGTATCCATATCCACCGCAGATGTCGCATCATCCAATACAAGAATGCTCGGGTTAATACAAATCGCCCGCGCAATCGCGATCCGCTGTTTCTGGCCACCTGATAAACCCATCCCGCGTTCACCCAGCATCGTGTCATATCCATCAGGCATGCTCATGATAAAATCATGGGCTTGCGCTCGCTTGGCCGCATCAATAATTTGTTCGTCATTAATATCCGGATTACCATATGCAATATTTTCACGAATACTGGTCGAAAATAAAAACGATTCCTGTAAGACAAACCCTATATGTCTTCGTAATGCCTTTAGTTGGTAGTCAGCTACCGGCTTTTTATCGATAAACACCTCTCCTGCTTCCGGCTCATAAAAACGGGTGATTAGCTGCGTTACGCTCGTCTTCCCCGAACCAGTGGCACCAATTAGGCCAATCACCTTCCCGGGCGGTGCATCAAAGCTAATATGCTTCAAAGCCGCATCCCCATTTTCAATATATGTCAAACTAACGTCGTTAAAGGTAACATGTCCCTTAATCTTGTTATTCAATGCTAAATCACATTCTACGATATCTTCTTTTGCTTCCAGTATTTCCAGCAGTCGCTCCCCGGATGCCTTTGATTGGGAAAATAGATTAATAACAAACCCCAGATTCATAAGCGGCCCGAGGATATACCACACCAGACTAAAAAACGCAACAAGCTCCCCCAGCGCAATCGTGTCATTCATTACTAAATATCCACCATAAGCCAGCAGCGCTACCGCACAAATATCCCCAATAAATTCCATGAGTGGAAAAAACCTTGCCCAAATTTCGGAAGTACGTAAATAGTTTTGCCGGTAATGATTATTACTTGATGAAAACCTGTCAATTTCAAAATCTTCGCGTGACAGCGATTTCACGGTATTCATTCCACTAATATTTTCTTGAACCCTGGTGTTTAACCGTCCAAGAGATTTACGGATACCTTTAAACGCAGGATGGGCACGTTTCTCAAATTGAAATACAACAACCGCCAAGAAAGGCATCGCTGCCATCGTTACCAATGCAAGCGGTATTGAATAATAAAACATCACCGCTAAACTGAAGACAATTAATAAAGTAATTCTTAATAATTCCGCAAAACCGACAGAGAGAAAAAAACGAAACCCTTCCACGTCCGCAGTCAGCCTGGACATCAAATCTCCTGTTTTTGCATTATCGTAGTATTTGAATGATAGCACCTGTAATTTCTCATATAAAGCACTTCTTAATGTGTAAACAGATGTAATTCCGAACAGTTCTCCCAGATACTGATGAAAATAAGTTGCGATTCCTTTTACAATCATGACAACAAAAAAGACAATGGCCAAGTATGGAATCAATGCATAATGATCCTTCAGAACCACTTCATCAATTGTCTTTTGCAATATGATTGGATACACGACCGTTATCGCCGTGACAAACAACAGAAAAAAAAGCGATGTAAAAAAATACTTTCGATAAGGCCAATAAAACTGCTTAAGTTTCTTGAATGTATCCAATGTTTTCCCTCCTCACGTTATTTTCGTACCTTCTAATATAACGGGTTCCGAAGTAAATTGCTATACTTTTACCGCAATTTTTTATTTTTTTGTTGTTTAGTTAATAATTCGTCTTTAGATCTGCTTGAAAAACACGCAAAAAACCGCACCAAACATGATGCGGTTTTTTCATAAAGTATATTTATTTCTAATACGTATTACCCAAGAGGCGATCAACACGTTTGCGCAACATTTTCATCCCGCCGTCGCCTGTCTGAAAGTGGCGCAGTTTTCCTTCTTCGTCGAACACATAGTATGCTGGTACATATTTGTTGTCAAACGCATCGGATAATTTACGCCCATTATCCACGAAAATTGGTTGCGTAATGTTATGCTCATCGGCTACTTCTTTCATTTGATCCAGATCCAAATCCTTTTTTGTGCGAGGCTTATGAACAGCGATAACGTTCAAATCATTTTTATAGTCATCGCGCAACTTATTCACATTAGGCATTGCTTCCTTACATAAACCACAACTTACTGACCAAAAATGAATCAGCGTTGGTCTATTGCCAATTAAATCACTTTTCTGGATCGGATTACTATTAAACCATTTTGTTTCACCCTCCAGTTCAGGCATTTGATCTCTTAATTTCATGTATAATTCCTCCTCCCATCGTATTATTATGCTTTGGATGAATTTGGGTGCATGTTAGGTATACGATCAAACGAAAATTGTGATCTAATATTGGGACGCCACACTTCTAAAATAAAACATATCAGTTTAGCCGCTGCTTCACAAAAATGGAAGTTTTTTATTCTTATTTACACATAACTATAATACAAAGAAGAAGTTTTATTTTTTTCAAGAAGGGTATAATTGCATGAAGGACCATGCTTCATTGGCGATGAACATGTGGCATAACACTAGCAACGAATCACAGAAAGGAGACTATCTGCATGAAAATCTTTGAAGATGGGTTCAAATTGGACATAAGTGGCATTTTTAGTCTGATTGTCCCAATTATATTGCATATTCTAGTATTAATCATTGCCTTTGTTATTTTTGTTCCAATTGGGAAGAAAATCATTTCCAAAGCACTGCAAAAAGCAGGGAACAGTGATAAATTATCCCCTGGACGCGTAAAAACACTGGAAAAATTATTATTAAATATTTTTCGCTATGCAATGATTTTTGTTTTTATCGTCATGTTGTTTGCTATATTATCGATCCCGATTGGCCCGCTTCTTGCTGGCGCTGGAATTATCGGCCTGGCTGTCGGATTTGGCGCCCAGGGACTTGTTAGCGATATTGTGACCGGATTTTTCATTCTGCTGGAACGTCAAATTGAAATTGACGATTATGTTACTGCAGGTGGATATGATGGAGTTGTGGAAGAAGTAGGTTTACGTACAACGAAGATTCGCGACTTTGATGGAACGTTGTACTTTGTACCTAACCGGGAAATTGTTGGAGTGGCCAATCATTCACGAGGAAACATGCGCGCTCAAGTTTATGTAACCGTAAAATATAATGAGAATTTGCATGAAGCAGTCACTGTATTGGAAAACATTTGTACAGAGTTTGCAGACGATGAGCGATTTAAAGAAGGACCGACACTCCTAGGTGTGCAAAGTCTCGATCCTAACAATTTTGTGTTACGGGTTGAAGGCATGACAGAAAATTTCATGCAATGGGGCTGTGAACGAGATATGCGGAAACGAATCAAGGAAGAATTTGACCAGGCAAACTTGCAGGTTCCATTCCCGCAACAAGTAAGCATCGCAGAAGAGCAATAATAGAAACGAATCGTACCCAGCTTAGGTCATTCCAAAGCTGGGTACGATTTTATTTCATCTCTTGTAGTTTTTGTTCTACCATCTGGCAAATATCTTCTGCGTTATAACCACGGGCATCAATAACCGATCCTGTGGTAGTGGTCGTTTGCATCCCCATCACGTTTTCATCCTGGCCGGTAATCACACAGCAATCACAATGCGCTGCATCTTCACTTGTTTTTAAATCAACGACCTCATATCCCTTTTCCATTAGTGCTTCTTTCACATCGGTTAATGCTTGTTCCACACCGATACGTGCCATAATCACTGCCTCCTCTATGGAAATATCTTTCATAGGGTTTCCGATAAACGAGAAACATATGCATCGAAAAGTGAAAACAAGTGTGATGGCAATAGCTATAGCTCATCTGTCTTTTTTGGCATAAAACAGATAATCAGTATGCTAATAACAGCCAACAATAGCAACCCAAAATATACCATATGTAAACCAGTTGTTAGCCCTTCTTGCAAAATACTCCTGGTATCTGCTGACATCGATGTATTTAAATCCGAATCAAGTAAGCTGTTAGCGGTATCAACAGAAACACGGTCTGCTAACCCTTTTTCTTCAATATACGAGTGGATTTTTCCATTTAATATGCCACCTAACAAAGCTGCACCTAACGCACTCCCAAGGGTCCGCATAAACATGTTAGCAGCTGTAGCAATTCCTCTTGTTTTCCAGTCAACCGTACTCTGGATAGCTACAATAAATGCTGTGCTAGTTAACCCCATCCCTGTTCCAATAAAGAACGAGCCTGTTCCTGCCCAAACCGGGCCCCGATCAGGTGACAGCAAAAAGAAGATCATTCCTCCAATAACCAAGGATACCCCGCCAATTAACGAAGTGTTGCGGTACCCAATTTTCAGCAATAGTCTTCCTGCTATCGTCGATGCAATTGGCCAGCCTATTGACATAGTCGTCAGTGTAAACCCGGCTACTGTTGCTGACTTGTCCATTACCCCTTGAACAAAGGCCGGTAAATAACTGGATACACCAATCATAATCATCCCTGTTGTAAGTGAGGTTAAATTAGCTGTAGTGATAATCCGGTATTTCCAAATGACGAACGGCATCATCGGATCGTTTGCCCGACGTTCCTGCATAAAAAAGCAGAGGAACCCGATGGCTGAAATGAGCATCAATCCAGCCATCATCGTCGACTTCCATTTAATCCCTACCCCGCCTTCCACAAGGATAACCATTAATGTACTGACAGCTAGCACAATCCAGAAGGCTCCGGCATAATCAATGGAGCGCTTTTGTTTTTCAACATTTTCGTGTAAAAAGAAAATAATTCCCAGCATCGCAAGTAATCCTAATGGGATATTCATCCAAAACACGTAGCGCCAGCTTAAAATATCCACAAAAAAGCCGCCAAACAACGGACCAATAACTGCTGATATTCCCCAGACACTTGATAAATACCCTTGAATTTTGGCCCGCTCCTGTTTGTTATAAATATCACCAACAATGGTTGTTGCAACAGGCATTAACGCACCGGCTCCAAATCCTTGAATAAACCGAGCGATAATTAACATCGTCATCGAGATGCTGAAGCCGGACAGTGTAGAACCAATCAAAAACAAGGCAACCCCAATAATAAAAACTGGTTTCCTGCCATAAATATCTGCCAGTTTTCCAAAAATTAATACGGTTGCTGCATTGGTCAATAAATATGCTGAGAATACCCAGCTATATAAAGAAAAGCCACCCAGATCAGCTACGATACTTGGCATGGCAGTAGCGACAATCGTCGCTTCAATCGCAGCCAGAAACATTCCAAGCATAACTGACGCTAAGATAAGCGGCCGTTTTCTCCTTTTTGCTTCCTCTTCTGCACTATATTCCATATAAATTCCCCATCTTTTACCTGAAATCTGCTGCATGTCTTTGTATACATCAACACCAATGGTTTCAATTATTCATTCTTTGTATAGTGATCCCGCTTTAATTGTTTCAAAATTGCTCGTCTAGTCACAATCCCGTCAAAATAACCTTGCTTATCAGCAACACATACAAATGGATGATTAATTAACGTGTTTAACCCATCCATAAACGTCATATCCTTTGTGAGATGAGGGATATCTGTATTCATAAATTCATGAACAAGCAAATCGGATAATTTTTCAAACTCAAATCGTTCCAGCCCTAAAATTTGATTTAATATAATTGTTTTACCAATGGTTCCCATTAACTTATAATCAGAATCTAATACAGGAACAGCGGAATAACCAGACTTTACAAGCACCAGTAATGCATGCTCCAAAGGATTATTCACTTGAACATGTGCTACTTTTTCGGAGGGAATCATGATATCTTCAATAACAATATCTGCCAAGTGTTTATCTTCTATCATTCGCATCTAAAACGCCCCTTCACATGATAAAAAAAGCATTTTTATCTCTTTTATAGTTTACCATATCTCACGTACAAAACTCATCTCCCATCTCATTTTATGACATATATTTGCCAGCCACATCAGAAGAATGAGCAACAATTTAATTGGATTCCATATCGATTTTATAAAAAAGCCATACTGTAGTATAATAGTGAGAAGACATATAGAAATTCAAGGACGGAAGGACGAGATTAATGACGACACATACCTATACAAAGCAGGAGGAAATAGCCCACGCAATCACACATGGAATCGGAGCATTATTGAGTATTGCCGGTTTAGTGTTGTTAATCGTGTATGCATCACTTAGTGGTGGCCCATGGCAAATCGTCTCCGGGACTATCTTCGGTGTGACTATGCTGCTCATGTACTTAACATCAACCATTGTACATAGCCTGCCAGAAGGAAAATACAAAGACGTATTTCAAATATTTGATCATTCCTCCATCTACCTGTTTATTGCGGGAACCTATACCCCTTTATTATTAGTCCTGCTTCGAAATGAGATTGGCTGGATACTATTTAGTACAGTATGGGGAATTGCCATATGTGGAATCGTCTTTAAAATATTTTTTGTGAAAAAGTTCCTAATGTTATCTACTCTTTTTTACATCGCGATGGGATGGCTTGTTGTGTTCGTGTGGAACCCATTAACGGCGACTATGCATGAGGATGGTATCTTGCTGCTGATAATTGGCGGGCTATTTTATACTGTCGGTGCAATTTTTTATGTTTGGCGCAGCTTTCCTTACCACCATGCAGTCTGGCACCTTTTTGTTATTGCTGGATCAGCTTTTCACTTTTTCTCTATATTTTATTATGTCATTTAAAAAAATGCATGTTATCCTTGCCCGAACAACACGTATTTTGTTTCAAGGGAAACCTCGGTTTAATTCTCCGGGGCTTTAAACACGCCTTCTTGTAAGCGCTTTATATCACTTTATTATTATCTTATTCCTTCCACAATAATATGTCAAAAGTTTAACTCAATTTCATTCATTTGGTCATTCGAAAAAAGTATATAAATAATCAACTATCCCGTGCTATAATTCTTTAATAAGACATCACGCACAAAAGGGGAAGTTTTTTACTATGGAAAGGTCTGACCAATAATGAACAGAAGATCATTTTTAAAAAGAATTGTCGGGAGCGTGCTTGCCGTTATTGGTGTGAGTGGCGGCACGTATTATTATGCCCGGGATATTGAACCAAGGATGCTTTATACCGATAGTGAAACCATTGCATCTGCAAAAATCCCAAATTCCTTTGATAAGTATAAGATTATTCAATTTTCGGATACACACATCGGTTTTCAATATACATTGGAGCAATTTGCGGATCTTGTTAGCCAAATAAATGATCAAAAACCCGATTTAATTGTTTTCACTGGGGATCTTGTTGATCGGCCAAACACATATCAATGGAATCAGCAGCTCATTGATAGTTTACGTGCATTATCAGCACCAGAAGGCAAGTATTGGATTTATGGAAATCATGATCATGGCGGCTATGGAACCAACATTGTCAAAAATACAATGAAAAAATCAGGTTTTCAATTGTTGCAAAACAGTCATGTCACGCTTAAAAAAGATGATGACCGGATTATTCTTGCCGGGATTGATGATCTAATGCTGGGTAAACCTGATTTAACGAAAACATTAAAACAAGCGAATACGGAACTGTTTACCATCCTGCTTGCTCATGAACCAGATTTTGCGGATACGGCTGTTCAACACCCCATCGATGTCCAGCTTTCCGGACATAGCCACGGCGGGCAGGTTCGCTTACCGTTCATCGGAGATCTTTATACCCCAGCCTATGCGGAAAAGTACATTCAAGGTAAGTATACATTTGATGACCTAACCTTATATGTGAGCAAAGGGGTCGGAACTACCCGACTCCCATACCGATTCTTATGCAAACCGGAATACAACATTTATACATTAAAAAAAATGGAGGCATCTGTTTAAAAATGGATATTGGACAAACCGTAACATTTTATCCATGGTCTTTACAGTAAATACATGCTAAACTAAAGGACAATTTGATGAAAACTGGGGGCATCCAAATGATACGAAAGCGATTCATACAAATAATACCAATTGTGGCTATCTTGATGTTACTGTCTGCTTGCGGGGAGAAATACGAAGGAGATTTTTCCTACACGATCAATGATTTTTCATTTACCGATCAGGATGGTAATAAATTGAGTAATAGTGACTTAGAAGGAAAATTCTGGGTCGCAGATTTTGTTTTTACCAATTGTGAAACGGTATGTCCACCAATGACAGCGAATATGGCACGTTTACAGCAGCAATTGGATGATGCGGATATGAATGATGTGCAATTAGTCTCCTTTAGTGTCGATCCAAAACAAGACACACCCGAGCTATTAAAAACATATGCCAAAGAACGGGGAGCCCTTAATTTTGATAACTGGCACTTACTCACCGGGTATGATTTTGACACAATTAAAAAATTGTCCATCAAGTCATTTAAAGCTGCATTAGACAAGATACCAGATTCCGATCAATATACACATTCATCCAGGTTTTACCTTGTCTCTCCTGAAGGAAATGCTATTAAATCATATGACGGCAGAAAACCAGATGAGATGAAGAAAATCGTGCAAGATATTCAAGATTTCCAATAACTTTTGCTATGCCAGGCGCTAGACAATTCAGTATTGTTTCGCCTGGCATTTTTATTCATACTTTATTCATTGCTAATTTTCTTCCATTATACCTTGAAAATAGACAGGCTTTGCTGTACGATAAAGACAAGCTTATCAAAGGAGGGAAAGTGATGGTTGATCAATCGATCCCATTATGTGACATTGCCAAAGCGCTTTATACTATCAATCGTCATGCCAAAACGGCTCCTGAACCACAGCATTTATATTTTATTAAAAAAGAAGCCATCAAACGACTTCTGCGTGACAAACAGGCAAAAAAAGTTGGACTTCATTTTTCTGACCATCCAAAATTCAGTAATCAGCATTCAACATTACTTGTTAAAGTTGATGACTACTATTTTCATGTACCCCCTGCAAAAGAAGACTTCAAAGAATTGGAGCATCTTGGTACACTCGATCAGGACTTTCGTAATCCTCGAACAAAAATGTCACTTTCACAAGCAAAAAGAATTATCTATCGTTTTATCGATTGGAAGCCCAGAAAAATGCCGGTAACAAACCGCAAAAAACAGTATACCTCATCATACTATACCCAGTCCTCCCTCGGAAAGATGGAATGGCCGCCCAAAAAAGCGCACCGGAATTATTGATGAATAAAACAATGCACCTTGAAAATGCATATAAACGGATTACTGTCTGCGAAAAGGTTTGCCTGCCTTAACATTAGAATAAGACTACATAAGAAGTGACACCATATAAACGTTAGGAACGAGCAAAAACTTTTTGTGGTAACCCAGTGCATACTAATTCAGAATATTATATGTTTTAATTCCTTCTTAAAAAGGAATGGTATAGTAAGGAGGAATAATATGCGAACAGAATTGAAAGACTTTTTGTATGAACTCGGTAATTATGTTGATAAAACGCATACGTTAAAAGACAAATATGAAACACTGACAGATGAGGAAAAAGCACTTGTTATGGAGCATGCTCCTATTGATCAGCTATCCCCAATGGCACAGGATAAACTTGCCTTTGAATGGTTATCTGCCATGCAGCAATCAATGAGTGCACAGAAATCGTAATAGTTGTCGATCGACCGAACCTGTCAAACAAAAAAGTGTATGATTATCATACACTTTTTTTGTTTGACTTGTTTGCAATTGTTGAAACTAATTGAATAACGAACAAGACACCACCAAAAGCGGCCAAGCATTGCAAGGTTATTTTAATTAATTGATGCACGTTGTCATCTGACTGCTGTCCATCGAAAACAAGTACACAAATCATCATTACTAAGCTGGCTATCATATAACTTAGCACTTTAGTCGATTGCAGGGTGACAAACCAATAGACAACTGGTTGAATAATATAATAGCTGGCAAACACACCGATCAATATAATGATAAAATAAAGTTGTTTTTCAGTTAATCCAAGTGTGAGTAATTGACCCTTATTAATCCATTGAACCCCTGCGAAAAGCATCAGATCAACTCCCCTTCCTAACGATTAATAGTAAACAGTTTTAACGAACAAGCAGGAATGTATACAAACGAAGGAAAAATGTTTTAAAACGGGTAATAATCTACCAGCTTATGTCTATGGATAAAGACTAGGAAACGGTGCTCGAAAAACAACTAGAATCGAAATATTTTCCCGCAACTGTTAAACTTCTGATATGTGTAATACAAATTACTTGTTATAATGAAAATAAAAAGAAACTTCATTCAGTGGGGTTTTTCGACGCACTCAGACGTACTAGTGCAGGCGTTGTCACATGAGTGACGGTTTTAGCCTGCCCTTTTTTCCCCAATGAAACGGGAGAACAAAGGCTAAGAACGAGAACGTCTGAGTTGCAATGCCTTTATGACCTGCATCGTGCAGGCTGAGAACAGAACCGGACCTTTGTCATGCAGTTGACCCCACTTATCTTTTTTCGTTTCACCTTGACATCTTGAAGTGGGAGTCTTACTGCACGTAAAAGCGGGATAAAGGGGAAAGATAACATGAACAAAGCATTCTTATTTATCATGATTGGTGCTGCCCTATGGGGGACCATTGGCTGGTACGTTAAACATTTATATACATTCGGCTTTACACCCATGGAAGTCGTCACATTGCGTGTATGGTCCTCTGCGTTCCTGCTTATCGTATTCATGCTACTAAAAGATGCAAAAAAATTAAAGCTTTATTCTTTATCCGATATCAAATACTTTATCGGAACCGGAATTATAAGTATCATATTTTTTAATTATTGTATGTTTACAGCCATTGACCTGTCCACTATTCCGATTGCCACCGCATTACTTTATACGGCACCAGCTTTTGTTACAAAATTATCGTTTTTTATTTTTAAAGAGTCATTAACAAGAATGAAGGTACTTGCTTTAATACTGACTTTATTGGGCACTTGCTTTGTTGTAGGCCTAATCCCGATTCAACCGTCCGTTACTCCGGTAGCCAGCCTTTTGTTTGGAATAGGGTCAGCAATTGGCTACGCTTTATATAGCATTTTTAGTAAATTTGCTTTAAAGAAATACTCTGGCCTAAGCATTACTACTTATACCTTTGTTATTGCCAGTATCGCATTACTGCCTTTTTTTCCATACGGTGAAAAAATCACCCTGCTGGCCACACCATCTGTTTTATACTATGCATTTGGCTTAGGATTTCTGCCAACTGCCATAGCGTATATTATTTATACATACGGACTGAATCAAACGGAAGTGTCAAAGGCATCGATATTAACAACAATGGAACCGGTTGTCGCGTCATTAATTGGTATTTTTATTTTCATGAATCTTTCTCATTTTTTCAAATGATCGGGATGGGATGTATTATTGGTGCTGTTATATTGCTACAACTATATGCAACACCAAAAACAGTGCAGTCTAAGGCAAAAGAACAATATGTTGCCAATTAATGTGATAGATTATTTTCCTTTTCAAATGTATTTTCCCTCATGATTAGAAAATACTAAGCTAAATCATGTTATGAAGGGGAAATGGATGTGGAAGAGAAAAGAAAACTGGATTTACTTTCGATCGCGTCAGTCCCATTGGTGATGACATTAGGAAATTCTATGTTAATCCCATTGTTACCAGTGATGGAATCCAAATTGAAAATAAGTTCGTTACAAACAAGCTTTATTATTTCTGTATACTCCGTGATAGCCATCATTCTTATCCCGATAACAGGATATCTTTCCGATCGATTTGGTCGAAAAAAGGTGATCATTCCCAGTTTAATCATTACTGCTATTGGCGGACTAATTAGTGGACTTGCAGCCATGCTGTTTGATCAATCCTACTATTGGATTCTAATCGGACGTTTCATTCAAGGAATCGGTGCTTCTGGTGCGTTCCCTGTTGTCTTGCCGTTAGTCGGAGATATGTTTAAAGATGAGCATAAAGTGAGTGCTAGTTTAGGTGTGGTTGAAACATCCAATACGACTGGTAAAGTTTTTAGTCCAATTATCGGTGCATTATTAGGGATGATTACCTGGTATGCCCCACTTTTGGCTATCCCTGTATTTAGCTGTGTTTCATTGGTTCTCGTTTTCTTTTTATTAAAAGCACCGAAAAAACAAGAGGAGCCCATGCCATTTCATGAATTTCTGCATAATATTAAGCGTATTTTTGCCGAAAAAGGCAGATGGTTATTTGCCATATTTGCGATTGGATGTATCTTAATGTATGTCTTGTTTGGCGTTTTATTTTATTTATCCACATTACTCGAAGATAATTATCATATAACAGGGATCATCAAAGGGATTATTCTTGCAGTCCCTTTACTTGCATTGTCAACGGCATCCTTTATTACTGGCAAGAAAATTGGCCAGAATAAAACGTTAATGAAATGGCTCTCTTTTTCCGGATGCTTATTGTTATCATGTGCCGTCTTTATCATTAGTTTCTCGGAACATGTCGACCTGCTGATCAGTGGATTAGTTTTCGGCGGGATTGGGATTGGTCTGGCCCTTCCCTGTCTGGACGCATTTATTACGAGCGGTATTGAAAAAGAACATCGAGGGTCGATCAGTTCGATCTATAGCAGTATGCGCTTTATTGGTGTTGCCTTAGGTCCCCCGTTATTCGCTATCATCATCAAGCTGTCGCACCAAGTACTCTTTCTATCTACTGCCGGGATTTGTATATTGGCATCGCTGCTTGCCCTACTGTCCATTCGGCCAAAAAACCACCCAGTAGAGGACAAGTTGAAATAGGTAAATGAAACGATACAGAGCCTAAGTCAGGAAGCCATATATATTTACATTATTACCCATCATTTCCAATCATCCGGTTCTCGGGCTAATGGAATGGTGGGCTTTTATTTCTTCATTACATGTGATTTCCATCACGACATCAAAAAACAAAAAGCTTTATCATGTAAGCATAACCACAAAAGGAGGAAATAGTAATGCAACCATTTACGGCTGAACAGACACCAGCTGAGATAGTCAAACAATTTCCGAAAGCAAGTGACTTGTTCAAAAAGCGTCGTATTGATTTCTGTTGTGGCGGTGACAAACCGTTAACAGAAACATTTACCAAACGAAATTTAGATGAAACAGCTATTTTAACGGAATTAAATGAAGCCTTCACCATGTGGAAACAGGCAGAGCATACGGTTATAAATTGGGATGCCATTCCCCCATCTGAGCTAATTGATCATATTATCAGCCAACATCACGGCTATTTAAACGAAGAGCTGCCAGCACTAGGAAAATTTGTAACTAAAATTTTGCGGGTGCACGGTGCAAAGCATAGTCACCTTCAGGAACTGTACCGATTGTATCATGAATTTAAAATGGAAATGGAAGAGCATATGTTCAAAGAGGAAAATGAGGTATTTCCATTAATAAAAGAATATGAGAACTATCCTAGTCCGGAACTGCTAGATCAGATTCGTGAGGCAAACGGCGGCCTCGGCGAGGAGCATGAAACTTGTGGAAATTTATTGAAACGTATGAACGAAATCACCAATGGCTTTAGAGTACCTCTAGATGCCTGCAATTCCTATCGTATTACGTATGCCAGGCTAGCAGATTTAGAATCAGATACCTATCAGCATATTCATTTAGAAAATAATATACTGTTTAAAAACCTATAATAAAGTTTAAAAACCTTATCATTCCAAAGGGGACAATTTCCCGAATGGTAATAAGAACTTTGTTTTGATATCTTTCTTAAACCTTGTAGTGGATATCATACTGCTTGGTGAGCATGAAAGAATCATAAACCAACGGAAAAGACAGATGTGATAAATAACGTCACATCTGTCTTTTTTATTGTCTATAAAGAGAAGCATGAGAGCTTCCTTATCAGTATGACAGGTACAATACAATGAAAAATTTAAAATCAATGGTTACATTCACACTGCATTCTAAATCCGCTGTTTTTAGTCATGTATTAAACGTTTTTGTTGTTTAGCAGAAACTAATTTTTCCCGCTTTTTTTCCAAGCGCACCTCAATCTGATTTAATCTTCTTTCATCCTCCCATAGTTCTTGCTTGTTCTGTTTGACAAGCTGTTCAAATGTCTGTGTCTTCGGTCTCATTTTATTACACTCCTTACTTATTGTTACTACTAGTATACCTCATTTTCTGCGTCGCAAATCAAAATTGTGTGAACTTTTTGTAACATTTTTATTAAAAAACCGAAAAATACAAATAACTTTGGATATAATTACCTGGTTACCACTAATGAAACCCAAAATGGTAATACATGCAGAGGCGGATGAACATCAAAAAATTCCCTGCATTTTCAGTTTATTCAGCTTAGTGGAATTAAATATGAAAACGGAAAAAATTGTCTTCGTACCCACAGACTTTATTTTTACTTGGGTGAAAGCATGAGGTTATTGTCCCTGAGGCCTTTCTTAAACGGAGTAATTATAAAATCTTAATAACTGACCGTTCATGAGGTTATTCAGCAGCGTTGCATTTTTGCTGTTGTTATTGTTTCACCTTTTCCTTTTGATGCTGTTTCATTTGGTCATACAAATTTAGTAATTGATCCAATTCCTGGCTCAGGGCGATTACTTCCATACTTGTAAGGCCTTTTGTTATAGCAGCTGTTGTCATTTCTTTTCGCAATGATTCAATATTTTTAAGTAACATCTTTTCGTCCATGGTTAATTTACCTCCTCAATTGAACCTTTCAACATTTCGATCGCGGGAATGTGTAATTCTAACACTTAATTGTCCAGCTTGTCTGCACTTTTTACAAATGCTAGGGTATTTCCCCACTTTTTCCAAAACATTTGTTCTTATATCATACATTATAATTAACTTACTGACAAGAACATTTGTACACTTTTCATCTGTTCTCAAGCTGATGATCGATAGTAACAGTGGAAATCTGTTCTTTTCTCCAAAATTGTACTAATCGATTTCATTTAATGATCAACCATTTTACTTTAGCATATTAAAACAAATATTGACAAGTTATTGTGATTTTATAATTTTTTTAACCATTATTTTTTAAAAAAGGATGTTAACGTCCACTTACAATCATCACTTGCCTATTTTCTGAGGTGCCTGACCATTTTTCTCGTGCCCCTGTTAATTTATATGTTAACATATATAGTGAAACTTCAATCGGTGAAGGTTTCACTGAATGAAAAACAAAGGCTGAATTTACAGCATTCCAGTTACTGCGCCTTTAACATGTTTCCTTAAGACTTATACAAATCCCCATTTACCTTATTTGAATTTTTAACCTCCTTGAAATAGGAGTTTTATAGCCGTTAATGCGGGAATAATACATATTCAAAAGTTGCCAGAACAGCATGCTATTTAGCCAGAAATACTGCTTATCATTTGGTGAGTTTTCGTACATCCTCTATAATAGGAATGTACACCAAAGAAAGGATGTTTCCATTGGCAGAACCAAAAAAGAAAAATGAATGGGTCGAATGGGGTAAAGCCATATTCATCGCGATATTACTTGCATTGTTTTTAAAAGTTTTTGTATTTGCGACCTCCATTGTTGAAGGTGAAAGCATGGTCCCTACATTAGAAGATGGCGAACGTGTCATCATCAATAAATTCGTCTACCTATTTGGCGAGCCAAAACGTGGAGATATCGTCATTATTAAACGTCCTGATAAAAATTATGTAAAAAGGGTTATCGCATTACCTGGAGAGACAGTTGAAATGGAAGAACATCAATTGTACATCAATGGAAAGAAATTAAATAAATCATTTGTAAGCAAGGATGCCGCCAATCACACAGGGAGCTTCGGTCCTATTCAAGTACCAGACGATAGCTATTTTGTAATGGGGGACAATCGCGCCATAAGTATGGACAGTAGAAACGGTTTAGGTTTTATTAACAGAGATACCATTATCGGTAAGTCTGCCTTTGTCATATATCCGTTTGATGAGTGGAAAAAAACGAAGTAATGTTCTAAAAAGTGGCTTGATAACCTAAGATTTGTTCGGGAGTTACCCAATCTTATCAGCAAAATAGGTCAGACACAAACATGTGACTGACCTATTTCAATTTTACTCGTTGTCAAAGATGCAGTAGCCAATATTTAATAACACAAGTACGAAACATATAATTCCAAACACTGTTTCCCACATGAGCATGTACCCCCTCTATGTAATTGAAATCAACCGGAAAAATAAGTGTAACAATGGTGCATTTGTCTTTATAGAAAATAGCTTGTACGTTTACGTTAAAGGCTATCCATCATGCACCGCGCTTCCCATGTTCGCTTATGGCTTACATAACCAATAAAAGTGGGCAATGAACAGACCATCTCCCTATTAGCATACCAATTTTTCCGCAAAAAATAAAGTAAAACTTCATTCCGCAGGCTTACTTTTCATACGCTAATTCAGAGGAACAAAGACTAAGTTTGCAATATCAGGTTGTAACGCTTTGTTGCTTTACCTCAATACCTTGCAGTAGGATGGGAGTCTTACGAACCGTTAAGCGTATAAAATTAATTTCCTTTTCATCTTTTCAGAACTGATGAAAACGTCTATACATTTTAGTCGATGATACATATAGTATATTGAAACGTCCAGGAGGTGAATTTCTATGTCATTCGGATATGGCGGCTGCGGTGGCTTCGGCGGCGGCTACGGTGGCGGCTTCAGCGGTGGTTATGGCTGCGGCGGCGGTTACGGCTACGGTGGAGCTGGATATGGCGGTGGCTGTGGCTTCGCGTTAATTGTAGTTCTATTCATTCTTCTAATAATTGTTGGAACAGCATTCTACTGCTAAAACCAATTTCAGCTTGTGCTAATGCGCTTAGCACAAGCGTTTTATATAAACTAATCTTTTTTCACTGTCCTTTTCATTAACAATATGGACAGATAGCTTTCATACTTCGATTTCTTTTCGTTTGCTCGACGCTGGAATCTTTAATTCTTCTCGATATTTTGCCACTGTTCGCCGTGAGATGGTAATCCCTTTTTTAGTCTTAAAATAATCAGCAATCTTTTGATCCGAATACGGCTTTCGTTTACTTTCCTTTTCTACGATATCCTTTAATAATAATTTCACCGTCGCTTGTGAAGCCGAATCACCATTATCCGCGGTTAGCTTTGAAGCGAATAATCGACGAATATCATACGCACCTTGAGGCGTCTGTATGACTTTATTCATTGTTGCCCTGGAAACCGTTGATTCATGCATATCAATTTCCTCCGCCACCTCTTTCAACGTAAGCGGTTGAAGTGCAGCAAACCCATTTTTCAAAAAATCATGTTGTTTCTTAATCACCACATCGACAATTTTTAAGATTGTCGAACGGCGCTGTTCCAAACTGTTAACAAGCCATTGATAACTTTTATACTTATGTTGCATATAGCCCGTTACATCAGTTTTACCTGTTAAATACTCCGCATACTGCGAGTTCATTTGAATTCGTGGTACATACCCGTCATTCAAGTAAACAGAAAAGCCATCGCCCTTTTGTTCGACGACAATATCAGGATGCAAATAATCTGCCGAAAAATTGGTAATCCGAGCACATGGCTTTGGGTCGAATTCCTGAATCATATCATGCATTTCCTTGACATTGGCTAAGGATATGTTTAAGGATCTGGCTATATTATGCCACTTTCTATTTGCCAAATCCTCCAGGTAATCCATAATCAGGCATTCCAACAATGGCTCATCCGGATAATAACACCTTGCCTGTAGCAAAAGGCACTCTTTTAAGTTTCGTGCCCCCACTCCAATTGGCTCTAACTGTTGAAGTTGTTCTATGCCACGATTAATCTCGGTGATTGTAATCGAAAAATTCTCGGAAGTTTCCGCTGGATCAACCGATAAATAGCCATTCTCATCCAAGTTAAGAATTAAATAATGTAATAGTTCGCGTTCCGCTTGTGTAATGTTAAGCCATTGCATTTGATCAAGTAATTGCTCACGCATGCCTTGTTCCCGTGCCGGAATATAGTCAAATGGATTGGTTTCATCTGTATTTCGATAATTAGATTTTTTAGGATATGGGTTATCTGGGACTTTTTCCTCCAGTTCGATTAATGGGTTTTCTAATTGCTGGTCCTGCAAGAACTGATACAATTCATAGGTGGAATACTGCAACAGCTGTATGGCCTGTCGCAATTCAGTTGTCATGACAAGATTTAACGTTTGTTTCTGTTGAAGAACAAGCTCCATTCCATTCGTCCTCCCCTTAAAACTTTTTTCCTTTTGTATCCGCTTTCATATTCATTATAATACGATTCCGTAAATTAATCGATAGGTTACTTAAAATTGTAGTGATTTCTATTCCTTTTATTTTAACATACTTATTATAATTATGGAAAAATTGATTCATGTTATGAACAACCTGTAATTTTTAACTGTTATCAATCAGGCATGATACACTAGAAATGAAGGAGGAATATTTAATGACCATTAACTACCAAACAAGATTAACCGAGTTAGTAAATAACGTAAAAGAAAACAGCTTGGATATCGCTATGATTACTACACCTGCAAATGTTTTTTACTATACCGGTTTCAATTCTGATCCACATGAGCGGTTTATGGCTTTGGTTGTTGATATTCTCAACGACCAAACTATCCTGTTCGCCCCAGCCTTGGACAAAGAGATTGCCCAGGAAAATTCGTTCATTAAAGACATTGTCCCAATCTCTGACGAAGAGGATCCATACGCCAAACTCCAAGAAAAACTTGGTGGAAATATTGTGCGTTTTGGTTTGGAAATGAAACAGGTTAGTATGTTTCAACATCAGTGCTTAGCATCAATATTTCCCAACGCTCAATACGAAGACATTCAGCCATTTGTTAATAACCAACGATTGAAAAAATCAAGAAGCGAACTCGCATATACAAAAAAGGCGATTACTATTATAGAAAAAGTAATGACGGAGGGAATTAAAAAAGTTACAACCGGGATGTCAGAGTTAGAATTTGCAGCCGAATTGGAATATCTAATGAAACAGTTTGGTGCAGAAGGTCCGTCATTCTCGACAATCGTGTTATCTGGTGAAAAGACGGCATTGCCACATGGAACACCTGGAAACCGGGCCTTTCAAAAAGGGGATTTCCTGTTAATCGACATGGGGGTTCGCATCACAGAAGGATACTGTTCTGACATTACTAGAACGTTTATTATCGGCGACGCATCCGAGAGGCAAAAGGAAATATACGAAATTGTCAGACAATCGGCCCTCGCAGGCATCCAGGCAGTAAAAGCAGATGTACCACTTAAGACTTTTGATATCGCTGCAAGGAATGTGATTAAGGAGAACGGTTACGGGAAATATTTCAATAATCGTGTTGGGCATGGTCTTGGTATTGAAGTTCATGAAGAACCATCCATCCATGAAAATAATGAACAAATTGCTGAAAATGGATTATTCTTTACCATCGAACCTGGAATTTACATACCTAATTATGGTGGCGTACGAATTGAGGATAATGTGTATATAAATGAACAGGGAAAAGGTGAAGTGTTGACTGGATTTCAAAGGGATCTGCAAATCCTCTAACCTAGTGAAATCAATAATGGGATGGGATGGAGGCATAACAGAGCCTTTCTACACTTAAGACCATTACGGGATGAGAAGTTTACAACGTTACCTTTCCAGGTGAAACTTAATTCGTAGTTGATATAAAATGCGATCGACATAAATATCGATTTCTGGCTAGGCGTGCTGAGGAATCCGTCCAGCTAGCGAAGGAATATTAGTTTGAAAAGGACGGCACGAAGCTAAAATGCCTGGAAAAAGGGCTCCACCAAAGCGATGAGGCCGCGAAGGATAAAAATTCCCCACCTTCGCGATTTCATCAACGTTATGAAGGGATCTGTTCAATCCGGTAGTACGGTGTTTTACGCTATCAAAAACAATTAGCCCATTACATGGTTAGCCCCAAGGGTTTTCTATAGTTAGAACCTAGAATTTTTTGCAATTGAAGACATGTAAGTCGTTCGCATTTCCCTACAACTCCAACACGTTTAGTCCGGCTACTTTCCTTTATATCCATCTCCATCAAACTTTTGACAGCAACCGTGCCATCTCCTGTGGTGGCAGAGGCTTACTAAAATAAAAGCCCTGCATTTCATCACATTTCTCTTGCTCAAGGAAGGTCAACTGTTCAATTGTTTCGACCCCTTCTGCAATCACTTTCATATCCAATGAATGGGACATGCGAATGATTGATTTGACAATAGCTTGATTTTGTTTCTGGTTGTCATCCATAAACATTTTATCAATTTTCAACTTTGTAATTGGGAAGATACTCAAATATTTTAACGAGGAATAGCCAGTACCAAAATCATCGATGGAAACCTGCACTCCTAACCCTCTTAACCGGTTCAGCATTTCAAGAATAAAAATTTCATTTGACATGGCCATACTTTCTGTTATCTCAAGTTCCAAGTAATTAGGGTTCAATCCGGTTTTCTTTAAAATCTCTTCAATTTTTTCAACAAGTATCGTTTGATTGAACTGTTTTACGGATAAATTAACACTGACAATCACCGATTCAAAGCCCGCATCTTGCCATGCTTTATTTTGTCTGCACGCCTTCTCTAGCACCCAATCACCGATCCCAATGATTAACCCTGTTTTTTCAGCAAGTGGAATGAATTCGTCTGGCGGGATATAGCCTCTTCTTGGATGCTTCCATCGTAATAACGCCTCGAAACCGACAATTTTACCTGTTTTCAGATTTTTTTGCGGCTGATAATGAAGCTCAAACTGACCATTTTTTAATGCTTGGCGAAGTTCTGTTTCCATTGTAAACATAGCCTTAAAATCTTCTGATATAGATGAATCAAACAGCTTATAATTATTGCAGTGCCGTTCTTTAATCACATACATGGCGGAATCGGCATGTTTAATCAGATCATTTGTTGTTTTCCCATTTTCGGGGTAAATGCTGATGCCAATGCTAATCGAAATAAAAACTTCATATCCATCTATTTTTATTGGCTTCTCAAATTCAGCAATAAGACTTTCTGCAAGGGTTGTTGCCGATTCCGTTCCTTTCATATCACGCTTAAGAATTAAGAATTCATCCCCGCTCATCCGGGCGATAAACGTGTCCATTTGTAAAAAAGCTTTAAAGCGTTCGCCACATGCCTGCAGCAGCTTATCGCCAAAAGCATATCCCAATGTATCATTAATCTCTTTAAAATAATTCAAATCAATAAAATAAACTGCGAGACGTTCTCTATGATTCTTAGCCTGATCAATTGCTTCCGTTAACACTTTATTGAAAAAGTTTCGATTAGGCAAGTCCGTTAACTCGTCATAATAAGCCATATATTCCATGCGTTTTTCATTTTTAATTCGATCAGAAATGTCCTTTACAATAGCAACCCGAATAATATCCCCCTGATTATTATAGGGATGTCCCATGAGCTCAATATAAAACACGGAGCCATCTTTTCTTAATGCGGTTAATTCATATGGTTTTTCTGGATTTCGATGAATAATCTGGGTTAATTGATATGCACTTTTGCTATCTAGCAGCTGAGATATATGTAATTGTTTGATCGCTTCTGGTTCATAACCAAACATATTGGCAAATGTAAGATCACAATCAATGATTCGCTGATCGTCGTACATCACCATACCTTCTGCACTGGCATAGATCAACTGATTAATATACTTTTTCACCACCGCCGTTTTATCCTGAAGGGAAAGCGATTTTAAAATTAAACAATAAACACCATTATCCGAGCGGATGGAGCTTACCTCCAAAAGCTTCCCAAACTGATTTCGCTGTTCCATTAGTAAGTGCATTTGATCTTTTTTTTGTAATAATGAAAAGTCCAGGTAGTCGTTTATTCGTTGTTGTCTTTTCTCTTTTTCAATCATTAGAAGAGAATATGCAGCGTCGTTCCCATCCAGTATTTCACCCTCTTCATCAACAAACAAAAGTGCTTCCTGTAAGTGTGGTAATAACTGATGATGTATAAATTCTGCAATTTTACTCATGTGTTCCTCCTTAACCAATTTGTTATCCAATGATAATTTTTTCTTTTGGATAATGATAGTTACCTGAACCCTTATTTTTCTTAAATGTCAGTAAAAATGTGATAATACCAATTCTGCCGATAAACATAAGAATCATGAGGACAATTTTACTAACTAAGGTTAATTTACTCGTGATGCCCAGCGATAGCCCAACCGTTCCAAAAGCAGATGTCACCTCAAATAAAAGTGTGGACAATGAAAAAGGCTCCAAAACAGATAAGAGGAGGACGGAACCATATACGAAAATAATTGCCATTAAGGTCACCGTTACTGCCTTTAATAAATCTTCTTCGTGAATTTCACGTCGGAACAACCGAATACTATTTCCGCCCCTGGCAAACGTGATCAGAAAAATAATCACCAGCGCAAATGTAGTGGTACGAATCCCGCCACCCGCGCTGCTGGGCGATGCTCCAATAAACATTAAAAAGGACATAAACAGATGGTTTTGTTCGGTTAATTGGCTTACATCCAGTGTTGATAATCCACCACTTCTGGTAGTAACCGACTGGAACATAGCATAAAATAATATTTCGTGCCATGATTTACCACTAAAATAATGATTTGCATCAAATAATGCAATGAAAATCGTACCAATCACAATTAACACAAAAAATGTAATTGTGGTAACTTTGGTAAATAGTGAAAATCGAAAGCGTTGATGACTACCAGACTTCGAGAACAAATATGCCTTTGTTTCTATTAATACTGGATAGCCAATCGCACCAAAAATAATAAGAAGCATATTGATAAACTGAACAAAGTAATCATCTTTGAACGGAATCAATGAATTTCCAGTAATGTCAAAACCACCATTTGTCGTTGCGCTGATCGACCCAAATAACCCATTCAGATATGCTTCACCAGCCGTGGGAAAATATTGCAGGAAGTATGTCCCCAAAATAGCAAACCCAATGAATTCAATCGTTAAAATAACTAGTAGAATTTGCTTAACTAACCGAACCATACCTTCAAATGTTGTCTGATTCTGATCAGTCATGATGAGTCGGCGCTCTTTCAAGCCAATTTTTTTCCCTAACAGCAGCCAAATGAATGTGCCAATCGCCATCACACCAACTCCGCCCAGTTGCAAGACAAGGCAAAGGAAAATGATTCCTGTTGTGCTAAACGTATCCGCAATGCTTATGGTACTAAGACCGGTAACACTAAGTGCACTAACAGCTGTAAATAAAACATCTATCAACGGGATATCCGTACCATCCTGATGCCCCACTGGTATGGCAAGCACAATAGTTGAAACGATTACAGCAATAAAATAAAAGATTAAGATAAGTTGTACAGGTGACAGCTTATTTATTAAGTGAATTAATGGACGTCTAGAAAACATTATACTGCTACTCCTTATCATATATCGGTTATTCTGCAAAAAACTTAAACCCATTATAACAGGCTGCATTCATTATGAATAGTGGTGACATAAATGGGGACTGTCCACAACTCTTCCCCATATGTTAAGATAAGAACAAAGGCGCAAGCGCCCGGACAAAGAAACCGATGTTGACTATGATCTGCGTGGAGAAGTGTGAAGTTTGCCTGGCTTTAGCGCTGGAGCCGGAGATATTTTGGAATGTGTAAAATAGAGCCTAATTTTTATACCTTTGTATCTTTATAAGAAAGAGGAGGGATCTCATGGGGAGTTCCGTACCGGAGATAACATTGCACGATGGTCTTACGCTGCCAGTGATCGGCTTTGGTACATATAGCCTGAATGGTAATGCAGGTGCCAATGCGATAACCAGCGCATTGGATATCGGCTATCGGCTGATTGACACGGCTTATAACTACGAAAACGAAGGAACTGTCGGCGCTGCAGTCAGACGCAGTGCTATTCCAAGAGAAGAATTAAGGATTACCTCGAAGCTTCCAGGTCGCTATCATACATATGATAAGGCTGTTTGGAGCATCCAGGAATCATTATATCGAGCAAACCTGACTTACTATGATCTATATCTCATTCACTGGCCCAACCCTATGCAGGATAACTACGTGGAGGCCTGGCAAGCATTGATTGATGCAAAAAAATGGGGTCTTATTCGCTCCATTGGTGTATGTAACTTCTTACCCGAGCATCTGGAGCGGTTGGAAAAAGAAACCGGCGTGATGCCAAGCATAAATCAAGTCGAACTGCACCCGTTTTTCAACCAGGAACAACAGCGTACCTGGCATGAGAAAAATAACGTAAAAACCGAATCGTGGAGTCCATTAGCGAGAACAAATGAAATTTGGCAAAATAGTACGCTCAAAACGATTGCTAATGATCATAACAAAACGATTTCACAAGTAATCTTACGCTGGCATTACCAACTCGGATCCATTCCCATTCCGAAATCTGCCACACCTGACAGACAGTTAGAAAATATATCTATTTTTGACTTCTCACTAAATGAAACAGAAATGAACAAAATTGCAGAATTAACTCGCCCTGATGGTAGATTGCAGGATCAGGACCCAGCCATATATGAAGAGTTTTAAAATGAAAGCGCACCACTGAAAGGTGCGCTTTTTTTCGTTACCCACCCTACAATTAACCGACTACGAGAATGACAGCAAAATAAATAGCCATGGTAATCAAACCAACTGGCAAAGCAAATTTCGCATATTGCTTACTAGTAATTCCAAGTTTTCCAGTTGCAATAATGTTCGGGATGTTTCCCGGGATAAGCATTCCCCCACTAACAAGGAGGCCAAGTAATATATTTCTAATGGTTGTGCTCTCCATTGACGGACTAATCTCTGCGGCAGCGAGGGTAGCGTTATCCAGCACTGCGGAGATCATGTTGATCCAATACAAAGCCAACGAGTTTAAGTCAAGTAAGTACCGCTCAATTAACGGTTGGAATCCAGCACCAAGAAATGTTAACGCCATGACAAATATATATATTTTCAGACTGCGTATTATAATTTCTCCGTATGATTCAGCCTGCGATGCGGAGAATGACTCTTCCCTGTCCTCCGCTGTTTTTCCTGCCCGCAGTCTTCCTGGTTTCTCCATTGGATTCACCATAATAGCAGCGAATATACCAAAGACAACAACACCAGGGACCACATAGACACCTACCAAATTTAATAAGTACATAAAATCCTCGTCCAACTTGTTTGCTACAATGGTCGAAAGTGGCTCACCAAGCGGCGTGAGGGCAGCTCCCATACCAATGGCAAAACATGCTAGCACAACCAGGCGAATTTCCGACTTTTTGTCCAACCGTAATACACCAATAATCGCAACCAAAATAATGGCCGCAACAATTGCTGTAATGAAACTGGAAATGAGTCCAAGAATAATCACGAATAAGGCAATGAATAAGCGATACGGAATGGCCTGGCTCATTCCCAATACCCCCTTTTCGATTGGGATCCGAAACCATCGAAAAAGTAAACCAGCCACCAATACCGCCAATGTTATGTTGACCGGTTCTCTCATTGCCTCCTCTATCAATTCCTTACTTAAGACTTGACTGACAAACACGGACAACACACCCATCACAAACAAAAATTCTTCCAAATTTCGTTCCACAATTGGCGTAAAAGGCAAAAGTAATACAAATACTAATATAATGATTAGGCCAGCAATCAAAGCGTCTCCTCCTTTACTCGACCATGATTATAGGCTTGTTTACTTTATTCTATTGATTTGCCATGTATAACATGCAAGGTATCACTTTATAATTGTTACAATATTACTCGCACAAAAAAGCCTCCCACAAAGGGTACAAATACCTATACCCTGCTGTGACAGACTTTGCATGAAACACCTATTAGAAAGTAAAAGCATATCGTTACTTTCCTTCAACCGAATCCCTATCTTCCCGCTTCCCCTTCTCTATAACCTCTTTCAAATCATCCTTTATGGTCAAGCTGCTAGGTTTTACACCTGATAAATATGCAGCTCGTGCCATCAAATGTCCCCCAATTGGCGCCGTAGCAAAAATAAAAACAATTCCTAAAAGAAGTGTCACATTAAAGTGACCTTCAATCAGCCAAAAATAAAGGAAAACCCCTATCAATGTACATAGCACACCAAATGTCACACTTTTCGTTGCTGCATGTGATCTTGTATAGACGTCGGGCAGGCGAAGAATCCCAATCGCAGCAACAACAGTGAAAATAACGCCGGTGGAGATCAAGACTATGATAAGTGTATTAGCTATGACGATCATATTCAACTATCGTTCCTTTCTCTATGAATTTCGCAAAGGCAATCGTCCCGATAAACGAGATAATGGCAAGCAGCAAGATAACTTCCATGAAAAATTTGGTCCCGAATAAAACTGATAATAATGCAGTAGATGAGATAAACGTAACACTGATAGCATCTAATGCAATGAGCCGGTCAGGAAGTGATGGGCTGCGAAAAATGCGGAACAACAATCCAATAATCGAAGCAATAACCAATAACAAGGATACCCAAATAAACGTTACCACGAATGGCTCACCTCCTTAATCGCCTTTTCAAATGATTGTTTAATTGAAGCAATCGCATCATCAACATTATCTGCATCAATCGCATGAATATAAAGTTTGGTCTGATCATCAGAGACATGGATGACGAGTGTTCCTGGTGTTAATGTAATTAAATTTGCAAGAAGTGTAATTTCCCAATCCCGTTTCAATTCGATTGGGAACTCAAAAATAACTGGTTGAATCGAAATTTTTGGTTGAAGCACAATCCGCAAAACATTCCAATTCGACATCGCAAGCTCTTTCAAGAAAATAAAAATGAGTTTAATGGATGCCCACACCCACCCTAAATAAAACCTTGCTCTGAAATAACGCCGCATGACAAAGATGAGTAATGCACCGATTATATATCCAACGATAAATGTCTCCGGTTTGATGGATGAATCCAAAAACATCCACACAACTGCAATAAAAACGTTTAGTAATATTTGAAAAGCCATCGTCACCTACTCCTTTAAAACCGCGTCAATATAAGCAGACGGATTTAATAAAATGTCTGAAGCATCGGTCATATACGTGATAACCGATTCAGCACCAATGCCATAAACAATGGACACGGCAACAAGTATGGCAGTCGGGATCATCACATTACGATAAGTACGGTGATCCGTTTTTGGCAAGGCCGATAAAGCTACAGGTTCGCCCCAAAATGCATAGATGAAGATTCGAATGGAAGACAGGAGCACAATGATCCCGGAAATAAGTACAAGCAGCGTCATCCATGTGTTTCCTGCCTCAAACCCGCCCTTGACAATCAATAATTTTCCGGGGAACCCGCTAAGCGGTGGAATACCGACAAGTCCAAATGCTGCGATGAGATACATCCAACCCAGGAAAGCGTGCGTTTTCATTAATCCACCCATCTGTCGCAAATTCGAAGTTCCCGTCACCCTAATAATAATGCCTATCAATAAAAACAGTGCCCCTTTAATCAGAATATCGTGAATCAAATAGTAGATCGCACCAATCATCCCACTATCATTCATTTGTGCCACACCGAACAAGATAACGCCAACAGCAATCACAATATTGTAAATGATAATCTGTTTCAAATCAAAATAAGCCAATGCCCCAATACAGCCAACGATAATGGTTAACACAGATAGTACTAATAAAATCTCATGCGTAAACGATAGGTCATGAATGAAAAACAATGTATAGGTTCGCATAATGCCATAGACACCTACCTTTGTCAGCAACGCTCCAAACAACGCTACTACTGGCATTGGCGGTGCCGTATAAGAACCTGGCATCCAAAAGTAAAGCGGGAATATTGCCCCCTTAATTCCAAATACAAGCAAGAATAAAATAGCGATTACGGTAATAATACCAGGCTGGTCTACTTCTGCAATCTTCACGGAAATGTCAGCCATGTTCAAACTTCCTATTACCGAATACAACAAACCGACTGTAACAACAAAGAGCGCAGATGAAACAACATTAACAAGCATGTATTTGATGGACTCACGCAACTGCCTTTTTTCCCCGCCAAGTGCAATTAACAGATAGGATGCCATCAGTAATACTTCAAAGAAAACGAACATATTGAAAATATCACCAGTGGTAAATGCGCCATTAACACCTGTTAACATAAATAAGATCGATGGATAGTAAAAAAAGCGTTCACGTTCAACCCCTATCGCCGTAAAGCTATATAGTACAACAAACAAAGTGATAAGGATCGAAGTTGTGACCAAAATTGCTGACAGCATATCAGAAACAAGCGAAATGCCGAATGGAGCTGGCCAGCTTCCTAATGTAACGGTTTGGATACCAACTGTTTTGACTTTCCAAACAAGGCTTAATGCAGCGACTAAGCTGACAACCAATCCGATTAATATCATCCATCGTTGGACCCTGATCTTGTCCTTGAAAAATAATAAAAGGATAGCGAAAAAGAACGGTAAAATGATTGGAAGTATTAATAAATTAATCATGTTCATCATTTCCTCTCATTAGATCCATATTGTCTGTTTGATGTTTCGCATATGTTTTATAAGCGAGGACAAGAATGAACGCTGTTACACCAAAACTAATGACAATTGCTGTAAGAATGAGCGCTTGTGGCAAAGGGTCCACATAATCCCCAGTTCCGTCTGCCAGTACTGGCGGTGCGGAACCACCCAGCCCTCCCATTGTTAAAAGGAGGAGGTGTGCTCCATGACTCAGCAAGGTTGTACCAAATATAATCCGCAGCAGGCTTTTGGATAGAATTAAGTAAATGGCAGCAGTGAACAGAACGCCAACAATGATGGCCATCATTAGTTCCATTATGAATCCCCCCCTATCGTTTGAATAATCATCATGGTTGACCCTACCACAACAAGATAAACCCCCGCATCAAAGATTGTTGCGGTATGCAATGCGGTCTCACCAATAATCGGGATATAAAAGTCACCAAAAGCATGTGTAAAAAACGGAACATTAAACAAAAGCGATCCTGATGCCATACCAAGTGATAGAAGTAAACCAATGGCAATGACAATGACGAAATTAACAGGTAATATCTTCTGAACTGTTTTTAAATCATACGCAATTAATAGAAGGACAATTGCCCCTGCAGTGAGCAGTCCGCCGACAAATCCTCCACCAGGGGAATGATGTCCGGCAAAGAAGATGTAAATCGAAAATAAGAGAATGATAAAAAATATAACCTTTGCTGAGGTTTGTAAAACCACATTATTTGTTTTCATCTGCACGCTCCTTTCGCGACAATCGCAGGCGAATCAAGCTATACACGCCAATTCCGGCAATGGACAGCACAGCAATTTCAAACAATGTATCAAAACCACGATAATCCACCAGTATGACGTTTACAATATTCCCTCCCCCAGCTTCACGATGAACCGTTTCTTCATAAAAATGAGAAATAGAAGGAATCAGCTTTTGCGAATAGGCAGACAGTGTGAGCAGTGTCATCGTTACCCCCACACTCAAGGCAATAATAAAATTACCCAATCGAAAACCGTTACTTTCCCCATGTCTATTCAATTTCGGTAAATGATAAAACGCTAGTAAAAATAAAGCAACGGTAATCGTTTCAATGACAAGCTGTGTTAGTGCAAGATCAGGTGCTTTATAAATCACAAAGAACAAAGCGACAGTGTAGCCAACTGCTCCAAGTGCAATGATCGAAAACATTCTTGTCCTTGCAATTAACACCATCCCAACAGAAAGTACGAGCAGAATACCGATCAATATTCCATAAGCATTTACGGGAGTTAAACTGGTCAAATCCACTTTAAACGCATGTTTGATGACTAACGTAATTAGCGTAATTGCCACAATTGATACGAACATATACACCAGATACGTTCTAAGAATCCCTGTCATATAAAGACGAGACAGTCGGTTCATCCCTTTTTCCGCTAACCCCAATAGTGCATTGTATCCGGCATTCAATGAAAAGGATTTTGACTGTAGATGATAGAACTTTTGCCATCTTTTTATTGTAAGAAAAGAAATCAACCCTAAACCAATAATGCCAATTGTCATGGTGAGTTCAGGCGTCCACCCATGCCAAGCCGATACATGAACAGGCACGTCAGATGGATGATTATATAAACCTGACTGTATACCAACGACTGCAGGCTTCACCAAAAGATCTCCAATGATATTCGGAATAAAGAAAAGCACAACTACCATTACTGCCAGAATTGCCGGAGCAATTAACATCCCCACCGGTGCCTCATGTGGTCTCTCGGGGAGTGATTCGCTATTTCGTTTTCCAGTAAAAGTCTTAAAAACAAAATAAAAACTATAAACAAACGTAAACACACTGGCTATCCAGGCGATAAACGCAAGTATAGGCCCCCATGTTGAAAAATGGAATAAATCAAAATCTCCTAGCGCAATCATTGAAGTAAGAAATAATTCTTTACTAAGAAATCCGCCGAATAGAGGTATCCCTGCCATCGACATCGAACCAATAAACGCGATTGTAAAGCTAATCGGCATGATGCCCATCAGGCCACCAAGCTTTCGAATATCCCGCGTCCCTGTTTCATGATCGACAATCCCGGCAACCATAAACAAGCTGCCTTTAAAAACAGCATGATTCACAAGATGAAAAATAGCCGCAAACCCGGCAACGTGAAAAATCGTTGAATGAATATCAACATGATAGCTGATTCCAGCTGCTCCAAGCAGCGACATAATCAACCCTAACTGACTGACGGTTGAAAAGGCGAGAATGGCTTTTAAATCAGTCTGCTTCACAGCGAAAAATGACCCCCAGAAAAGCGTTAGCACACCGACACCGGTTACGAGCCAAATCCACACTTCTGAAACGGCGAATAGAGGTGTAAAGCGCGCAACCAGATATAATCCGGCCTTAACCATTGTCGCGGAATGGAGATAAGCACTGACAGGCGTAGGTGCTTCCATTGCATCTGGCAACCAGATATAGAATGGGAATTGAGCAGATTTAGTAAAAGCCCCAAATAAAATAAGAATAAGCGCCAGTACGAAAAATTCTTGATCAACGATACTCGATGCATTGGCAATCAGTTCTCTAATCGAAAACGTATCTCCCATGATTCCTAAAAGAATAAATCCTCCCAGCATCATTAGTCCGCCAAAAACCGTGATTAACATCGATTTTAAAGCTCCGAATCGTGATCCGTCCCTTGTGTACCAATAGCCAATAAGTAAAAATGAAGAAATAGAGGTCAATTCCCAGAATAAATATAGGGTGATCATATTATCTGATTGAACAATGCCCAACATGGCTGTCATAAACATAAGTAAATAAACATAGAAATTATTTAACTTCTCTCGGTCTTTATTCAGGTAAAAGATGGAATAAAGCACCACTAATGCCCCGATACCTGTGATTAACAATGAGAACAAAAGACTCAATCCATCAATATACGCCACAAATGAAATCCCTAGCGCTGGAATCCATTGCAATGTAGAAATGGCATGTTCTCCATTCATTGTTGTCTGAAGAAATCCTGCGTAATACACAAATAAGATAATCGGAATGATTAGAACAAACCATCCAGTATGTATACTTTTCAGTTTTTTAAATAAGAATGGCACAAAGATTGCAGCAAAAACAGGTAAAAATATCAATAATACAAAGTCCACTAAAACATGCTCCTTTCATTTTAATTCTTAAAAAACATGGGGGAGCCATCAACCAAGGGCATATTTAACCCCTTGGTGACAGACTCCCCCAAGTATTTCCTCATATTCAACTGAAGTGAGTTTAACATAATGGATGAAAAATGTAAACGTTTATTTAAAACAGGCAGGAATTTCCATTCTTTTCGGTTTGGCTTTATTTTATGAGCCAAGTTATAATACTAGAAAAACTTTTAAAATTAAGGCAAACTGTACTTATCTTAATTAAGTTTTTGTTAGATGAAAGGATCGATTATGGAAAAATCTCAATCAAGCATCAAAACTGTCTCGGACAATAAAACGGTATATTCTATTTTACTGATTATTGGTATTTGTCATCTACTAAATGATTCATTGCAAGCTGTTATTCCAGCGATGTTTCCGATTTTGGAAGGCTCCCTTGGACTATCCTTTACTCAGCTTGGCCTCATTACCTTTACGTTAAATATGGTGGCATCCGTCATGCAGCCGGTAATTGGGATGTATACAGATAAACGTCCGATGCCATATGCTTTACCGGTTGGACTGGCAAGCAGTATGCTTGGAATGCTTGGATTAGCGCTTGCACCCAATTTTCCAACTATATTAATCAGTGTGTTGTTTATCGGCTTAGGGTCTGCCGTTTTTCATCCGGAAGGCTCACGTGTAGCCTATTTGGCAGCGGGGCCACGGCGCGGGTTATCCCAATCGATATTCCAGGTTGGTGGCAATGGTGGCCAAGCACTTGCACCGGTTATCACGGCATTGGTGCTTGTTCCGTTAGGCCAATTTGGCGCAATCTGGTTTACGTTTATTGCCGCATTGGCTGTATTATTTCTGATCCATATCGCCAAATGGTATGCAGCCAAAATTAAACCTGCTGTAAGAAAAAAGGAAAAAGTAACCCAAAAGCAATTAAATAAACACGTATCAAAGAGCATTAAATCCGCCCTGATCGTACTTGTCTTTGTTGTATTTGCCCGGCAATGGTACGTCAGTGCTATCTCAAACTTTTATGCATTCTATGCCATTGAAAACTATGGTCTTACGATTGCAAAAGCGCAAATCTACATATTTACCTTTTTATTTATGGGAGCGCTCGGTACCTTCTTTGGCGGCCCATTAGCAGATCGGTTCGGAAAACGGACCGTCATTTTAGTTTCATTACTTGGCCCTGCTCCATTTTCATTGGCATTACCATACCTAGGTGCAGCAGGTTCTATTATTTGTTTGGCTTTAATTGGCTTTATGTTATTATCCAGTTTTTCTGTCGCGGTGGTCTATGCACAGGAGCTTGTACCAGGCAAAATTGGTACAATGTCCGGTTTAATTGTTGGACTGTCATTTGGCATGGGTGCAATAGGTTCTGTGGCTCTTGGCAGCCTAATTGACATCTTCGGCTTAACACCAACGCTCATCGTCATAACCACATTGCCTTTGTTGGGTTTACTGGCGTTTTTGCTACCAAGTGATGAGAAGGTCCGGGAATGGTACGCCTGATACAGCGCTAAAAGAACATCTCGCATTTAAGCTGATGGTGCTCTTCCTAATCAAACGTCTTCTTTCCTTGTTCGCCAATTCCCGTTTTGCTTCCCTTCCTACTTCTCCGTCTTTCCTGACTTTACCCTCTTGATCACGCAGGAAATCTATTAATTTATCCCGCCTTAACGGGCAGTAAGAACCCCCGCTAAATGAAGTTTCACTTTATAAAACATTTTTCAACTGACTCTCCACAACTTTACAATCCGTTTCAAACATGTTAATATATCCAATGTTCCAATCATCCTACAAATTTGGAGTGTAAAAATTGCTCAAGAAAACAAATCGTGTATCATTAGTGGATCAGGTTGTTGCACAAATGGAAGATCTGATTGAAAGTGGCCAGTGGCCCATCGGCAAAAAGCTTCCACCCGAAATGGAGCTAATGGAGGAATTTGACGTCAGCCGCAATACATTAAGGGAAGCTATTCATGCATTGGTTCATGCCGGTTTATTAGAGACAAAACAAGGAAGCGGAACCGTTGTCTGTTCTTCGAGTGCTTTAGGAGCAGCGATCAATCGACGTATTAAAAAGTCAAGTTTAATTGAGACATTGGAAGTACGATTGGCTCTGGAAAGAGAAGCTGCCCAGATTGCTGCAACACAGCGGAAAGAGGAAGATCTAGCCAATCTTCAGGCATGTATTGAGCAGTGTCAGACCGTTGCTGACAATGGGGATATAGAGAAATTTGTTCAAGCGGACATTACATTTCACAAAGCAATTGTTAGATCAACCAATAATCAATTATTGCAGGACTTATATGAATACATGACCGATCCAATATACTCCTCTATTCGAGATATTATGATCATGGATACACCTTTTGATTACGAGAAAGAGATACACTACGAATTAGTAAGAGCCATTCGCGATCGTGATGTCGAAGGGGCTGCTTTATACGTGGATGCATACATGGACGATTTTAAGAAAAGATTACAGTAGATTTTTCATTTATATAACATACGGGGGTAGAACATTGAGTAAAACTATAACAACGTTAGAAAATACAAAAGGCCAACCTACATCATGGCTATTATTCATTGGCATTATTTTAATTGGTTCCAATTTACGGGTTCCTTTAACATCGGTCGGCTCCTTAATTTCGTTTATTCGGGATGATTTAGGAATTAGTAACGCGTTGGCAGGTACGATTACCACCTTACCATTGCTGGCGTTTGCTCTACTCTCCCCGTTTGCTCCAAAAATAGCAAATCGAATTGGGATGGAATGGACCATTTTCATTTCTTTAATTCTATTGACCTGTGGAATGCTAATACGGTCGTTCTTTGGTTCCATCTCTTTGTTTACGGGGACCATAATCATTGGAATCGCTATTGCATTTGGTAATGTGTTGCTGCCAGGATTTATCAAAATGAAATTCCCGTTTAAAATTGGTTTAATGACCGGGGTATACGCTGTTTTTATGAACCTGTTTGGTGCATTAGGTTCCGGTTTAAGTGTACCAATCTCATCTGCTGGAAGTGTCGGGTGGAAAGGAGCTCTTGCAATTTGGGCAATCCTTACATGTATTGCTTTACTTATTTGGATCCCTCAATTACGGAAACCAGACCAGTCAGAAACATTGCGGGCAAACGAGCCAGCACCAAAAGAAAAGAGCAATATCTGGCGCTCTCCTTTAGCATGGAACATTACCCTGTTTATGGGATTGCAATCATTGATTTTTTATACACTGATTACCTGGCTACCGGAAATATTGCAATCCAATGGATACAGCTCCGGAGCCGCTGGATGGATGTTATTCCTAATGCAGATTGCTTTAATCCCAATAACCTTTATCGTCCCAGTTATTGCCGAAAAAATGACTAATCAAAAAATACTTGCAGCGGCAACAGCCATCTTATTTATCGCAGGAATCGGCGGATTGTTTCTTAGCAGTAAACCAATACTTGTTATTTCGGTCATTCTAATTGGAATTGCTGGTGGCAGTGCGTTTAGTCTGTCAATGATGTTTTTCAGTCTTCGCACGCACGATGGCAAACAAGCGTCTGAAATGTCCGGGATGGCCCAATCATTTGGTTATTTACTAGCTGCAGTCGGACCAACGCTTTTTGGGGCCTTGCATGATACCACGAACGGATGGCAAATTCCACTTATTATGTTACTTGTCATTGCAGCAGTCATTTTATTAGTTGGGGTTGAATCTGGTAAGAAAAAACTAATTACGGGTGATCAAGCAGCAAAAAGAGCTGATTCGGTTTATGCAGGATAACGTTTTTCGAATAGGAATAGGATCTTTTCATAGATTCTATTCTTTTTTCAGTTCACCTCTAAACAGAACATACATTTTGTTGTACAATATAGTATCAGTGCTTATCACGTTAAAGTGAAACTTCATTCAGTGGAGTCCACTGAAAAAGCAATAGAGGTGATACAACAATGAATGGCACAGCACACGCGACAATTGGAGGAGCAGCGGGATTTATCATAGCAAACACATTGCAAACATCTCCATCGTCAACGCTTATATTCGTCGGGTTAGGCGGTATCTCGGCATTGATGCCTGATCTTGACATCGATGGTAAGCTTAGTGGAAAAATCACGTTCTCACATAAGGTAATTCGGCGAATTGCTCAATTTATCGGAATGCTAATGATCTTTTATAGTTTTTATGAAGGAGTGGATACAGAGAAGTATATCAGCGCTGGGATTGGTTTAGGCATCATCATTCTATCATCGTCCATTAGACAGCGGCATATGTTAACCATGTCTGCGGTTGGAGTAATCGCAGCAGGACTTTCACTGCAAGAATCATGGTTATGGTTATTAGGTATTTTTATTCTCATCGCCTCCTTTGTTTCCCATCGAAGTTACACTCACTCGATACTGGGAGTTATTTTCTTTGGCATGATTGCAGCTAAATTGGAAGTCTCCGTTGGGCTGAACGGTGTTTATCATACCTGTCTTGCCGGTTACATCAGTCATTTAATAGCAGATAGCAAATTGCTGCCGTTTAACCGACGTGGCATCAAGTTATTCCTCCCTTTTTCAGCAAAAGAATTATAATCAAAATAAAACTAGAGCGTTCGTGCTGTTTAATAACACACTGAACTGCTCTTGTTATCGGTATTTGATTTCATTTGGCTCTTCATTCTTTTGATGAAGCGCCTTTTTTCAGCTACTTTGCTGGGTTCATACCCTTCATACACTTGATAAAAATCCTTTTCCTAGTTACTTTGGCTTATTGTGACTTTCAAAAACCCTATTATCTCAAAATTCCATCCAACCGACTTACTTAGCCCTAACCTCCATCATGATAAATCGACTCTTTGGCAGGCTCGGAAATCTGGTCATACTAAACCGCAAATTCTGTTTAGGCACGTGATAATCCATCTGGTTCACCAGCATATCTAAGCACGCTTGCATCACATTAATCGTCAACCATTCTCCGGGACAACGATGATTTTTATAGTAATCGCCCCCACCCTGAGGAATGAAATCAAATGGAGTTCCCTTCCTATTCTTAAATCGTTCCGGCTTAAATTCATGTGGTCTTTTCCAATGGTTCGCATCATGGTTTGTTCCGTAAAGATCTAACAAAACAAGAGTCCCTTTTCGAAAATCATGGCCATTCCACAAGAAATCTTTACGAGCTTTAGCGATCGCAGTTGGGAAAAAAGGATAATAACGACGGACCTCCTGGACAAACATACGATAATCATCATCCGTTCCATTTACCAACTGTTCCTTGGCCTGTGGATGTTCATATAAAGCCAATGCGCAAAATGCAACATAAACCGAAATGGCAACGATCGGTCGTAAAATGTTAATTAATTCCACAGCAGCAATTTTCGGTTCCAAAAGATCCCCATTGCGGTCCAGATACAAGGCGATTTTCGACAATGCCTTTCCCTCAGCAACCTCCAGCTGACCATTTCGAACATCCGTAATCAGCCGTTCCACCCACTGTTCCGCCTGATTACGCCCCACTTTTCCACGCCAATGTCTAGGGCCTACAACACCTCCAGCTTCAAACATTGAACTTAACCAAGCGGTCATATCGTTCAATACTGAATCCGTTAGTGGTACGCCAGCCCAGCTACAAGCTGACCATGTCATTATTTCCTTTGCCTCGTCATATAGCTCTATCTTGTTCATGTTACCCCATTTTTTCAAGGAAACATTCCATTGGGCTTTTACAATCGCAGCAATATCCTGTAAACGTTCCGCTGTCATCAACGACATAAAAAGTCCTTTGCGAAGCCGGTGTGTGTCATTATCCAGCGTTTGGACCCCATCCTCACCAAATAACGTTTGTAGCAACCGTTTTGGGGCAGCACCCTGCCGTTTAAACCTTTCTTCATCATAAAATACTTTGGCGGCCTCCTCACCAAGCATACAAACTACTTGTTTCCCCCCAAGCAAACGTGTCGCAAACATATTCCGATGATAGCGCTTCGTTCGATTTGATATATAAAGATATCCCTCTAATAAAAAAGATATCGTGTTATCTAACCCTTTATCAACCGGAATCTGCTCTCGATATGGCATATGCTGTCACTCCATTTCAGACATAGTATCCACGTTAGGCTTTACCATTTTAGATTCCCTATTCAAAAAATGAACACTTAAAAATGCCTGAATTCCAACGTTTTGTCGTCATCCAGGCATTGCTGTCGTCTAGGAAATTATAAAATGTTGCGGTAGTGGATAACTAGATAAATCAGTCAAGCCACGTCCGGCTCCTATATCATTTCCTTAAATTTAGTTATTAAGGATTCCCCCTGATATCCCTCTTCTACAAGCTTGCGTAATAGTTCCTTTACCATTCCCTTTTGCCTGTCGACAATCGTCCCGAGAAATAGCGTATTGATGTAATCACCAATCTCGTTGATACCAATAATCGATGTAATAAAGGTCGCTGGTGCATTGCTTTCCTTGGTAATTTTAACCTGAAGCATGATCTGATCCTTCTTATCGGCTAATTCCTGAAAAAACGTTTGATACGTATTCTCTAAAAATGCCTCAATCAGCCAATGGTCATGCTCATCCTCTTTATTAATAATTAAGCCATCTTGTAACGGGATTTCATGCAGGATGATGTCTTCATCAACACTTTCAAGAATCTCAAGCTTCTTCAATTTAAATGTTTTCATCCATCCAGTCCCTTCCCATATTCTTGTCACCTAGCCACCAATATATGACATCTCTATTTTCTTACGGTTTTCATGTTTCTTTTCTGCCCTTTCGTCTGAATAACGATCCCTTCTGCGCTGCCAAAGTTTCGATAAATTCGTTTGTAATTCATCATCTGTTAGTCCCGCTCGTAACCTGGACCGTAAATCATACCCATTCGATGCAAACAGACACGTATATAATTTTCCATCTGCTGACAGGCGAATTCGAGTACAGGTGCCACAAAATGAATCCGTAACGGAGGAAATAACCCCTATTTCACCTTCTCCGTCCTTGTAGCGAAACCGAGAAGCAACCTCACCATAGTAGTTTTCTTCCGCTGCTTCCAATGGCATTTCCTGATGAATTTGATCAATTATCTGCTTTTTAGAGATGACATTGTTCAAATCCCAGCCGTTATGGTTGCCAACATCCATAAACTCAATATATCGTAAAATAATGTCTTTACCTTTAAAATAGCGCGCCATTGGCAAAATTTGATTTTCATTCATACCCTTTTTAACAACCATATTTATTTTAACAGTCAACCCTGCTTGCTGGGCAGCCTCTATTCCACGCAATACAGGGCGAATGGGAACCCCACGGCCATTAATTTTCGTAAATACCTCATCCTCAATCGCATCAAGACTAATATTAACACGCTTAAGACCTGCTTCTTTTAATTTAGCTGCTCGTTTTGGCAGCAGAATTCCGTTTGTGGTAAGCGCAATATCCGTAATTCCGTCAATAGCAATTAGTTTGGCAATTAATTGATCGAGATTCTTTCTTAGTAGTGGTTCCCCACCTGTAATACGAATTTTCTCGACTCCAAGGTTTGCAAATGACGTCGCAACCCGGATAATTTCCTCAAAGTTCAATAATTCACTTTCGGGCAAAAAGGCATAATCATCGCCAAAAATCTCCTTAGGCATACAATACGTACACCGAAAATTACATTTATCAATCACAGAAATACGTAAATCCCTTAATGCCCTGTCAAACACATCGGTGATTGGTGCTGTTTGTTCCACCATTTATTTATGACACTCCTTTTAAAAGTCTGCTTGACCCTCTGTATCGTTGAGCAGCAATACATCAACGGCTGTTCCTGCTGTATAGCCTCTTGTTCCGCCTGGCAATACCATTAGTGCATTCGTAAATGCTAATGAAGACACGACATTGGATTTGTCCATTCCTGCTGGTTTAACCCCAAATATCGAATCCTCATATGTAAGATAACTGCGCACAAATCGGGTAAATGGGTTTGGTTTTGGAAAATCCTCCTGTAATGTTGCGGTTACCCGTTTTAAATACGGCTTTGTGTTTCCTAAATACTGTTGCACGATTGGCCTCGTATATAATTCGAAGCCAACATAACAAGCGGACGGATTACCGGACAGACCATATAAGATTCTTCCGTCATGAACCGCAACAGTGGTCACACTGCCAGGCCGCATCGCAATTTTATTAAAAAGCACGTCTGCACCTAACTTCTCATAAATCGCCGGCATCAAATCAAAGTCACCAACAGAAACGCCACCAGTGGTAATTAGCATATCTACCTGATCTAGTGCCTTGGCAATTGTTTCATAGCTGGAATCAAATTCATCGGCAAGTTTACCAAAATAACGGCACTCACCCCCTGCACGTTTGATCTGGGACATGATCATATAAGCGTTGGAATTGCGGATCTTACCCGGCCGTAATTCTTCATCAACGTCCAATAATTCCGTTCCCGTTGCAATAACACCGACAACCGGTTTTTTAACCACCTTGATGCTACTGTATCCAAACGTAGCGAGTAATGCTTTAACGCCCGGATTGATCATTGTTCCGGCTTCAACCATTATTTCTTTTTCGGCAACCTCTGATCCTTGGGAAATGATATTTGTACCAGCGTTTAATTTACGTTTAATCGACATAAAGTTTTTACCGTTCGCTTCATATGTCTGGCAAACCTCAAACATGGCAACGCAATCAGCCCCATTGGGAATCTTAGCACCGGTCATGATCCTTGTTGCCTGCCCGGGTTCTAACGCTTTGCTTGGGACTTGCCCTGCACCAATATGTTCCACTACTTCCAATTCTAACGGATGATTCCTTGAACCCTCTTTTGTATCAATAGACCGTAATGCAAACCCATCATAGGGTGATTTATCAAATGGAGGCACGGGATGCTTGGCAATAATTGGTTCAGCAAGTCTCCTGTTATCACAACTCTCCAGGGGAATTACTTCTGTTTCTCCCTGTTTTCCATATTGCATAACACGATCTACAGCTTCTCCAACTGGAATTGGTTTTCTTCTTTCCACCATCTATATCAAACCCTTCCGTCAAATGTTATCTTCATTTAGTGTAACAAAAATATCCATTATTGAATATGAATTCAATTTCCCTGCGCTTAACAGCCAATATCGTCCCACTTCAAGGTTGAGGTGAAAACAAAAAGATAAGCGGGAGTCAACTGCATGTTTAGACTATGACTATTATAACGCGTATTCGAAAACAAAAATATGATTAAAATCACATTTCCTTGTTGTTTCATTCATGTATGACCGGGTATGGAATAACATACACAACATAGAGTGGAGGTGATGGCATGAAAGATAATGATGTAGAGGTTGAGCGAAAAGAAAAGAAATCTGATTCCAGCAAAGTTGGGGTTGCCTTCATCAAATATCTCACTTATTTGATCATCTTCTTTGGCGTCTTGTGGTTTTTAATTCATTATATTCTTCCGCTATTTTAAAACAACATTTCCATTTAAAAGCATCGTCAGCGCAGACGATGCTTTTAATTTTTTCAGAATGACGATTTTGTCTGTTTATTTTTTTTAGTTTCTCCATAGCCTCAACCTTTCTCAGTTCATTTCCCAATACAATAATTAACTTCTCTAAGAAAAAATAAAGCGTATATTTACCGTAAAAAAAACAATCATAACTAGTGATGGTTCTTAAAAAAAGGAGGAATTTACGTGACTGTCGCTTCTCAGGTGAAACAAACCATTGCTGGATTAAAAAGTGCTCAAGCAAGCTTTGAACAATTCGCATTGCAAACAGAAAACAAACAAGCAAAACAGCTTTATCAAAACGCTGCACAGCAAACCCAAACGCTATTACAGACCGTGGAGCCACGTGTTCAACAAATCGAGCAGGAAGAACCACAATATAAACAGTAATCACTAGTTAATCCGCTTAAAAACACTGTCAAATTCCAGGGCTTGTTTTCATGAAGCCCTGGTTTTACATAAGAGGTGATGAGAATTGAAGGTAATAAAACGTGTCACTATTTTAACGACCTTTCTTTTTATTCTATTCGGATGTTCACAAAATAATCCTGTCAACCCTAGTAATGAATCGGCGAATAACGATGAAAATGTAGAATTTACAAAGTATACGAAGACAGCTTCCGATGATTTTATCGATCAGGATGCGGCTAATGAGGCAAAAAAAAGGTTAAGTAAATATGAAGAAATTAAATCCATTAAAGCCGTTAATACGTCTAAATACCTCATTACGGCTATTCAAGTACACCACAACAAGCGATTTCAGCTAGAAAAGTTGCAAAAAAAATATGCAAAAACATTGAAAGAAAAATTTCCAAAGTTTCAGACTAACGTATCAACAGATCAGAAAATGTGGATTGAACTGGACGAACTTGAGAATGCTATCAACCATAATCAGATCTCCAATACCAAACTGGAAAAACAAGTGAAGCATATTCTGCATCTAAGCAGAGAGAAAACCTGACCATAAATGAGTTAGGGGTACGGCATTAATGTGAAATAGCTAATTTTTGAAGAAAAGGGTGATCAATATGGCAGATAAGAAAAAGAAAAATTCACCTCCTGCATCACAGAAATATCAATCATTCCAGCAGGCGCGTGAAGTAAAACGTCCGATCTTAAAAAACTGTATTAAAGCATTTTTCGTAGGTGGGTTTATCTGTTTTATCGGCCAGCTTATTGCAACTTTCTATATTTACTACTTTGACTTCACTGAACAAACTGCCGGAAACCCAACTACCGCAACGCTTATTTTTATTACGATGCTGTTAACTGGATTTGGTATTTACGATCGAATTGGTCAATTTGCCGGTGCGGGATCGGCTATTCCGGTGACCGGATTTGGTAATTCTGTCATTGCAGCCGCGATTGAACATCGTTCAGAAGGTTTTGTCCTTGGAGTCGGAGGCAACATGTTTAAATTGGCAGGATCAGTAATTCTGTTTGGAGTGTTTGCTGCATTTGTTATCGCCTTGATTAAAACCATTTTTATACAATGGGGTGGATTATAATGCTAACGGGACATCGAACCTGGATATTTGAAAATAAACCCGTTATTCTCTCGACTGGAACGGTCGGCGGGCCATTTGAAGCAGAAGGAAAAATCCCAAAAGACTTTGACCTCCTCCATGAGGACACTTGGTTAAAACAAAAGTCTTTTGAACAAGCTCAACAAAAAATGCTGGAAGAAGCATGCCAGTTTGCCATTAAAAACAGCCCCATTGAAAAGGAACAGGTTGAGTTTTTCCTTAGCGGCGATTTGATTAACCAAATTACACCTACCAGTTTTGCAGCAAAAACAATCAATGCACCATATTTTGGCTTGTTTAATGCTTGTGCGACCTCAATGGAAAGCCTGGCCTTATCTGCACTTCTTATCAACAGTAATGGTGCAAATTATGTTCTTAGCGGAACTGCCAGCCACAACTCGGCAACAGAAAGACAGTTTCGCTATCCGACCGAATACGGCGGACAAAAGCCTCCCACTGCTCAGTGGACTGTAACTGGTGCTGGAGTTGCTTTAGTGGCAAAAAGTGGATCTGGCCCAACAGTAACATCTGCAACTATTGGAAAAGTTGTTGATATGGGGATGACAGATCCCTTTAATATGGGTGGTGCGATGGCTCCAGCTGCTGTGGATACGATAATGGCTCATTTTAAGGAACGCAATATTGATCCATCCTATTATGACCTTATCATTACCGGTGATTTAGGACATGTCGGCCGACAAGTATCATTAGACCTGTTAAAGCAGTCCGGATTACAACTAGAGGATCAAAAATACGTCGATTGCGGACTAACGATTTACCGGGAAGATCAACCAGTTCAAGCGGGTGCCAGTGGTGCTGCTTGTTCATCGGTTGTTACCTATGGACACTTTATGAACCGGATGCGAGATGGCGAATTTAGGCGTATATTAGTTGTCGCTACAGGTTCCCTCCACTCCCCTTTCAGCGTACAACAAAAGCAGTCAATTCCATGCATTGCCCACGCTGTATCAATAGAAAATGGGAGTGATGAATCATGATCTTTTTATGGGCATTTGTCATAGGAGGAGCGTTTTGCGTCATTGGACAAATCATGTTTGACGTGTTTAAACTCTCCCCTGGTCATACATTAAGTATCATGGTTGTGGCCGGCGCGTTATTAGATGGATTTGGATTATATGAACCATTGATCAACTTTGCAGGCGCTGGTGCGACCGTACCAATATTGAGTTTTGGAAATTCACTTGTCCATGGGGCGATGGCTGAGGCAGAAGCCCACGGAATAATTGGCGTTCTGACCGGAATGTTTGAGGTAACCAGCTCCGGTATATCGGCAGCCATTATTTTTGGAATGATTGGTGCGCTGATCTTTAAACCAAAAGGGTAAATGTTTATCCAAAGTGAACAAACAACGCAGAAGGGATGATTGTTATGACAGTAGGTTCACAGGTTAAGGGCTGTTATTCCTCCATTAAAGGTGCAGAAGCTGCGCTGGAGATATTAGCAAATAAAACAAAAGATCAAGAAACAAAAGCGGTTTTTGAAAACACGAAAAAAATCGTTGGCGAAATAAAAGATGATTTGCAACAGCAGATAACACGATTAGGAATGGAAGAACCACAATACAAATCCTGACATTCAAATCATTACGGATGTTCGTTAAGCTCATACAAGAAAGGAACATGTATTATGCCATTACCGGACCCATTAGAGATTATTGTCAGAACATTAATCACGATTGTTGCCCTTTTTCTTATCACAAAGGGGTTAGGAAAAAAACAGCTATCGGAAATGAACGTATTTGAATATATAACTGGAATCGTTATCGGGGATATTATTGCCGTCCATGCAACCGAATTAAATTCTAATCTTATTTATGGGGCAATGTCCGCATTCTTGTGGTTTATTATTCCATTTTCAATCGAATTTTTCTCCCTCAAAAGTAAAACACTGCGCAATATTGTCCAAGGAAAAAGTACTGTTCTGATTCAAAATGGAAAAATTATGGAGGAAAATTTAAAGAAAGAACGATTTAGTATTGATGATCTACAAGAAAGTTTACGGGATAAAAATGTTTTCCGAGCAGCAGATGTGGAATTTGCTGTCCTTGAACCCTCTGGTACGTTAAGCGTCCTCCCCAAAAAGGAAAATCGGCCAATTACGGCTAAAATCCTTGGTTTAAAGGTCCCTCCCGATAAACAGGCAGAGACGGTCATTATGGATGGCGAGATATTGCTTGAGCCCTTAACAAACCTTTCTTTAAATGTAAATTGGCTCGAGACGGAATTGGATAAATTAAATGTCAGCATTGAGAATGTCTTCCTTGGCGAGGTGGATAGTGATGGACAGCTGACGGTTGACTTATATGATGACAAGCTTGCTATACCAAGCCCCAGTGAGAAGCCACTGCTGCTTGCAACATTAAAAAAATGCCAGGCCGATTTAGAGCTATTCGCTTTGCAAACTGAAAATGAACAAGCAAAACAATTGTATCAACGTAACAGTAAGAAATTGGAACAAACGCTCACCACGATTACACCATATCTGAATGAATGAGACGATTTTGTCTTGTTCATTCTTTTTATATCTTTAAATAAAACTGGTTGGATTATTTTAAAGAGGTTTACCGGTTGATGAAAAGTGGTAAGTGATACTAAAAAAGATATATAGGGGGTTACATTAGATGAAATTTAGCCGTATGGAAAACGAAAAACTGTGGATTGAGCTGGACAAATATGAATTAGGTGAGATGCTGGACATGATGCAATATCGCCCGAACAGCAAATTGCGCTCTGATTTAGATAAAATTATTTTCACTTATTACCGTACGCTTGAAAAAAAGCAGCCCTCCTAGGTGATATTACCTGGAAGGGTTTTACATTGTCTGTCGATTCTTGTATATTCATCATCACCTATATTACGATAAATTAATGTCCATCTCCTTTCTCTCATTTTGGAAATATCTTGTTAATCATACACCATTACTTCACTGTTGAAGAGTTAGGAGGATGTCTTCCAAATGGAAAGCCTAAAAGGTATGTCCAATGATTTATTAGTTGAGGCTTTTATCAAGGCGATGGAATTAAATCTGGATCAAGATTTCTGTACTTTAATTGAACAAGAAATAACTGATCGCGGATTAATGATCCCATATCAGAATAGTTCACAAGCCTGAACAAAAATAAAGCAAACGAAAAGAGGGGATGCCATAGGTTAAAATCATTGCAGAAGTCCAAATGATGTTGCTAGAAATGGGAAGGTTATAAAAGGAGTTCCATAGGAGATTAAGGAGGTGGGCAGATTAAATAGTGTTTTTGCAATTACTGCCCGTTTTAATCATCGTGTTACTGTCCATCAAGAACAAGACCATCATAAACGTTCCATCCTTTTTCCTTTTTCTTGATTAATGATCCATAAAACCCACCTGATTTCCTTATCAGATAATTCTCGGCCCAATTTTTGCTCCAATTCATTGACTAACGTACGGAAACGGTCCATATTGATCTTCCTCCCTGTTGCAACATTATCTCTCTATTGTATTATTTTAACAGGTTATGGATCAAAAACATATGATACTTGCTAAAATGCTTTCAATTCGTTTGTAAAAGCTGTTGTTTATTGACTACCTACAAGGTAAAAACAGTCTTCCCCCTTGCCACCATCTCACTTGAGGGCCGGCATTTGTGCACCCACTAACCAATGGGGCGCTTATAGTACCCCTATAAATTAATTATTTGATACTGGTTGAAATGATGTGCGCTTTGCCATCGCGTCACAAAACAAAAAGAGCAGAAAATAAAGCGGTAACGAATAAATGTAATGCCAGCCAGTCATTACGTAAATTCCTGCCCATACAAAAATGGGCTCACCCACATACGAGGTAAGCAGGCTAAATACGACTCCTTTCTTCCACGGTGCAATATGAGGCTTCGTCTGGATCAGGAACATGATAACAACAGGCAACAAACAAAAATGAAATGGCACAAAAGCAGGAAATGTCGGCAATATTTTTACAGCATAGTGCCATAATCCAAGTGCTTCACCCACATAATCAAAACATATCCCGATACTGATTGAAATTAACCCTGCGTATAACAACCGGCTGGTACTGTCTTTTTTTCGATAAAAGATCCAGAAAACCCATGCACCAACGGCCAATAAGGCGGAAATCCACCACTCCCAGTGCAAAAACATCCCTTCTTGCCAGTACGAACCGAATCCCTTGTGCAGCTGATGGAACTCATCATAAAATACATCCGCACCCTTTATTTGCTTGCTATTTTGCACTATATTCATCCCCACATGAGTAAATTATCCCTATTCTTATCCAAATCGATTCAGTTTATGCGAGAAGAAAATAAACTCCTAAAGTGTGTCCTATTGCCCTTAAGGCGGGATAAAACGAATGACTATTGGATAAAGTAATAAAGCTTACTAAACATACGAGCAAAAAGGAGTGCAACAATGACGAAGGGAGGAGATATTCCATATGAAAGTATCACAAAAACACAGGAAACGTTAAGCGATTTAACGATTAAATATTGGTTTGAATATAACTTCCTGACAGGCAAATGGTGGCTATTAGTTGGCCTATCTACTGTCCCCATCCTGATTTGGTTGTTCATTCTGGATAAGGCACGGGCCCGGCAAATCGTCCTGTTTGGTGCATTGATAAGTTTAACAGCGGGTATCCTGGATACCATCGGCTTCACTATGGGGTTTTGGGGATATCCTGTTAAGCTGATTCCGATTAATCCTCCTTATTTTCCAGTAGATTTTGTGTACCTGCCTGTTATGTACATGTTAATTTATCAGTTTTTTCCGGGTTGGAAGGGGTTTACAATCGCAAATATTCTTGCGTCCTGTTTTTATACCTTTGTTGGGGAACCCACTTTCGAATGGCTGGATATGTATATTACATACCGATGGCAATATATCATTTCTTTGCCGATCTATATAACGATGGCCCTTGTATTTAAATGGTTTGTGGAATTATTTGTTCAGGTAGAAGATGAAACAACCCCGGATCAGGCAACAGGAAGCAGCTATAACAAGCTTTTATTACTGCCCGCACTGCCAATTTTAGCAGGTCTCTCTTTTTGGGCGGGGAAAGCTTACGGTAAAACAAAACGAAAACGATTTCGATGATTTACCTTAATACAGAGATAAAGAAGGTTAAAAATGGAAAGAAACAATAACAATAAATCACCGATTGCAGCTTTACTATGGTCATTAGCCTTACCCGGATTCGGGCAATTATACAACAGAGATTTCCTTTTAGGTATCATACTAATGACCTGGGAAATCATCTTAAATGTGAAAACCAATTTAAACCTGGCTCTTTTTTATTCATTCAAAGGTGATTTTACCCTGGCAAGCCAAGTCGTTAATTATGAATGGGGATTATTTTATCCGTCCGTTTTTTGCTTCGCCCTATGGCAGGCATTTAACAGCGCTCATTCATTAAATCGCCATTCCTCGGGTAAAAAGAGATGGGAACGGGTTTACTTGACTGGCTTTTTCATTGGGATGGTCACCGGAATGAATATGGGCATCAACTGGTATGATGGCTTCCTGACTAAATACTCACCTATTTTCAACACCCCAATTTTCAGTGGAATTGCCATTGGATTAATCGGAGCCTTCATCGGTCATATGCTTGAACTCCTGCTCAAACGATTTAAATAAGGCATGGGACGGGCTTTTACCCACACCTTATTTTACAATCGATGTGTATCTAACATGAAAAGATAAAATTGGCTCTCGCTCTCAAATGGAAGCAAACCTGCACGCGCATTATTTACTAATCCGAATAGCTACTTTACCAAACTGTTTTCCTTGTTCTAGATAATCCATTGCGTGTTGTGCTTCATCTAAAGAGAATGACCGGTCCACTATCGGATGAATCTCGTGTTCCGCGATAAAATTCAGCATTTCCCTTAGTTCTTCCCTGCTGCCCATCGTTGAACCAATGAACTGATACTGACCATAAAAAAAGTCACGCAAATTCAACTGAACCATATCCTCCGTTGACGAGCCAAAGACCACGATTCGTCCACCTTTTTTCAATAGCTCCAATGATCGATTAAAGGTTGCAGCACCAACACTGTCAATAACCAGATCCACTGTTTCGTTTTTTAATTCATCGGTCCAATCGCTTGCAGTATCAAGGGTAATGTCTGCACCCAATTTCTTGGCGGCTTCCCGTTTTTCTTCACTGCGGGAGGTAACAATCACCCGGGCTCCTAATGCTTTAGCAAACGAAATGAGATATGTCGCCACGCCACTTCCTGCACCAGGGATAAACACGGTCTGCCCTGCTTTAAGCTCACCCTTCGTAAACATTGCCCTATAGCCGGTTAAAGCCGATAACGCCAATACCCCCGCTTCCTCGAATGACAAGTGCTGTGGCATTTTTTCCACCTGGTCTGCTGATAGAACAATTTTCTCTGCAAACGTACCATCATCAGGCATTCCTAAAATATCAAATGATGCCGGCGGCGCCACACTATTCGCTTCCCAGCGCAATGCCGGATTGATGATTACATTATCACCCGCAGAAAGTTGACTAACTCCAGCGCCGACCGATTCAATCACACCAGCACCATCTGATCCAAGCACCAAAGTCTTGGCCTCCTCTCCCCTGCGTGTTGAGATGAATAAATCACGATGGTTTAGCCCCGCAACGCGAATACGCACAATAACTTCTCCATCACCAGCTTGAGGTTCAGCAATATCTTTAACAATTAGATCTCCAGCTTCATGAACAAAAGCTTTCATTTTTTGCGACCATCCTTTCTATGTATAAGGTATCATACTACAATATTAACTTTTTACCTGTCAATGCGCGACTAAAACATCCAGCGTCAATAAACACCGTGTACACAAATGCTGTCCCACCAGAGACCCGGCCAGCATTACGTGCACCGGTATTAGAACTTCCCAGCTCACGAATGTCTTGTTGTGCCATTCGCCTTGCAACATAATAAGCCCCATTCACACACCTAAACAAACAGGATATCATTAACAAGACAACGGTCTGCAGAATTTTCTCCCCCCTTTGTTATCGCTCGACACACAAGAATGCTTTCACAAAAAATTCTCCAGTTGTTCTTTACTCGTTATATCGTGGGTGAATAACGGGACATACAGCAGATACTTATCCAAAAAGGTATCCTTAATCATCTTTAGATATTGCTTCTCATGCTCTTTTCGCTGCGATAAAAAGGCACCGTCCGCATCGCTCGGCAAAACCTTATTCACGATCAATGTTCGCACATGCAAATGATATTTATCAAGCAATTGGATCGCCTTTCTCGTTTCCAAAATCGGCAATCGTTCCGGATTTAACACAAAAATAAACCCTGTCCTCTTCCCATCCAATAATATCTCGCGTGCTTTTGAAAAACGCTTCTGCCTCGTTTTCAGCACCTCATAAATTGGATCCTCTACCGGTTCTCCATCATGTAATAACTGGGTATAATTTTCATTTGTTTTCTGACGCTTCTCCAACATCCCTTTAATCCAAATTCCCATTAGTTCAGGTAACGATAAAAGGCGAATCGTATGTCCGGTTGGTGCTGTATCGAAAACAAGTTTATCAAACTTGCTGCTATCTTCCAAAATGATCGTTATCAGCTTATCAAATAACGCAGCTTCATCCGCACCCGGTGACGCTTTTGCCGTATCAAGCTGCCGATGAACCTCCTCCATCATTCCGGAATGGACAACGCCTTTGATATTTTCCTTGACTCCCTTGATATAGTTGTTTGTCTCCGTTTCCGGGTCAATTTCCAATGCCGCAAGCTGATTTGTAATCCAGGTTTGTTTGCCACCTATTTTTTGATCAAAAATATCCCCCAAATTATGAGCGGGATCGGTTGAAACAAGCAATGTTTTATATCCTTCTTTGGCAGCTTTCCAAGCAATGGCGGCGGCCGATGTCGATTTTCCCACTCCACCTTTTCCGCCAACAAAAATAATATTTTTCTCAAATTCTTGCATCACAAAGACTCCTTAAATTCGACATATTCATTTAACAACAACGAATTCCGCTCATTGGGGATTTCTCCATGCCCATCCGCAAATGCCAATCGTGAAATTTTTCTATCATGTAGGGATACAGCTCCAGTGTATAATAATAGACCGGATTCGGAATGCCGATCATCTCGGAATAAAGCAATAGTAGAAATAAATCATCCTCATTCCGCAGTTCCCGGGCAATTTCCTGGCGATGCGGCATACTGAGCACCTCTTCGTAAAATACAGCTAGTCGTTTTAACTGTTCAAACACAATTTCATACCCCTTCTTTCTTCTTATCGGAAAAGGACCAGTTATTACATGGCCCTTTCCCGTTCCAATCATGCTTCTTATTTTATTTTGAAGTAGGATTTAAAGGTTCATTCTTTTTGCCTGTCAGGGTTGCAAATGCTGTCAACGTGATCCAAATAGCAAAAACAAAGATAATTGCACCGAAAACAAATAATAATGTATTTGATTCAGACCCAAACCAAGACCACTGGAAGACGACTTGTTGGAACATTGCATATAGTGTCATAAACATCACAAAGATCATCGGAATCAGTGTGATAGCATAATTTCTACCTTGACGTTTGAGCCAAATCGAAATCAGTAACAAACTTATCCCGGCTAACAACTGATTGGATGTTCCGAATAAAGGCCATAATAGGTAACCTCCAGATCCGAATCCTTTTGGTCCGTGCGGCAGTAACACTAAAGCTGCACTGGAAACGACAGCGACTGTTGTTGCAACGTGAGCCTTGGTCAGGGCGGGCATTTTGTATTCGGCACCAAGCTCGGCAATAATATAGCGCATCAGCCGAACCGACGTATCCAAGGTTGTGGCAGCAAAACTTACCACGATGATGGAGACAATTGTTGTGGAGACATCCGATGGAATCATCAAGCCATTGGCAAGCTTACTTGCACCCTCAACAAATACGTTCAGACCAATTTCGTTGGCTTTCGTAAAACTTGTATACGTTGCTAAAAACTCACTTTTGTTGGCGAAAAAAGTAACAACCGCAATAATCGATACTAATGCCAGTATCCCTTCCCCAACTGCACCAAAATAACCCACAAACCGGGCATGCGGTTCCTTACTTAATTGTTTCGATGATGTTCCGGATGAAACAAGCCCATGAAAACCGGAAATTGCTCCACAAGCAATTGTAATGAATAACAATGGGAACCAGGACACATCCGACGTTGCATTGGTTGCCGGTGCTGTTACGGTTGGGTGGGTGAAAAGAAGTCCTAAATAAAGGATGGCGAGTCCCACAACCAGTTGGTGCGAATTAATAAAATCCCGCGGCTGAAGCAACTTCCAGACTGGCAAGGTGGAAGCAATATACACGTAAATCATTAAAATAATAATCCAAACAAAAAACGCTGTAGAAACTGCTCCCATGCCAAACAATCCTGTTCCACTTTCGCCGCCCATATACTGCACGAGATCAATTTGCAAAAAATCAACCTTACTTGCCACGATTGCTGCAAAATACATAACAGCAAGTGCAATTAACGATGGAACAAGCATTTTTTGTTTTCGTTTATACACAGCATAGCCAATCCACACCGCCAATGGAATTTGAATAAAAATCGGCAGTACACTTGCCGGGAATGAAATAAACAAGTTAGCAATAACCCAAGCAAATACAGCATTAATCATTAACACAAGGATAAGAATAATAAATAAAAATAAGATCTTCGCGCGCTGGCCAATCAACTTATTAGCAAGTGTCCCAATGGATTGTCCTTTGTTACGAACAGACAAGACCAGCGTCCCAAAGTCGTGGACACCGGCAGCAAACACCGTTCCTAAAATCACCCATAGAAATGCCGGTACCCACCCCCAATAAACAGCAATTGCCGGACCAAGTATCGGCGCTGCACCAGCAACAGATGTAAAATGATGCCCCCAGAGGACAAACTTATTTGTCGGAACGTAATCAACCCCATCTTCATACTTGTGCGCAGGTGTGACATAGTCCGGGTCAAGCCGAAAAATCTTTTCTGCCACAAACTTTGAATAATACCGATAGCCTAAAGCAAATACAACCATTCCAATGACCGCAACCAGGATTCCATTCATCTTTTTCACCAACCTCCTTGGATGAACAATTAAAAAAGAGCCTATTCTACTAATATGTAAGCAAACTGAATTTTAGTAGTTGACTCTATGTTAATTAACTATTTTTTAGAGAGACAAGGCGACAAGGCCCCCTTGTCTCGACAAGATTACAAAATAAGCACAGCTATGATGGTCGAAATGATCAATCCTAGAATAACCGGCAGGAAGTTTTTACGAACCAGCTCCATGACGGAAACACCACAAAAACCAGCAATGGCAATGAGTGAGGACCAAGCGACAATGGTTCCACCACCAGTCCAGATGGCACCCATTTGCCCAATGGCTGCGAGTGTTCCAGTATCTAGCCCGCTTTGATGCAATGATGCAGCAAGTGCACCTGTTAACGGTAAGCCAGAAAATCCCGAACCATCTAATCCAGTAATGATCCCGATAATCAACACACTGAATGCCGTCAACCATGCACTGTGCGGTAAAAATTCCTGGGATGATTCCACGAGGTCAAATAAGAATGACGGCGCATTTTCCTCTATTCCTAAAATACTCCCGGAAAAGTCGGCACTGCCAAGGAAGAAGAAACCGGCAATTGGAATAACTGGGCCCATAGCTTTAAAGGCAAAGACAAAGCCATCGGTTATATGATTACTAATATAATCCAGTGCATGCTGCCGGCCAAAGGCAACCGTTGCTAAAAGCAAAAGGATGACGGCAACGCCACCAATGAATGCCGCTCCATCTCCCCCTTCCAGGCCGCTCATCCTTCCAGAAGAAAGCTTCACATAAATCATATAAATGACAACACAAATTAATGCTGTTGGAACCAGAACGGCAAATAATTTACTCCAGACTGATAAATGAACAGCACGAGGTTTATTGACAGAATTCGTATCGATTTGTAATGCGTTCAACTCTTTGTCAATCCATTCGCTGTCTTTGTTACGGAACTTTTTCCGATGAAACAAGTAGACAACAGCTAAAGCAACCCCACCAGTAATCAGTGATAATACCAATGCCTGATCAGCAACGGTACCGGCTTCGATTCCTGCTGATTTTGCGGATAACCCCGGTGCTACCTGCACAATGTAATCGGAAGACAGCGCCATTCCCTGGCCCGCTATGGCGATCGCAACTGCAGCCGTAATGGCTGGCAACCCCGCACGGATGGCTGCAGGAACAAGTAGAGCACAAATTAATGGTACAGCTGGTGTTGGCCAGAAAAACAGGGAAATGACATAGGTGATCACCACCAGAACAAAGAAAGATACATGCCCATTAATCATCATCTTCTGAATTGGTTGCACCATCCGCCGATCTGCACCAAGATCATGTAACGAATGTAATAGCGCGATCATAAATGTAATGATCAGGAAAATGCTGAACAATTCTTTTGCAGCAACCAGATTTGCATTAAATATTGCTGTAAAACCATCAATGATACTTCCGTTATATACTGCGGCAATGATAAATGTTCCCAGTAGCGTTGGAAGTACTACACCACGTTTACATATCATCGTCAAAATAATAAGCAACGTGAATATCCCGTATAACCAGTGTGCCATTGTTAACTCCATGGAAACCTTCCTTTCTTTCCTCGCATGTGCTATAGCCTATGCACCCCGCTATACGCAGGTGAAAGAAAGTGAGGTAGGTCGATGTTTCCTCGAATGCGGTTGATGTTGCTGTTCAAGGGTCGATGTTTCCTCAGAATCGGTTGATGCTGCCGTTCAAGGGTCGATGTTTTCCCGGATTCGGTTGATGCTCTCGTTCATGGGTCGATATTTCCTTAGATTCAGTTGATGTTGCCATTCATGGGTCGATATTTCCTTAGATTCGGTTGATGTTGCCATTCATGGGTCGATATTTCCTTAAATTCGGTTGATGTTGCCATTCATGGGTCGATATTTCCATGGTATGAGTAAAATGTTTACGGGAAGGAAGATAGGGGCTGGAATATTCTGATAGTGGGATTCCGCTAGCGGAATCCCACTATCAGAGAAACCAAAGTCTTTATTTCCCTTGCATTATACAACAAAGGAACTCTCACCTTTGATACAATAGATTTTCACAACTGCAATCTTAATGAATCGCTCATGAAGTAGCATATGAATCATCCGATATGCTGCCACGCCTTTACATGGGGTGATGAACTTGGTAGCCTGTATGAGAAGGGAAACAGTATTTGCCCTAGTTTCCCCTTTCACAACGAACCATGCCCACAGAGGCTCCATGTCAAGGCATTAAAAGGGATTCTGTGTATGGAAAGGGCGAGCTTCAAAATTAAGCTTTACAGTTGAAGCAGATATCCATTTCATACGCTGAGCGGCCCGAATACACGTAGACTCTTGTGGGAACCGTGGCCAGAGTGAGACCCTGGAGTGCGTCACAAGCAAGGATAGAAGGCTAAGTGCGCGACGTCCTGTCGCAACGCCTTCATGACCAACATCGTGTTGGCCCGAGGCTCACGGGTCACCCACGGAAAGCGGAGTGTATTCGGGCCGCGGTCAAGATTATAGCAGTCTATACAAAGGTTGAGAGAAACTTACCAAAAACTTGACTCACTTCGGTTCAGGACTAACCTGGACTGGGTATGAAGAAAAACGAATAAGCAAAAGAAAACCAGTCGCCTAACCCCTGCTCGTCTTACAAATTTACCATTACACCAGTTAACGGCGGTTTCACGACTTTTATCGGCAATTCACTTTTCCATTCGCGACCCGTCCTGCCAACCGATTCACGAGCGTGACAAAATTGATTGTCCCAATAAAAAAACGACCAATTAAGCTTGGTCGCTTTTCTCCTGATCTTTCGCGCATGTGTTACATAGCAGTGTTCCATTTATTTGTTCGCCATCAAAAAAACCGTTTTCACAATAAACATTTTTACCGCACGATTGACATTGTCCAATTAGTTCTCGCACACTCATTCCCCCAGGATGATATTTTCCAAGATACACTATTTCGACGTTTGGTTAACAGGTAAAATGCCATTGGTTATCCGGGATACAATAATATTAAAAATGACAACACCAAAACCTATCATAATAATGGCAACAATAAACTCGATAATAATGCTGATCATTTCATTGGGGACTACATCCGTCAAGGTACGACTGCTCAAATATAAGAAAGTTCCACCAATCGCGCACATGATGATAAACGTTATGACAACTTTAAAAGTTTGTATGACGGTCAGTCTGCGCCACACAGTCCGGTGCTTCCATGCCGCATAGACAGTATAAATGATTAAAATAAGCAGCATCATTGCGGTACGACTCATACGTATTCATTCTCCTTACCTTTTAAACTAGTGAATAGCTTTACCTTCTATTACTGCTTGCTTTAACACCTGTTGCATATAGCCAATCCCCCTATATTTCAATAGTGGAAATACTGCCGGAAATGACTCACCAAAACTGGCATAAACTACCTTTTTATACTTTTTCCCTGTTAATACAATTAATTCGTCATACTGATCAAGCTCTTTTTCTCTGACTTGTTCTCGCAAGCGTTCCATAGTTATAATTTCATTACTTTTTTGATTAAAGGTAACGTCATATGGACCGTCAACTATATCATCTGCAAATAAAAATCCATGCTTTGCCGATAAGATTACATAATTATCAGTAAAGGTGCGCGCATAGCGGCGACATAAGGTATGGAACGTTCCAATGTATGCCTTGCTTGCAGAAACTGCACCGGTGTCTGGATATTTATCCCAAACTTTTTTTATCCCGCATGGAATAATACTTAGTTGTTTCATCACAACCCCTCAATTCCTCTGTTACCACATATATCCAGGATCATCCTGTTCAAAGGAATCACCACCTTGAAGTCCTCCATGAAAGACATAGTCAAGAAAGCTATTCATTTCCGCGGCAGTCAATTCCTCGTCATCCACGAAAATCCGTTCAACAGTAAAAATATCTTCATCATTTGCGGTAACAAATTCAATCTCAATATCATGTTGACTGTTATCAATCTGTTTCTCTCCTGTATACCTTACCACCGACGTATCAGAATCATTTGTTACTTCTTTCCAGGACCCATCGTCAAACACATCCATGAATAACTCTTCAACCGTTTCATCAGGGTGCTCATCAAACGCGCTGTTCTGGATTGCTCCTACCGCATCGAAATTCATGGGAATGAAAGCTGTCGGAATCACATAAACAATAGCGAGAATCCCAACTGCCCATAAACAGCCAAGGAAACTGGCACCTCCTTGTCGTTTCAGTTCCATCTGTTTTACTTCGTCTGGCAGCCCTTTACTTTGAATCAATGAAACTTTTTTCCTGACATGTTTCTGATAAAAGTAGTTTCCATAAAAGCCTAAAACTACCATTAAGCCAAGATTAATTCCGCGATCAATTGGATCATAAAATTCATCCGCCGAATATTGATAACCAACCAGATATAATACGAAATCAATTCCTAAAAAAATAAGTGCAATAAAAAATACTTCACGGTACATTTTTCGGTAACCAAGCCAAAAAATGCCTAAAAAGAAAGCTGCCCAATTTCGGGAGAATGTGTTATTCTTTGTGCGCATTTGCCCCCATTTCTTGAAATAAAAATCATAGTTATTCCCAACAAAATCTTGTTCATCCTTATCAACCTTGCTCACGTTCTCATTATCAGGCCCGCCTGATGTAGGTTCTGTTGTCATTTGCGTTGCCGAAACAGGTTCAACTTTTACGTGTCCACAATTCGCGCAAAAATTTGCATCGTTGTCTATCTCTGCCCCGCAGTTCGTACAATACACGAAAACGACCCCTCCCTTTATTTTTCCATCCAACTACCATTTTCGTTTACATTATTTTCATTATAGCATTTTCCAGTGCTTTTTTGTGATAACTGGCATCGTTTTGTTTATGGTCAGGCCATGTCGGGAATACAAGAAGATAAAGTAAGTATTACGTACCATTAAAAGTGGGATTAATCGATTGACAATCCAAATTTATCATTTTATACTTAGTAATGAAAAGTAACCAAAATACAAAATAACACTTACTTAGGAGGTATGTATGATGGCAAAAACAAAATGGATAGTTGATCCTGTTCACAGTTCGTTGGAATTCGTCGTAAAACATATGATGATCTCAAAAGCCAAAGGTGTTTTTAACGATTTCAAAGCAAATATTACAGCAGACCCGGAAGATTTAACCGATTCAGAAATTGAATTTATTATCGATGTCAATAGTATTGATACACGGAAATCTGATCGTGATGATCACCTGCGCTCTGCAGATTTCTTTGATACAGAAAATCATCCTGAAATGACGTTTCGGGCTACCAGCATCACCAAAAAGTCTGAAGATCAGTATGATGTTACTGGTGACTTAACCATTCGGGGCACAACAAAACCGGTAACCGTTGCCGTAGAATTTGAAGGACAACACAAGGATCCAATGAGCGGTGATACTGTTGCGGGATTTAGCGGGAGCACAGAAATCAACCGCAGAGACTTTGGTTTAACATGGAATGCTGCCCTTGAAACTGGCGGTGTACTAGTTGGTGACAAGGTCAAAATTAATATCGAAATTGAAGCACATAAAGAATAATTTCATCAAAAATGAGCAGAGAATTTAATTTCCTGCTCATTTTTGATGAATAAAGCGGTTGAATTCTTCTTAATTCCTTTTCCTGTGTCCCTATGCATTTGTTTAAATACGTGCAATTTGAGGAATAGCCATAAAACAAAGCAATTTAATTCAAAGGAGGATACATACCGTGGGGTTAAATGTTGCACAGAAACTTATTAAAGATCATTTAGTATCTGGTGCACTTACAAAAGGCGAAGAAATTGGGTTAAAAATTGATCAAACACTAACACAGGATGCCACAGGTACAATGGTGATGCTGGAACTGGAAGCAATGGGGCTGGACTATGCAAAAACGCAAATATCGGCTCAATATGTAGACCATAACCTAATTCAAGTAGACAATAAAAATCCGGATGATCACTTGTTTTTGGAAAGTGCTGCACAGCGCTTTGGGATTCATTACAGCCGTCCAGGAAATGGAGTTAGTCACCCTGTTCACATGCAACGTTTGGCTAAACCTGGAAAAACATTACTAGGGGCAGATAGTCATACGTGTGCAAATGGCGCTATGGGAATGCTGGCCATTGGTGCTGGGGGTATCGATGTTGCCATGGCAATAGCTGGAGAAGCCATTTATATTAAGATGCCGGAAATTTTCGGTGTCGAACTTACTGGTGAGCTCCCTGATTGGGTCAGTGCAAAAGACGTCATCCTGGAGATGCTGCGTCGGTACGATGTAAAAGGTGGTGTTGGTAAAATCTTTGAATACTATGGACCCGGATTACAGCACCTCTCCGCCATGGATCGGCATGTGATTGCGAATATGGGCGCCGAGCTTGGAGCGACCGCAACTGTATTTCCGTCAGATGAAGCGATCAAAAACTTCCTTAAGCAGCAAAATCGAGAAGTTGACTGGGTCGAGCTATCTGCAGACTCTGATGCTATCTATGACTTACATGATACCATAAATCTTTCTGAATTGGAGCCAATGGTTGCAAAGCCCTCCAGTCCCGGAAACGTCGTCAAAGTCAGGGAACTGGAGGAAACACCAATCTATCAATCATATATTGGATCATCGGCAAACCCGGGATATCGTGATTTTGCCATCGCCGCTGAGATCGTGAAAGAAAGAAAAATTGCTCCTGGGATGTCATTTGACATTAATCCAACCTCCAGACAAATGCTGACAAATCTAGTAAAAGAGCTTCATATTGCCAGCTTGCTGCAAGCTGGGGCACGTTTGCATCAAGCTGGCTGCAATGGCTGCATTGGCATGGGACAGGCACCTGCATCAGGACATAATAGTTTACGAACCACACCAAGAAATTTCCCCGGACGGTCGGGAACGAAAGAAGATAGTGTCTATCTGGCAAGTCCGGAAACAACAGCAGCATCCGCACTTACCGGAAGAATTACAGATCCTAGAACACTGGATTTTGACTACCCAAAAGTAAACGAACCAACGACCGCTTCGGTGGATGACCGCTTGATGGCGAACCCGCTCCCTTATAACGAAGCACAGCGGGTTTCTTTAGTGAAGGGTCCTAATATTGTTTCCATTCCCGAAATGGATGCATTACCTGATCAGCTGGACCTTCCCATTTTATTACATGTTGGAGACAACATTTCAACGGATGAAATACTTGCTGGAGGTGCACGAGTTCTTCCATTTCGTAGTAATCTGCCGGAAATTAGTAAATTTACGTATGAACAAATCGATCCAACCTATTATGAGCGCAGTATGGTTGCAAAAGAAAAAGGCGGACACGCTATCATCGGCGGTTATAATTATGGCCAAGGGTCAAGTCGCGAACATGCGGCACTTGCCCCCAGATACCTGGGACTCCGCGTTGTCATTGCAAAGGACTATGCCCGTATCCACTGGCAAAACCTCATTAACTTTGGGATACTGCCATTAACGTTTACAAATGAAGAAGATTATCAACAGCTCGCCCAGGAGAATGTACTTGAACTACGAAACTTACGCAGCACGATTCAACAACAGCAGGAATTTCATGTATCTGTGAAAGGAAAAGATAAACCGATTAAGGTAAGGCATTCATTATCCGAGCGACAGGTGGACCTGGTGTTGCAAGGCGGTTTGATAAACTGGATTCGAATGAAACAAAGTTGATGCGTTTTATCCGCCTTAACGGGAAGCAAGACCCTACTGAATGAACTTTCGCTTTATTGCAAACAGAAAAACTGGTATCCGAATATGGATGCCAGCTTTTTATTTACAAGTGCTAGTGCAGAATGGTTGCATCGACCCAGAGTTTTTGCATATCAACCTATTTTCGTAAACTTCAACCACATACGTATAATTATCGACCTTATTATGCCAGCATCAGCTAAAAATGTGAAAACATCAACCTAAATGTACGTACATCAACCGATAATAATCAATCATCGACCTAATCAGTTATCCACATGTACCAGATCTTAACCATTGATCATTTTTACATATTTCTCTTCAAAAAAACGCTTTTTCTTGTTGTTGTTTGTTGCATCGAAAAATGCAATGACATCTGCATATGCGTTTTCCAGCAGCTCCCGATCCTTTGTTTTTTCCAGCTGCTCAATCGCACGCTCATAGTTCATACCAGCTCGATGTTTATCCTCCTTTTCCTTATGCTCTAAGCAATACGCATACTGCATGTACACCATTCCCAACTTCCGGGAAGACTTCTCGAAAGATTTTTTATACATGTCGATTGCCTGTTCATAATATGGAACGGCTTCATCCAGTTGTGCGTTATTAAAGTAATAAAAGGCCATTTCAATTAACGCTTCCGCATGTACAAGACTTCCCTCGAGCTTTGATCCTGCAATCAATGGCATTGCTTCTTGCAAGTATCGGAAGGCTTCTTCCTCCTCATTTTTGCTGCCATAAATTTTTGCCAAACTTACCAGGCTATTGATTTTCATCTCAACATGTTCATCGGCTAACTCCACAGCTTTTTCCAAATATTCAATTGCCTGCTCATGCTCATCTTTGGTTGAATAAAGCATGCCGATTTTAAAATGTAAATATAACATCATATACTGATCACGGATATCATCATCCTGAAAATAGGTCAACCCTTGTTTATAATATTTAATCGCCCGGGTGAATTTCTCTAATTTCTCCTCTGATTCGCCTAACACTAAGTACCCTCGAGCAAGTTTAATCCGATCCGGTTCTGCCTCCTCCATTCGTTTCACTGCATCAGAAAGAATTCGCCTGGCAAGTTTATAATCACTCATAAAGGCGAGCTCCCCAAATACGACCAATTCACTGCCGGTTAAATCATCCGCTTTTGCATATAAGCCTTCCATAATTGCTGTCGCTTGTTTATACTCGCCGATTTGAGCATGACTAACTGCTTCAATCAGCAATAATAACTTGACAAGCTGGTTGTCGTCCCGATATTTTTCCCGATATTGGGCTGATTTAGATAATACATTCGGAAAATGATTCCGTTTAATTTCCTCTAGCAATACAAGTAAATCGGCTTGATTTGTCTGATTTTTCACCTGTTCAAATTGCTCTTCCAAATTTAAAATATCTATATTTGCCAATAACAACATCTCCTATATCTAACATAATAACCCTTCTAATCATATTTTAACGAAAAAAGGATGATGTTGCTGTAAATTCACCGTTATTGTCATCAAATAATCATTAATTGGTATGAAAGAAAGAAGATAATCCCGTTTTATGTATGAAGCTAATACTACTGGTTTGGAGTATCAGCTGAATAAACGTTGATCATCATGTTTCCATGACTCGCCTTAGCCCGAATTAAGATCGGCTGATGTGCTTTGTTTGTAAACACAAAATCCGGCCCATACCAGCTAACCGTCGCATCCCGGCCTGGCGGAACGTATGGAACACTGCGACTGTGCGAGTAACGTTCGACAATTTCTATCCCAGCAAGATCAACTGCATTGTATAATGTGGATGATACCTGACAGATTCCTCCACCAATATCCTCCGCTAATTCTCCTTTTACGATAACCGGCGCCCGCATATATCCTTTTTCCTTCGTCCGCTTTCCGACCACTTTATTAAAAGAGAATGTCTCATTGGGAAACAATACATAATTATTGATCGCTTCTGCCGCCAATTGAATATTGTTTGAACGTTCCTTATTACTTTGCCGAAACCGGGTCGAATAACTTCCAATTTTCTTTTCACGTATTGTCGCGAGTAGTTCACTATCCACTCGTGGATGAACAGGCCTTTTCAATACCTTTACCTTCGTGGGCTTTCCTTCATAAACAAACGATTGAAACTGCTCAAGAAATTTATCCTTATCAAGTGCATAACCCGGGCGCTCTGCAATAATTTGACCTTGGTCATCGATTTGTGCATCTACGGGTTTTTGATACACCTTCTCCTCCAGATTATCCACGAGCAGTTCCAGTTTCTTCTTATCAATGAATGGACCATCCATAAATGGAATCGTAAAATGGTCCCGTGTAACAGTTGTCAAAACTTTATCATGATCGGTTATTGCCAATTCATTTGGTATTGCTGCCATTGGTACCATTACTAACAGAAATGATAACGTTAAAGACTTCATGTGTCTCAACCTCCTGTATATAGTATTGGACAAAGCAGCAATTTCATGAAAAAAATACACCGGGTATTGGATCCGATGTATGTGAAGCAATCAACAAACTATTAAAAGACATAAAAAGCAAAGACGATTAAGGAACCGATAATCGTGACACTGTATATGACAATCTGTAGAGGAATATTTGATTTCAACGAGCTTGTTTCATAATCATGCGATCGCTTCAACTGGGCTTCTACACTATCGCCTTCTTCCTCATACTTTTTCATTTTCTTTTCTTCCTGTTTAAATGCCAACATAGTTCCTAATAATGCAGCAAGACACAATACAACCAGAAACACAATAAGCCCAATACTCATGCCAATCTCCCCTTATATTATTGGTTTTTAAACTTGAGCAATGTATCTTTTATCCCCAAACCTATCATGCCTCTTTTGCCAAAAAAATACCAATGTTATGCTTTAATTTTAAAAGAACTCCTTACCGTGGTAAGAAGTTCTTTAAAGTGGTGATATTTATATTAATTAGCGAAAATCACGTGAATTTTCCATACTTCGGCTCGCTAAGGCATATCCAACGATGGACGCCATTGCAGCTAAAAGAAAATATAATGTACCTTTTTTCATTATTTTGACCTCCCCTTTATGGTTCTTCTTCCAACGGCGTGACTACTTAAAATGGACGTACCTTCCCTTTTTTAAGAAGTAATTTTACTCCGCCTTGCAAGAACAATGAACGATTATCAACTACCTTCTTCATTGTTGCAGCAGATTTACCAAATAATTTTGTACCTGAGAATACAGTTCCCATGGCATCGGTTACTCCAAGTGATGCAACTGTTCCTTTATCATCGAACTCAAAGTTAGTTAACGGTTCATTGTGAAGCAGGGCTTTTATATTGTTGGCACAAGTTGTTCCATGTTGTATTGCTGCTTGTGCAGTAGGCGGGAATGGACGTCCTTCTTTCTCATTCATAACCCATGCACAGTCCCCAATAATGAAAATGTTATCTGTACCAGGAGCACGTAAATCACCATTTACTGTTACTTTACCTTTCGTAAGCTCAAAACCGGATTTTGCGAGGATCGGGTTCCCAGTAACCCCACCTGTCCAAACGATTGTACCTGCTTTGATTTCCTCATTGTCATCGCCAACAATAAAGCAATCTTTTTTGCATTCCTTAATAGCGGTACCCTCACGAAATTCCACGCCACGCTCCTGCAATGACTTTTTCGCGTAGGCAACCAAGTCTTTATCAAAGCCAGGCATAATAGATGGCATAGCTTCCACATTAATGATGCGAACCTTGCTGCGGTCAATATCATATTTCTTGCATAGTTGTGGTACACGTTCAACAAGTTCACCAGCATATTCAATACCAGTGAATCCGCCACCGCCAACCAGGATGGTTAAGCTATCCTCATTTTGTTCTTCTCCATTCTTATATTGAGCGAATTGGTATTCCATGTGCTCGCGGATCAATTGGCAAGAATCAATATCCTGAATAAAGAAAGCGTTTTCTTCCATACCCTTAATTCCGAACGTATTGGTTACAAAGCCAAGTGAAATTACCAAGTAATCATAGGATATTTCACTGTTTTCCAGTACAACAAGATTTTCATCCTGTTTCACTTCAACCACAGCATCATAAATTAAACGCACACGGTTTGGATTAAGCACATCGCTGATCATAAAACGCGCTTGGTTATGATTAATAGTTCCCGCAGCTACTTCATGTAACCAGGTCGTTTCATAATGATAATTGTGTTTATTGACGAGAACAATCTCTGCTTCGTCAACCCCAAGATTTTGCGTTAATTTTTTTGTTGTCATCATACCCGCATAGCCTGCACCAAGGACAACAATTTTTGGTTTGTTCATATACATGTCCACCTTTCATTTTCATATATTTGCAATAGAATATATAATTACAAACTATATATGTAACAATATAATCCATCATATCAAAGTTTTTGTATTTAAGCTAATAAAATTATATGCTAATAAATAGGAATAACGATCCAGTTGATATGCTTGTGAATTCAACATATTTTAGTCCCGTTTCGAATGGAGGATGACGATGGAAAAACTACGGATTACAGCCAACGACCCAGCAGTTGCTGATCTATGCCAAAAGGATCCCACCATAGGGAAATTAATCACCATTATCGGCGATTTGGAAATTGAATTACGGCCAAACTATTTTCAATCATTGGTACGGTCAATGATTGGACAGCAGATTTCCGTTGCAGCGGCCAATGCTATCTATGATCGGCTTGATACACAAATGAATCACCACATTACTGCTGAAAAATTGCTATCAGCTGATGATTCAACGCTTCGGTCCATCGGTTTATCTGGAAGGAAAATTATCTATTTACGTGATCTTGCACAAAAGGTTGAAAACACAGAACTTGATCTTACAGCGATAGAAACCCAAGATAACAGCCAAATCTTAAAAAAACTCACGAGTATTAAAGGGATAGGTAAATGGACTGCTGAAATGTTTTTAATCTTTTCTCTTGGAAGAATGAACGTGTTATCGCTCGATGATATTGGAATCCAACGTGGCGCAAAGTGGCTTTACCAAGTGGACAAGACCTATCGTAGACAAATTTTGGTGGACAAGGCAGCTTTATGGGATCCTCACTTTTCCATCGCCTCGTTTTATTTATGGGAAGTTGTTCACCTTAATTTTGAAAAACGTTATCCCGCGATTAACGCTATCGTGGACACTCCCTCATCACCTTAATCCATTGATGAGGGACCGTCTCCATTAAACAGGACGCACTATGATTTCGTTCACATTCACATAGTTAGGCTGTTTCAGCGCATATACAATTGCCCGGGCAATATCATCAGGTTCCAATGGCTTTCGCTCAGCTGCGTCACCTGAGAAAATTTCAGTATTTACCATTCCTGGGGAAATATTCGTAACCCGTACGCCAGTCTTTGCCAATTCTTTTTCCATACTCATGGACAGTGCTCGTACAGCATATTTAGTTGCACTATAGACCGCACTCGTTTTTGTGACTTCGTGACCGGAAACGGAAGAAATGTTAATAATATGACCTTCCGAGCGTTTAAGCATGTTCGGCAATACAGCATGGATACCATACAATACGCCTTTTATGTTTACGTCAATCATTGTTTCCCAAGCCTCCACATCACCAGCTCGTAAGCTCCCTGACAAAACAGCCCCAGCATTATTAACGTAGATATCAATGTTCCCAAATGTGTCCTTTGCTTTTGCAACAAGGGCGCTGACATCACCTTGGTTGGATACGTCGGTCACAACCGGGATCGCTTGTGCTTTACCCTGTTCATTGATTAATTTCACGATGCGCTCCAATTTATCCTGACGTCGTGCAGCTAACACAACATTGACCCCTTCATTTGCCAGATATTTAGCAGTCGCCGCACCGATTCCACTGCTCGCTCCAGTCACGATTGCTGTTTTCTCATTTAGATTGTTCATTATATTACCTCCATTCTTCATTACAATTTCTATTATGTTATTTAGCTTTGACAAAGGGAAGTAACTTGCATACAACATCATTATATGAGAATATATTCATATATTGATTTTAAAAGACAAAAGTGAGGGAATGCTATGGATAAATCGAAAGTGGGAAAAGAAAAATATATTGATCTTGATGAAGAAACATTATTCATTGTATCGCAGACATTCAAAGCATTGGGTGATCCCACACGGATTCGCATCCTCCATTTGCTGTTTCATAAACCATACTCGGTTAACGAGATTGCCAGCAGTCTGCACCTAAGACAGTCAACCGTATCCCACCAGCTGCGCTTTTTGAAGAATTTGCGACTTGTAACCTTCCAAAGAGAAGGAACAACATTGTACTATTCCCACGACGATGAACATGTAATGGATATACTCAAACAAACCATTGAACATGCTTCTCACAATTAGATTGGAGGTTTGACAATGGGACATGACCACAGCCATGATCATACACATGGTGCCAATAAAAAAGCATTAACGATCAGTTTTATCATTACTGCTGCCTACATGATTATGGAAGCAATTGGCGGATATCTTACCAATAGTCTGGCATTATTATCGGATGCCGGACATATGCTAAGCGATGCAATCTCACTAGGTGTCGGAGTTCTCGCCTTCATCATGGGTGAAAAAATGGCCAACTATAGCAAAACATACGGTTATAAGCGTTTTGAAATATTAGCTGCATTGTTCAATGGCGCTACACTAGTTGTTATCGCGATTTATGTGTTCTATGAGGCCTATCAGCGGTTCTCTTCTCCTGCTGGTGTTGCATCTACAGGCATGCTAATTATTGCCGTTATCGGTCTTTTGGTAAATGTTCTTGTTGCCTGGATATTGATGCGTGGCGATACAGAGGAGAATTTAAATTTACGTGCCGCATTTCTGCACGTCCTGGGTGATTTGCTCGGATCTGTTGGCGCGATTATTGCAGCACTTTTGATTATGTTCTTCCAATGGCAGTGGGCCGACCCGCTTGCAAGCATTCTTGTCGCAGTGCTCATCTTAATCAGTGGTTTTCGTGTTGCCAAGGATGCGGCCCATGTTCTCATGGAAGGCACACCAAAGAACATTGAACTGAATGACATTATTGCGACGATAGAGAACGTACAAGGTATTAACAGCATTCATGATTTGCACGTTTGGAGTATTACCAGCGGGCAGAATGCTTTGTCCTGTCACGCAGTCGTTAATGGTTATCTAACCGTTCAGGAAAGCCAGACATTACTAAGAGCGATTGAACACAAGTTAAAGGCTAAAGAAATTGGCCATGTTACCATCCAATTGGAAAACGATACGCATCCACACAAGGAATCGCTCATGTGTAATTATCATCACGAGATGCACCACCATGAACATCAGCATGAAAGGTGACAGTTCCTATGGAACTGTCACCTTTATTCATTATATGGAGATGAAATCAAATAATAACCAAAATTTCATTTATACCCGTTTACGGAAAAGACTGATTAATGCAAGCAGTATCGCTACTACTGCAAGAGTCGTCGGCAGCCAGCCACCGGTTCCAGATGTAGAACTGCTATCATCGGATTCATCCGATTCCTTTGTATCCGCTGTTGCATTATCGTCATGTTCTGCAACAGCATCACCTTTGACAACCTTTGTTACCGAAGCTGGTTCATCAGCATCTGGCGGGCCGTCCCAATCTACAACCGAACCATCGTCATAGGTCTGATGCGCTTCCCAGCTAAATTCTCCAGGCTCATCAGGATTTGCACCGATAAACGCAAACTCGATAAATTCATTTGGTCCAATTCCTTTATCCTTTGCCGTCCACGTAACTTTTGAGATCATATCATTTTCATCTTTATCCAGTTTGTATTTCCATCCTTCCATCGGCAATACGGAAACAAGATTTACCCCTTCTGGAACGACCAATTCAACCTTTGTAGTATTCGCATCTTTTTCCACTGGAATCCTTACGGTGTATTTCTCATACGCATTAGTCGAACTTTCCCCAGGATGTACGGTTACATGTGCTTCTGCAATAGGTGCCGCAACTAGCAAGAAGAAAATTGCCATTAACGGCACAAACCATTTTTTCTTGTTCATCATTTGTAAAACCTCCAATAATAATATGAATTCATTTACTTGTTACCCATTACCAGTTCCTGCAACAAATATGTCATCGTCCGTCCACTCGATTTTTTCACCACCTTGATATGTTGCACGGATATCCAGACGCCACGTTCCCGACATAGATAATGGCAATTCTACTTGATATTTACCAGACTTCCCCTTTTTGGCTTCTAGCGGTCCAGATGTCATTCCATGATCCGGCATCGAAGCTTCAACCATTACTGCATCCGGTACGTCACCATTTACCTCAGGAATGTCTACCGTCATTTTTTGATCGCCCATCTGTAACTTACCAATATATACTTCTGCTTTTGCCTGACCATCCTTCAACGTTGTATCATAGGGTTTGACCGCAACCGGGTATGCAGTTTGACTCATCCACACACCCAATAAGATGATAATCAAACCAGCAATCCATTCCACACGAACATGTCGTGATGTGGTGAAGTTCTTCCGTTTTTTCCATTTAAGTGTTTGGTATAATGCCAAACAAATCATGAGCATTGTCAGGATGATTTTAAATAGTAATAACGTACTCCATCTCATCCAGTCGGTAATGACAGCCGTCCAACCGGTTTGGAGAAATACCATGATCACGCCAGAAATAACAACCAGAATGGAAGCGACCATCATTTTGTTGACAAAAAATGGCCGGAATTCTCTCCATGCAATATCTTGACTATGTTTTTTTTGCCAACGGACAAGTAATATAACATACGCAAGTGCACCAAGCCAAAACGCCAGTGACAACAGGTGAACAATTCGCGGAATAACAGCAAGCGCCGGGCTTTCCATACCCCAGACATGCCCGCCAAAAGCTGGTATGATAGCCAGAGCAAACCACATAAACAAACGCCAGCCATAAACCATTCCTGGTATTAGCAACATAATTAAAGCAACCAATTGAGCAAACAACATGAGCACAAACGGAAAGTCAAGTAATAAATCCCACCGCCCTTTGAATACTGTTTGAATCAAACCTGGTGGCAATGAAGTTGCATAGGCCGCCAGTTCAGCAATCGTTCCCAAAACAAGAACAATGGCGCCGATACGTCTCCCCCGCTTAACAAGTACCTCAAGGCTTGGGAAATGACGTCTTTCAGCCAACCAGCCAAACCAAAACAGACCCGCCCCCAATAGTAACAAGCCTTCCCCAACTGTACGGGCGGCAATTAAAAGACCTTCCTTATCCCCGGAAGCTGCGATTGACTTCGCTCCACCTGCTGTCGCCTTACCAACAGCAAATGAATAAGAACCGGCAACCGGATGACCATCCAATGATACAACATTCCATTGAACCGTATACGTTCCCTGTTTTAGCTTTGGAAGCGTAAACTCAAGCAGCGGGGCTCTTTTTGGTCCCTTTTCGTCTGGGTTACCAGTAAAGACTGGTTTTGCATTCCAATCATAAATAGTTACCGTAGCCAAATCTTTTTCGATCGGTTCATTAAAACGCAACTTTAAGGTGGACGGAGATTTGTCTGTCACTACTTTTTCAGCTGGCGTTTTTTCCAGCAGCGTTGAATGTGCCTCCGCCGTTGGGGTATAGGAAAAGACAAGCCAGACTCCAACAAATAAAGCTACTACCTTTACGCACCAACTAAACACATTACTTTGTAACAAACCACCTTTTGTACGATCGATTGTAATCACCTCCCATAAAGTAAAAATTCATTAAGTAGGGTTTCTAGCAGAAACAGACGTTCCAGGCCATGCTCGAACAAAATCGGACCTTTATCATGCGGTTAACTACCACTTATCTTTTTTGATTGAACGCTAACCCTTAGAGTGGAATTAAATCATTTTTAAAAAATATAACTAGCATCCTAACATGGCTTATAGAGTTCACTCGCTTTATTCCCTGAATAAAGAATATTCGCGTTAGATTCCATAACAGTTGTCTGCTCCCGCGTGAACCATAGACAATATATCCGCTTTTCACATACTTTCACATGATTACTTTTCAACTACCATAGACTTTTTCGGCATCGTATGCAGGCCTTCCGCATCAATGTGGGAATACATTTCGTATTCGCCTGGTTTTTCAAATGTAATCTCGGCCGTATACGTACCGTCCTGATTGTTTTTTGCGTCAACCTTGGTGGAGTCGTCCTCTTTATCCTTTTCCCAGTATTCAAAAACGACCTTGTCAGCATCCGTTTCTTTTTCTCCACCGTAGGTTACCGTTACCTTAAATTCCACTGGTTCCCCAACCTTTGCTGTTGCCGGAACTGAAAAATCTGGGTCTAGCATCTTCACCTCATCTGAATCACTGCTGTCTTCATCATTGCTGCACGCTGCAAGTATGACCATAGCCAATAGCACCATCATCAAAACAAACTTTTTCATCGGTTTTCCTCCTATTCACTATGGTGACATTGAGATGGATTATCTCCTGTCATCCGTTGAAACACATGCTCTTTCGCTTCCTGAAATGAGTAAATGACCCCACCAAAGCCAGTGACAAAACGTTTGGCATGTTCGTTCCACTCAAATGGTAAAACTTGTGGTTGACAGCAGCCGATTTGAATGGTCGAATCCATGACATACCAGGCTTTTGATGCACTGATAATCGTTTGTGTTAAGAAATCAGGGCATATTGCCTGCATTACGTCATCGCCCAGTTGGTGGTGACGCAACAGACCACAGTGCGCACAGCATGCCTCTTCCATTTGCTGATTGACAAGAATCAGCCGATAAACTAATCGTTCACTTAATTGCCGGCTACAGAATACACAAGAATTTGGATAAGCGCTGTTCATTGGCTGTTCATTCGCCAATGTAATACCGCCAAATGTTTTTATTACCCGTCCTTCGTCAATTAACGGCTTGATATCGCGATGCACCGTCATTTCAGATACCCCAAGCAACTCACTTAATTCTGCAATCTTCAAGTATTGCTTCTCTTTTATTAGCGATTGAATTCGTTTTTGCCGTTCTATCGGTAACACCCACACCCCTCCATCCATGAAAATTTGTAACAATTTCAAACAAACTCTAACAACATAAATGTACCAATAACATCATTGTGAAGCAATGGATATTGTGTGAACGAAACATGAATTTTTTTCGAATGGTAATCGAATAACTGCTTACATATTTACAAACAGGATTTTGGTCCTTGCACCTTTCTATTTATCATTTTTATCAAGTTAACGTACGAGTGACAATAATGGATCATTTTTATCAAAAATCAATTAACTATCACATACGTTACCACTCTCTTATCAAATTAGCAGAAACAAGTGTAGAAACTTCTATTTAAAAAAGTGATTGACAGATCAATCCAATATTGTAATAATATATTCAATAAGTTTATACGGTTACCTTTAATTCAGTCCTGTGAGGCTGACAAGGTGCAACAGATTCAGATCTGTTGGTTGAATAAAATGGAGGATCATCTGCGTTCATTTTATCTGCTTTTAACACCTTGTCCGGAATAGGCAAGGTGTTTTTGTTATCGTCATTCATACCCATGGTAACCGGTAAACCGAATAGAAAGAGGGAGAGAGAAGAATGACACAGAGAGAAGTACAAGTTCACGAGCGTTTACCTTTTTTGCAAAGTTTACCACTAGGTATTCAGCATTTATTCGCGATGTTTGGATCCAACGTTCTGGTACCGGTCTTATTTGGAGTTGACCCGGCGACCATTCTATTAATGAATGGAGTTGGAACCATCATCTACATTTTGATCACAAGAGGGAAGATTCCCGCTTATCTCGGATCAAGCTTTGCTTTTATATCACCCGTTTTTGTTGTATTGAACCACTATGCTGGTGGAGCTGGCTACGCTTATGTTCTTGGCGGGTTCCTGATCGTAGGTATTATACTATGTCTTGTGGGATTATTAGTTAAATTTATTGGAACAGCTTGGATAGATATCATTTTCCCACCAGCTGCAATGGGAGCAATCGTTGCCGTTATTGGTCTGGAACTTGTCCCAACAGCAACCGAAATGGCTGGATGGATTGCACCAGCAGATGCCGGTGCGGACTGGAAATTGGATCCGAAAGTTGCCATTGTGGCATTATTAACCCTAATCATTACGATTATTTGCTGGGTGACATTACGTGGTTTCTTAAAAATCATCCCGATTCTAATTGGAATTATTGCTGGATACATCATTGCCTATGCTTTCGGCTTGGTTGATTTTACAAAAGTTGCAGAAGCCCACTGGATCTCCAAACCGACCTTTTATCAAATGAAGATTGACTGGTCAGCCATCTTCGTTATTTTGCCGGCAGCACTCGTCATTATTCCAGAGCATATTGGCCATTTATTTGTCACTGGGAACATTGTCAAAAGCGATTTAACAAAAGATCCTGGTCTTGATCGTTCCTTATTCGGAAACGGGATTTCAACGATTATTTCCAGCTTTATCGGTTCGACACCAAACACAACATATGGTGAAAACATTGGCGTCTTGGCTATCACACGTGTGTACTCGACATGGATTATCGGTCTTGCGGCAGTATTTTCTATAATTCTATCGTTTTGCGGTAAGTTAGCTGCCCTCATATCATCTATACCTTCCCCGGTCATGGGAGGGATTTCTTTATTACTATTTGGAATTATAGCCGCTAGCGGTATTCGTATGTTAGTGGAAGCAAACGTAGATTATAGCCGTTCGCAAAATTTAATCCTGACCTGTGTAGTACTCGTCATTGGCATCAGCAGTGTTACCGTAAAACTTGGATCGGTAGAATTAACCGGGATGGGATTAGCGACGATTGTGGCGATTATCCTTGGATTATTATTTCGATTGTTTGATGTGTTAAAGCTGTCAAACGAGTGAACATTCAATAGCAGAGAAATTCACCTAAAGAGTCGTCCTTTTCTACGGACTGCTCTTTAGGTGAATATCACAAAATGAAATTTCATTAGGTGGGGGCCTTTCTCCCCCACCTATCTTTTTTAATTCCACCTCAAATTCTTGATGTGGGGGTCCTACTGTTCGTTAAGGCGGGGTAAACAATCTATTTTTCAAAATCCATCCTCCAGTTGTAATAAGGATTATCCGGATTTTTCTCGTACTGTAAGTAGGCATTAAACTTTTTCCCTTTCTTACTGGTTAATCCTTTTACATATGCTCGCCTTTGTTTTAGCAGTTGTTTGACCATCGTTTTTGTTGGCTTCTTTTTCATCGTTTGCAGGTATTTATCATTTTTCCAAATCACAAATTTACAACCACTTTTCCAATTGCTGCAGCCAAATCCTTTTTTACCCTCGATAATCTTACCGCCACATTCCGGACATGTACCAAGCACTTCAGCTGTTTTTGGAGCCGAAGATAATTCATTAATAACGACATCCTGATCTGCTTTAATGGTTGTGACCGATTCGTTGGTAAACCCAAAGATAACCTGCAGAAAGTCCTGTTTCTTCACTTTCCCTTTTTGAATATCGGCCAACGTTTTTTCGAGCCGTCCCGTAAATTCCAGGTCAAACAGATCTTTCACTGGAAATGTCTCGACAAGCTTTCGCCCTAAGATTGTGCATGACAAGTTTTTTCCTTTCCCGGCAATATAACCGACATCCTTCAATTTTTTAATTGTTTCCGCTCTTGTTGCTGGAGTACCAATACTAAAGCCAGTTAAAATTTCGGCCACTTCCTCATCTCCAAAACTTTTCCCGCACGTTTCCATCACACGCAATAGCGTTTTCTCGGTATGCTGCTTTGGCGGTTTGGTGACATGACTAGTAACCTTAGCATCTAGCAAACTTACTTGTTCATTTATGTTCACATGTGGCAATAGATTTTCCTTCGATTGAACGTTCTCTACCTTTTTCCATCCTTCAACAAGCTGGACTCTTCCCTTGGATGCAAAATACCCGTTAGCCGATTCTATTTTGGTTGTTAATCTCGTTTCTTCATATTCGGCAACTGGCATAAACTGCATAATGAAACGATTCTTAATAGCCGTGTACACGATTTGTTCATCACTGGATAACCGTTTTGGTTTGACATACGTTGGCGTAATCGCACTATGGCTTTCCACTTTGGTATTGTTAAAAACGCGCTTGGATTTGTGAAATTTTATCTCATCTTTATACGGTAAATCTTCTATTAACGTTTTTAGAACCTTCGCTGTTTTGTCAACAAGACTTTCCTCTAATGCAATACTTGAAGTCCGTGGATAGGTAATATATTTTTTCTCATACAGGCCTTGAGCCACTTTCAATACCTTATCGGATGTCCAGCCCTGAAATTTGTTCGTGATGTATCCCTGTAAATTAGACAAATTAAATAATAATGGGGCAAATTCCTTTTTCTTTTCGACTTGTTTGTCAGTAATTATCCCCTGCTTGCCCTGAATCTGTTGCTGGATTTGTTCCAGATGTACTTTATCTTTAAATTTTTCCTGTTTTTCCTCTATATATGTTCCGTCGTATGCTTGGTTGTTTGCTAGTTGAAATGTAGCATTTAACTTAAAATAGTCCTCAGGCTTGAAGGTTTCAATCTCCTTATCCCGGTCATAAATGATTTTCAACGTGGGCAAGAGTACCCGGCCAATATTTAGCGCCTTCCCTCTCCCCTTCTGATATTTTAGTGTAGCAACTGACGTCAAATTTATGCCAATCACCCAATCCGCCCATTGTCTGGATACTCCGGCATTTAGTAATGGTCTTAGTGTTTCATTTGGTTGTAATGTTTCGAGTCCCTGAAGCACCTCATCCCGCGTCCATTCGTTTAGTAATAAACGGTATACCGGCTTTTGCAGTTTGGCCCGGTAAATAATGCTATCACCGATAACCTGCCCCTCCCGATCGTAATCACATGCGGAAATAAACATGTCAACATCGTTCCGCTGCATTAAACGGTGAATAATCTTTAATTGCTTCGCCGCTCCAGGATCCACGTGTTGCCGGTTTTTTGGATCTCCTTTCACTTTATATTTAAATTGCCCGGGAATAAATGGGAAATTATCCAGCTGCCATCGCGCCATTTTACTGTCATAGTCTTTGGCATCATAGAGTTGAACCAAATGGCCAAACGCCCACGTGATGATGTAATTTGTTCCTTCAAAATACCCATCATATTTATTTTTAATATTTAATGCATCCGCAATGTTTTTCGCAACAGACGGCTTTTCGGCTAAAATTAATTGCATGTATACCACCACCTTCTTTACGTATTACTATCATAATCTGCAGGAATTTGGCAAAGAATAATAAGACTGGAACTGGAGGGATACTTATGGATCAGGAAAAGCCTAAAAGGAATAAACAAACGGAGAAATATGAAGATGTCGTTGCTCCCGGAATGGATGAAGAGGATTCATTTGGTGAAGATGCTACCCAATCTGAAATCAAGCGAGATGAGTCAACAAAAGTAACCAGAATGATTTATGATGAATATGACCCAAGTGAACCGTAACATCATTATCTTACTATAACATGTTGTGTGGGACAAGCTTATTTCACTGCTTGCCCCTTTTTTATCTGTTATGACAGTGGAAATAAAGTAAATAATTAGCCCGTTACGTTTTTAAATGCATTTTGAATGTATAATAAACCAATGGAACAGCCGGATCTACTTTTCATCCGGCTGTTGTCCTGTAATGATCCTATTCATCCTCTACCAGTAAAACCCATGTCTTATTGGGATCCACATATAATGAGGTATAACTGCTCGTGGATGGCCATATATTCGTTGTCCTTGACCCCCGTCTGGACCAAACATGCCCTGAGGTACAGGCATTCCTTGCCCTTGATTTCCTTGTTGTTGTCCTTGGTTTCCTCCTTGACCCAGTTGACCTAGGATGTCTTGGGGCGTAGGCATACCATTCTGCCCTTGATCACCTTGCTGTTGCCCTTGGTTTCCTCCCTGACCCAGTTGACCTAGTATATCTTGAGGCGTTGGCATACCTCCTTCCCCTTCGTCGCCACCTTGCTGCTGACCCTGGTTTCCTCCTTGCCCCAATTGACCTAAGATGTCTTGAGGTGTTGGCATACCTCCTTGCCCTTCGTCGTTACCTTGCTGCTCCTGACCGCCTGATTTCCCCTGGCCATTACCCTGTTGACCTTGATCACCAGATGGAGACTGTGAATAATAACAAACAACTGATTGTTTAGAGCCATCTGGCATCGTTATTTCCCCCTGTAAGCCTCCTTGTCCTTGTGATTCATTGCCACCTTCTTGACTTTGTACGGGAAAACAAACCATTGGTCCTTGACGGTATCCCGTAAACGATTGATTATAATTAAAATAAGCCATATCGATCCTCCTTTGTAGATATTGCCTATTTTATTCACTCCAAACTAAAATGGGTGCAAATATGTGTAAATTGGTTCATTCGTCTATAACCAACTAATTAATGACGATTTAAAATTACATTCATGAATATCCCTAAGACAAAGTGCATCCTATTTAAGCTGAAATGGTGCTCTTTGTCCTTTTTTCGATTTACTGACAGTAATTTGATGAATGATAACATATCTTCTTTTATAAATCATACATAACCTGCCACAAAACAGGAAGGCTACATAAAGAGAGCAAATGCTCCAAAAATCGTGGGAGGTTATATGATGACTGATCAAAATCAAAATCAACAACAGAATCAGCAATTGCAACAGGCTTTGCAACAGGCACAGGCAGCACAACAAGCAGTGCAACAAGCACAGGCTAGTGCAAATCCGCAGCAAATGCAACAAGCACAGCAGCAATTGCAGCAAGCACAGCAAGGGTTGCAAAGTGCACAAGCAAGTGCCGGAGCGCAGCAAAACACACAATTACAACAAGCTCAGCAACAAGTACAACAAGCACTGCAGCAAGTACAGCAAGCCGAACAGTCACAAACCCAAGCTACACAACAGCAAGACAATAACAGTTTTCAGTAAATAGCTTGGTTCTAGTATCAGAAAATATCAGGTACAAAACGCTAAACTAGCGCAAAAAAGGGAATCAATTATGATTCCCTTTTTGACATTTTCTATTTTTGTGCGATAATTTCAATGAGCCTATCTTCTATCGCTGGCCCCTTCTCTTCATCCAGAAGATTATTCAACATGATGGAGAAGACAAGCATTGAGCCATCACTTATTTCCACATAACCGGATAACGTACTTACTCCATCAATTGTCCCTGTTTTTGCGTGTACCTTTCCTTGTAAATCCTGCATCCGGTTACGTAATGTGCCACCTGTCATTCGTTTTTCTTCCCCAGCAATTGGCAATGCATCAAAATAAGAAGCAAACCAGTCTTTCTTTTGCACGTGGTATAATAATCTTGTAATTTCATTAGGCGGGATCAAATCAACATGTGAGATTCCTGAACCATCATGAATAACCATAGTGTCTGGATTTAAGCCAATATCGGTTAACGTCTCCTTCATGGCCGCTAATCCTTTTTCCCAGTTCCCTTGCCCATATTCTACTCGTCCCATTTCTTTAACTAGTATTTCAGCATGCGTATTGTTACTTAATTTCATAAACGGGATAAGTAACTTGGACAATGGGGTAGAATGATGAGCAAAAAGCTTCTTTGTTCCACTTGGAATTTTCCCCCTTTTCACATCACCAGTCCACGAAATACCATTCTTTTTCAATGCCTGTTTAAACAGATCTAAAGCATATTGTGTTGGCTCCCATACCGCCATCCATTCTCTAACGTCCGCCGATCCAACCGGCATCGTCCCTTTAATGGTGATCACATTTGCTCCATGCCCCCGTTCAATGGTAATATCCTCTTCTTCTCCCGCTGCAACCGTTTTTGCTTTATTGACCATTTTTACATAATCTGTATCAGGGGTTACTGAAACGACTGGTTTTCTGCCTGCAGCATCCCCCGGTTGAACATCAACAATAACACTCCCTGCATCATAATCATCATCTGGAGAAGCGGTTAAAGCCGAAATTTGCGCACCATAATAATATTGTTCATCACTCCAGATTAGATCTGGTGACAGACGAACCTTGTCATACCAGGAATCGTCGCCGATAATATCTCCGGTGATAGCTTTAACACCCATTTTCCGCAGCTTTTTAGCAAATGAATTAAAATCCTCAGGCAATAAGGTAGGATCCCCTTTCCCCTTTAAATAAAGATTGCCATGAAGCTTATTTCCTTTAATCGGGCCGTTCGATCGTAACTCGGTTGGAAATGTATAATCCTCCCCGAGCACCGACAGCGCAGATGCGGCGGTCAATAATTTCAAATTGGATGCTGGTCGTAATCTTGTGTCTCCAAGATGTTCGTACAACACATCACCAGACCTGGCAGAACGGACACTGATTCCAACCAACGCACCACTCAGGATAGGCTCGTCCCGGATAAATTCATTCAATTTTTCTCCCCATGCTGGCATTTGTTGCCCTTTCGTTTGTTGGGTCATGACACGCATCTCCTTTGCCTTCGATACTGATTTATGGTTTGAAAGTGCAGGTGATGTAAGCAGCATCAAAGTCATAAGAATAATCCCACAAGCACCGAATCTCACATATTTCAATCTGTCACCCCATCTTAGTAAACCTTCTACTAAGTATTTCCACATTTATCATTCAAATTCCTTTTTGGGGACAGTGCCCATATGTGAAAATTGCTTAGCTTAACAGATACACAGTTATGAATGAAACGAATCGTATAAAATGGCTGCCTGAGAGAGAAACGCGATAACGCCGAAAACAATAAACCACGCAAAGGAGCGAAATACATTTGGATTTGAAAGAAGTTTAGAATTGAGTGAAAAAATTGGAGAAAAGAAAAGGCTGCTGAAATCGCCAAGAATCTGTTGAATAAAGATTTAATTAATCGCTAAACATACAGGCTTAACAGAAAGCGAATCAAAAAAATAGAGATGTGAATATCCTCCTAATAAAGCTTCACAACACATCATTGAATAAGTCATCCCTTGTTTGAGATGACTTATTCAGTGCCTGTTTAAAAACCTAGTTTATACCCGCAAGTATTAAGCAAGCATACCACCATTCTTGTTATACTTCAAAATTCCTTCCGCTGCCCGATATGCAAGTGCACCAACCGTACCAGTCGGGTTGTAACCCCCGTTATGCGGAAATGCAGAAGCTCCCACAACAAACACATTCTCCATATCCCACATTTGCAAATAACTATTCACTGCCGATGTATCAGGATCTGCACCCATAATTACCCCGCCAGTATTGTGCGTAGATTGATACGTAGTGATATCATAGGGACCTAACTCATCCATGGAATCAATATGATCAGCACCCATTTCCTTCATAATCTTGCTGCATTTGTTAGCGGTGAATTTTGCCAATTCGCTATCTTGATCCTCAAAGTCGAATGTCATCCGAAGCAGTGGATCACCAAATGTATCTTTATATGTTGGATCAAGATCAAGGTAATGGTGTTTAAACGGCATACTTGCCCCCATTGTACTGACGGATAATGTCTTATTAGCATACTCCAGCGAATTTTTCTTAAACTCTGCTCCCCAGGTTGAAGATCCTTTTGGAATTGGATTGTTCTCAATTGGCCGGGCTCCTGTTTGTGTCAAGGAAAGATACCCACCATGAATAAAGTTCAAATCGGAATGATCAAAATTATCCCCGTTAAAATCATCAATCGTCATTCCCAATGCACCGGCGCCAGCAAAGTTGTTAAATTCCTGATCTTTAAAATAGCCAGTAGCGGCTCCCTTAACAACCTGGTAGGCATAATTTTTTCCAATGACTCCCTTACCGGTAGAGGGATCATATGGACGACCCATATCTGAGTTGAGTAACAGTTTAGCATTATTAAATACATAAGAGGTCACGATAACAATATCCGCAGGTTGCTCGATTTCCTCTCCCGTCGTCAAATCGGTATAAAGCACACCCGTTGCTTTGCCACCCTTATGTAAAATCCGGCGCACCCATGATAACGTTCGCAAATCAAAATTTCCTGTTTTATTCGCTACCGGGATAACGGTAACAACCGGGTCAGCCTTTGCACCATATTCACAGCCAAAACGCTCACAGAACGAACAATACTGACAAGCAGCCCTGGCGATGCCATCTGGATTCGTATAGGGTTCAGACAAATTTGCCGATGGTATAGTATATGGATGATATTTTAATTTTTCCGTTGCCTTTTTAAATAACTCCATCTGTTTTGAATGTTTCATTGGTCCGGTTGGGTACTTGTCCGAACGTTTTCCACCTAGGGGATTTTCTTCACCGGAAATCCCGGCCATTTTCTCAAATTGGTCGAAATACGGTTCTAATTCGTCATAAGTAATTCCCCAGTCCTGTATCGTCATATCAGCCGGTATTTTATCCTTGCCATACCGATCAATAGTTTGACTGCGGATCTCAAAATCATAGGGAAGAAAACGAAATAACTGTCCATTCCAATGGACACCTGCCCCGCCAAGCCCTTCTCCTAACAGAAATGATCCGTATTGGCGCATGGGCAGTGCACGCATTTTTTCATTACTCCGAAACGTTAGCGTCTCCTTGGATAAATCCTGCATTAATTCTTTACGAACTGCATAGCGTAATTCATCATGCACCATGTAATAATCTTCGGTATGTCGTTCCTGCCCTTTTTCAAGTCCAACCACTTTAAGTCCTTTTTTCGTCAGTTCGGAAGCAATAATACCGCCGCCCCAACCAACACCTACAACTACAGCATCGACTTTTGGCATCTTTTTTACCATCTTTCATCCACCTCTTTTCTACAATTACATGTGATCCCTCAGACTGCTAGGTTTTATCTCCTGGAAATCTTTTTCAATAATATCCGTGTAGCCCATTTGATCCCCTGGATAATTGCGCATCTTCCATCCATCCATATCAATGTTCCCTCCATATAATGGATCACTATATAAACCTTCTAGCGTGACTCCTCTTAGTAATTCAAAGAATCCACTGGGGGAAACGGTACTTAACTTCACCTTATCTGACTCAAATTCCTGTAAAATTTCATCCCGCTGATCGTCAGTAATTTCGGTAAAAGCTTTTTTATGTTTTTCCTGGCTATGATTTTCCAATTCGCGTAAACCAATCCGAAAAATTTCTCGTCGTTTTAGTCGTCCTTGATATCCTTGTACTTTTTCCCCATGGTAAAATGGCGGCTCCATGTAATCTCTTGCATTAAATCCGTATGATCCAGCTAATTGATGATCAATATAGTAACCTACACCTAAATCTTTTGCACCGGGTCCCAAATCGTCCTTGGGAAAGATGCGTTCTGTTGCTGCCTCAACCGTTGCGAACTCCGCCTTTGTCAAATACATCAAAGCATGGTTGTAGCTTTTCACTTTTTGACTAGCGGTCTTCTTTTCTTCATCCTTATCGGTTACATGCCATGGAATCATATTACCAATAACACCGCCAACAGCCAATCCGCCAACGGCTATCCCGGAATTTCGCAAAAATCTCCTTCTGGACAAGGCTTCATTTTCCTTATTCTTGTGCTGGTTGTCATCTGTCAACGAAAAAACCTCCTTTCCCGTCATATATTTCGAGTTTATTATGCACCATAAAGTGAAACTTCATTCAATGAGATGCTTTTTCCCCGTTGAGAATAGTGGATCAAAGGCTAAAACGGCAACGTCTTTGTACCCTGCCTCCTGCAGGACTTATCAGAATCGAATTTTTGTCATGCTGTTGACACTGACTTCCCTTTGTTAATTCCTCCTCAACCATAACGTGGGAGTCTTACTGACCGTTAAGTGTGGGATAATTAACCATTCATATATATAAAAAATCGGGGCAATCTATATGTAATATCAACATGGAGGTGGATGATGAAAATACTACAAAAAGGTCCAATCTTGCTATTCATCCTTAGCATAATCCTTATTGTTTCTGCTTGTCAGAATAACAACGATGAGGCTATTGGAGCTGATGAATTAAATAATGGGCAAAACGTAAACGTCAATGATCACAATCAAAGTCATTTAAATGATCCTGATATTATCCCAAGTGAAATTAGTGATAAGACACACACAACAAACAGGGAGGGCACCACCTATTCCGGAATGGGTAACAGTATTTACGGATCTATCGGCAGTTCCGGCATTCACGAAGGTGGTGTATCGTCTTATTTTGAATCCATTTTAAAAGGCCAGGGTATTACCGGAGTTAAAGTGTTTGTTATCGATGATTCGGTAGTATTGGCACGAAATACGGCTGAAACAACAAGTCATGAATATGATAATATGCAAAATGATTTGTTAAGCGCCAACAGAGGAATGTCCGGTCACGGAGAACCTGAAGGAATAAAAAACACGAAGGAAAAAAGCTACGATAACCTTGACCAGGCAAAAGAAGAAATGAATGATATGTTTAATGGGAATGTTAAAATTTTGACTGTCACTGACTCTAAAGCGGTGGATTTGATTGAACGAATTAAGAAAAACATCAAGTCATCATCTTATTCATCAGCTTCCAACGATGTGTTAACTTTATTGAATATGGCAAAATAATGGGAGTCAGCCCTTACCACGTAAATATTTTAAAAGCGTTGGAAGTGGCTGACTCTAAAAATATACCCCAACCTGTTACATTTGCCCTTTCCCTCATTCACCATGTTTCATCTACTATCATAAATACCTAATGATGGAGATGAGTCACATGGATCTTGAAAAATTTGTTGATCCCCTGCCGATCATGAAGACGATAAAACCGGAACGTAAATACAAAGACGGAGATTATTATGAAGTAAAAATGGAAGAATTCAGGCAAAAGCTGCATCGGGACTTGAAACCGACCCGGTTATGGGGGTATAATCGGCAATTTCCTGGACCTTTATTTGATGTGAATCAAGGGGATCCGACACACGTCAAATGGATCAACAACCTGCCAAATAACCATCTGCTTCCAGTGGACAAATCGATTCATGATGTTGCACACCAACCCGAGGTGCGTACCGTCACCCATTTACACGGCAGTGAAACTCAATCAGCCAGTGACGGCTATCCAGAAGCATGGTTCACCAAAGGATATAAAGAAGTTGGTCCTTTTTTCGAACGGAAGGTTTATACCTACCCAAATCACCAGCGGGGGATGACGCTATGGTATCATGATCATGCTATGGGGATTACCAGATTAAACATGTACGCCGGACTTGCCGGAATGTATATCATCCGTGATGAAAAGGAGAAATCACTAAATCTGCCAAAAGGAAAATATGAAATCCCGCTCGTGATTCAGGATCGCTCATTCAATGATGATGGGTCCTTGTTCTATCCAAATCAACCCGCCAACCCCGCTGAAAATCTTCCAAATCCTTCTATCACACCTTTCTTTAATGGGGATACTATTGTAGTAAACGGTATGGTCTGGCCATATTTAAAAGTGGAGCCGCGGAAATATCGTTTTCGGATATTAAACGCTTCCAACACCAGGGCCTATCAATTGTATCTTGATTCCGGCCAGTCTTTTTATCAAATTGGTTCGGACGGTGGTCTGATGCAAAAAACAGTCAGCATAAACAAAATCGCAATGGAACCAGCAGAACGAGTGGATTTCATTATTGATTTTTCCAAATACAAAGGGAAAACCATAACACTAAAAAATGATCTTGGACCCAATGCCGATCCCGATGACAAAACCGATGATGTTATGCAATTTAAGGTAACGAACAAACTTTCCAAAAAAGATACGACGACCATTCCACATCATCTAACGCATATTCCTTCACTAAAGCAAAATAAAATTGCAACCATTCGTAATTTAAAACTTGTTGGTTCAACAGATGAATATGGGCGACCATTACTTTTGCTCGATAATAAAAAATGGATGGATCCAACAACAGAAAAACCGCTTTTAGGAACAACGGAAATTTGGTCATTGATGAATATTACCGGCTTTACCCACCCTATCCATATCCACCTGATTCAGTTTCAAATTCTGGATCGCCAGCCATTTGATCTTGATCTTTATAATGAAAATGGGCAAATTCGCTATACCGGACCAGCTACCCCGCCAAAACCAAACGAACGTGGGTGGAAAGACACTGTAGCTGCACCATCTGCTCAAATCACCCGACTAATTGCCCGTTTTGCCCCATATACTGGTGATTACGTCTGGCACTGTCACATTTTGGAACATGAGGATTACGACATGATGCGCCCACTTACGGTGATTGATCCGGATAATGAGTAAAAAAAGCGCTTCAAAACTATATCATAGGTGTAGCTTTGAAGCGCTTCCTTTGAATTAAAATACCCACGTTAACTAGTATTCCAACGAAAAATGCCGAAATCCTTCTTTTTTTGTCTTCCTTTGCCGAAAGCATTTACATTAATTCTTAAGTCCTGCATAATACGGAATGGTAATCAGTAAAAAAGTGGAGGATTTAAAATTGTATACAAAGAATAATTTAAAACAAACAATCGAAATGAAAAGGCAAGAAATGATTAAGTTGGCTTTTAGTATAGGATTTACAAATAAAGCGACAGTTAAATGCAGTCAGGAACTAGACTATTTATTGAATTTATACAGAAATATAGATTTTAAGGAGGCTGCGTAAGGTTCATTCAACGTAGGGCTTTTTCCATTGAAAACAGAGGGACAAAGACTAAGTTCTCATGCGTCTAAGTTACAACACCTTTGTGATTTCTGACCTGCAGGCTGAAAACAGAATCGGGTCTTTGGCCATACGCTTAGCCCCACTTATTTTTTCGTTTCACCTCAAAATCTTGATGAGGGGGTCTAACTGCCCGTTAAGGCGGGATAAAACATATCACTGCCCTTCCTTTTTTAATTTATTCCTTCATTCTCCAAAACTGTCGACAATTTCTTTTCATCAACCACAAGGTTTTGAATGACTTCATGGGCTTTGGAAACAGGATTCGCAACTCTGCATTTAAAAAAATGATAATCCAAACCTACATACTGCCCAATTTTTATAAATTCATCTGACGTAGACGTAAATAACTGAATAATTTTCGTTCCCGGCCGACAGAACATAATATTTGCCAGTCCTGCACCATTCGGACTTATGATAATTTTGGCCGAAGAAAAAATATCGATTTGTTCCTGTACGGTTAAGGAGCTTAACGTAACTTGTTTAAATCCTTTTCGGGTCAAAAGCTTCATGAGATTTGTTTCATTGGTAACCTTTCTCCACGAAGCATCTTTTCGGCTAATATAAATACGTTCAAAGCCAGGTGTGCTCTTCTGTGATTTCCATGGAAGAAGTGAGTCTCGGAGAAATTCAACTGTCCACTTAACACATGTCCCTGCGTTAAACGGAACGGATGGTAATATTAAATTATCGGCTTTCAGATGCATCCCCGGGGTAAGCTGGAGGATTTTATCTTCAGGGATACTAAGCAATTTAACTGTTTCCCGCTGAAATGGCATAGTCAAAGGCGGCAGAACATATTTATCAATCTTAAAACCGCTGAGCCGCAGTAAATGATAACGCCCCAGTGTATCGTGTAACCAATGCCAGTAATTGGAGTGCCCGGCCCAGGCTAGAACGCCCAAAGTGCCATGATAAGTGGAAGCAGCAGGAATTTTATGAACTGCCGCCTTTTTAAAATATCTCCAATATAAATGAAAGACCATATCATGTAAACACTTGTTATCTGGTGTCAATGCATAGACCATGCCTTCTCCTTTTTCACACATCCATATACTCCCATTTTTTATCTTTGCAACATAAGCTGTATCAAACGTATGATTCTCCCCAAATTGTGGTGGATATACCCAATCAACCCATTGCGGTGAATCTCCCTTTGGCAATGTATATTTTACCGTTTCATTTGGATAAAATTCCTTATATACATCTGGTACATCTGATGCTGGGGTCGTTTTTTCAATCCAATTCCTCGTATGGATACATATATCTTCCATACATAGACATCTCCTTTACAACAATATCATCCTTGACCTGCGCCCTATTTTTGCACATATCTTCAAGTACTCCATAATATGTAGAAAAGGCATTAACAGTGTTAAACTACTGCCCGGCTATACTACTGGAAAAACGTGTGATGAACAGAATGGGGGGATTATATGAAAAACGTATTAGTGACCGGTGCAGGCGGATTTATCGGTAAAAACCTTATCGATAGATTGCACAGAGAAAAAGAAGTTGTTGTTCATCCGTATCATCACGGGGATAACCTGTCACAGCTCTATCAACAATTAGACGATTCGGACATCGTCTATCACCTGGCGGGAGTGAATAGACCCCAACAGGATGAGGCGTTTACGAGAGTTAATAGAGGGCTTACAGAACAAATCGTCAACTATTTAAGAAGGAAACAAAAGACCCCAAAAATTGTCTTTTCTTCCTCTACTCAAGCAGCATTTGATTCAGCATATGGTTCAAGTAAGAAAGCTGCCGAAGATGTGCTGAAACATTATAGTAATGAAACCGGTGCAGATGTACACATTTACCGGCTTCCAGGTGTTTTTGGCAAGTGGTGTAAACCACATTATAACTCCGTCGTTGCTACCTTTTGCCATGAAATCGCTCATGATAAGGAAATAGAAATCCATGATCCGGCAAAACACCTTGAACTTGTATATATTGATGATGTTATAGACCATTTTATAAATAGTCTCAACCAGAATAAAGCAAAAGAAACATTCTATTATCCTATCACCCAATCATTTTATACAACAGTTGGAGATTTGGCCGATAAGCTTTATGAAATTAAAAATATACGAAAATCACTGGTTATACCAGATCTGTCCGACAAATTAACTAAATATTTATATACAACCTTCCTATCTTATCTTGATAGCAATAATTTTTCATATGATTTACCAGCACATCAAGATGAAAGAGGAAAGTTAATTGAATTAATCAAATCGGATCATGCCGGTCAAATCTTCATGTCAACATCACGACAGGGTGTTATAAGGGGTAACCATTATCACCATACAAAAGTAGAGAAATTTTGCGTCATCAAAGGTACAGCAAACATTCAATTAAGAAAGGTCGATTCCGATGAACTGATTTCTTATACCGTCTCAGATCAAACTATCAAGATGGTGGATATACCTCCAGGCTTTACCCATTCCATTGAAAATGTAACGGATGATGAAATAATTGTTTTGTTTTGGGCCAATGAACTTTTTGATCCAACTAATCCTGATACCATTCCATTGAAAGTTCAGCCAGACGAAGCTGATAAAAAGAAAGGATGATACCTTTGTCAACAGACAAGACATACAAAATTAAAGAAGACGATATTTGTCTTGTAGCCTACCCGAAATCAGGAAACAATTTCCTATTATTTCTCGTTGCCATGTTGTTATATCGAAAAAAAATCGATTGGGCCACAAAAGGTGAACTGATTCAAAACGCCTCTAAGGAACCAATCGAGAACTTACCTTCCCCGCATCTTGTCTGGAGTCATGCTAGCTTCAATCCCACCTATCCGAAAGTAATATATTTAGTACGAGACCCAAGGGATGTCGTTATTTCCTACTATTATCATTTTAAGAAGTATTATAATGATAACCGTGACTTTGCTACGTTTTTCCAAGCGTTTACAGAAGGACGGATTGGACCGGGATTGTGGAGTACAAATATAGATAGCTGGCTTAATAATCAAGAAAAGGTTGAAAATGGTTTTTTGCTCGTTAAATACGAGGATCTTCTTGAAGATACCTTTAAAGAAGCAAAAAGGATTATAAACTTTTTGAATTTAGACAGATCAGAACAAGAAATCACCGAAGCAGTGAATTGGTCCTCGTTTGATAATATGAGGGCATTGGAACAAAAGCAACAAATCCATTTAAAGGGTGATACACAGTCGGTGAATACAAACTTTCCTTTTGTTAGGGAAGGAAAGGCTAATAAGTGGAAATCCGTATTAAGCACAGCGCAGGAAGAGCAAATGAATCAAACGTTTCATAAAACATTAACAAGGTTAGGGTACAACTAAAGCATGCATTCTCAGCCTTCTGTTTACGGAAGGCGTTTTTTATTTAGGGAGGAGTTTTTAACCAATGCTAACGTTATTACTTATTGCAGCAGATACTTCTCATTTTACCAATAATAATTATTACGATTTAGAAAATGAATTAGCAAAGTTAACAAAACTAGTAGTTTATCGAAAATCCGGCAACATAAATAAAATACTGCGAAAAGTCCCTGAAAAACCAGATTATATTTTAATACTGAATGACGTAGGCAAAACGTTTACGCCTGTAGTTACCGGGTTATCCGAAATCCAAATACCTGTTGGACTGATCGTTAACGATGCACACCGGTTTGTCGAGCAACGGCGAAGGTACATTACGAAAAATCATATCAGCACATTCTTTGTCATATGCCGGCATAACTTTTACCATTATTATCCTCAACAAAGGCATGATCAGGTAAACTTGCTTCCCCAGTTTGCCAACACCTCGATCTTTAGGGATTACGGCAGAGAAAAAACGATCGATTTCATGTTGCTGGGGGAAGTTTCCTTTCCGCACATCTATCCATTACGAGAAAAAATCTTACAATATTATTCGAATAATCCTGGATTTTTTAATCGTCCTCATCCAGGGTGGAGGAATTTTACAACGAAACAGGCAGAAAAAGCATTAATTGGTGAAAACTATGCCAAAACCATTAATCAAGCCAAACTATTTTTCGCATGCGGTTCTGTTCGACAAGTTGTGACATTTAAGTATTTTGAAGTGCCTGCATGCCACACATTACTGATGGCTCCTGTATTACCGGAACTTAAAGAAATTGGTTTCATACCAGGCAAGCATTTTGTAGATATAAGCGAGGAAAATTTTCCAGAAAAAGCAGATTACTATTTAAAAAACACGGCAGAGCGGGAAAGGATTACGGAAGAAGGATATCACTTCATTCATTCGCAGCATACCACCGCGCATCGGGCCAGGCAATTAGTCCAGCAGATACAGGAATATTTACAGAACAGATAGTAACATCATGTAAAGTCCCTTACCATTATGATAATGATGGTAAGGGACTTTTTGGTTATTTACTGTATTAAAATAGTAGTTATGATGTGAGAATATTTCCCTTCTTAAGAATTTGTTCGATCTCACTAGATGACATTAATTCATCATTCGATTGATAACGTTTAAAGACAACCCTTGGTAAGTTCTCATACTGTTTCTTTACGTTTTCTGAAGCATTAACAGGCAAAATGACATAATAATTGTCATCAAACTTATACGTGTTTCTGGATTCGGCATTGGATACCAGCACCTCGTGCAGTTTCTCACCTGGACGTATGCCCACCTCGTTAATGACAATATCGTTTGTGGCAAAATGTTTTTCCATAACGGCAATTAAATCGACAATCCGGCAAGCTTTCATTTTCATAACAAATGTCTCCCCGCCGATTGCTTGTTCCGATGCGTGTATTAGAAGATCAATGGCTTGAGAAACTGTCAGAAAGAATCGAGTCATTTCCCAGGAGGTAAGTGGAACGGTATGATGAATGGCGATCTGTTCTTTAAAAAACGGAATCACACTGCCATTTGTCCCTATTACATTGCCGCCACGGATACAGACAAAACGTGTATGATTGCTTAATTGATTGGCCTGAATAATCAGTTTTTCACCGATTGCTTTTGTAAGTCCGTAAAAATTGATTGGTTCGACAGCTTTATCCGTCGAAACATCTATGACCTTTTTAACCTTTTGACTTAAACTTGCTTTGATAATATTCTCTGTGCCATGTACATTGGTTTTTAATGCTTCTGAGGGCTGGTCTTCACATATTGGTACATGTTTAAGTGCTGAAAGATGGAATATATAATCCACATTTTTAGCCGCTTCGTTCACCGCTTCAAAATCCCTTACGTCACCAATTATAAAGTTTAAATTAGGATTATCTGAGAATATTCGTTTCATTTTCACCTGCGCAAATTCATTCCGTGAAAAGATCCTTATTTCCTTTGGTTGAAATAACAGAAGTTTTTTTACGAGTTCATATCCCCAGGAACCTGTCCCTCCGGTAATCAATATTATTGTATTTTGAAACACATTTAAACAGCTCCCTCCAGTTATAAAGCCTATTGTTTATATCATCAGAAAGTAGATACATCTCAAGCATAACTGATGATTTGGATGACAGGAATGCTTCTCAATTAGGCCCTTGAATTAGTTCGTTCAGACCCCGTTTGATACCGACATCATTCAAATAGGTTATACTTTAATTTATGAAAAAAATAGTAGACTGTACATGATATACGTTTAAGTAACGGCAAAAGAGGCAACTGCTGTGCGTCCAAATATTGTCACATACCCGCAACAGCCAGACAGATTATGGAAGGAGTATCGATAACAAATTCACGCTATGTATGCATAAACAATTTACATCTATAGCGCTTTGGCTCCAATCTATAGCGAACCTCGGACAATCTATAGCGGTTCCAGTCCATTCTACAGCGACAATTCAGCATTCTATAGCTTCAATCTGATATTCTAGTAAAAAGGTAACTGATAGAACCTTTTCGTCGTCCTACCTGTAAACGCGAACTTTGCCTTCTGTAAGATCCGTTTCATCACATGTGTCGAATCCACTTTTAAAAACTCTCGTGCAGCACGATTACTAATTTGATTACCAAATAGGAAACAATAGTCCTGAAGTGCCGGCATGTGTGCATTTTTGGAAATGCATTTGCACCGATAGCATTGCCAGCTTCCATTTATACGTGTCATCGGAAGTGCACCACACGTTGGGCAAAAAACACCGCATTGTATATCACTTCGACTAATGTTGAATTTTTTCATCACATCAATGTTTTTAGGTGAATGGGCTTTTATTAAAAGGGCTGATAAGCGATCAAGCTGTTCCGATGACAAAGCAGTTGATTGATGTTTAATTGACAACTCATCTATTTTGGTCAGTAATTGCTCTTTATGAATCACCATTTCTGTCACTGCCTGATTATTAGCTGGATTTTTTAAAAGGGTGGCTGGATTACTATAAATAACTAGTTTCTCAATTGGTATAAGAGGAAGACCCTGTGTCCGCATCCAATGCAATAGGCGAATATGCTGGAGATTTACTTGTTCAATATGATTGCCAAAATTCACCTCTTCCCCGTCTTTTGAGGCACGGACTGCTTGGCCGAAATCATCATACGTAACTGTCCCGGCTATATTTTTAACTTCATTAATAAGGATAAATTTGGGAGAGGAAATAAGATTATCAATCTGGAAGTATTCACTCTGGTCACGGATACGCAAATTGTGAAGGATATGGAAGGAATCAGAAGGAAGAAAGCTTAACATAAAATCTAAAGATTCTTCTCCATGAAGCCCTGCCCGAAGATTTTTTGCTTTTTGATCAACTGCTTTCTTTTTATAATGCTGTTCTTTCAAGCGGTTACTTAATGTTTCCATCTTCATTACTTCAATCGGGACATCACGACATTTATCAACTATTGGATGTTGCAACCATAAATCACTCCTTTTATATTTAACTCCATTAATTTTTATTCGCTGTTATGATGTAAGTCTCCTGCATGAAATTAAAATATTTTATTTCATTGAATGATCTATAGCGATTTTACTACCACCTCCAGCGAATCTTAGGCAATCTATAGCGCTTCTTGCTTTATCTATAGCGAAAATCCGACTATCTATAGCGCATCACTAAAGTTACCACTTTTATCCACCAGACGGTTCACCTCTCGTTATACTGGGGAAAAATAGGGCAAAGCACTTGCCCATGATTATCACAATTCAATGCAATTATTCACTGTATCTAGAAACCCGGCCGGCAGCTATTACTATATCCAGCATCACTTTTAAGCTTACATTCATCATTATTTCAGGTACCCATTCGTTATCAAATAGGATAAAATCGTTTGAACGGATTCTTCAATGCTCTGTATATCCGTATTTACCGTAACCTCCGGAGCTACCGGTGTCTCATATGGTGCGTCAATCCCAGTAAATCCTTTAATTTCTCCCGCGCGCACTTTTTTATAAAGGCCTTTCGGATCACGCGATTCACATGTTTCTATACTGGCGTTGACAAACACTTCAATAAATTCATCTTCATCAAGCAGTTCGCGTATTTCATCCCGATCTTTACGGTATGGTGAAATAAATGCGGACAAGGTAAACAATCCGGCTTCAACCATTAGCTTGGATACTTCTCCGATGCGGCGAATGTTTTCTTTCCGATCTGCAGGGTTGAAACCAAGATTTTTATTCAGACCATAGCGAATATTATCCCCATCCAAACGAAACGTCCGAACCCCCATATTATACAGTTCTTTTTCCAGCTCAACCGAAATAGTTGATTTGCCAGAACCGGACAAACCGGTAAACCAGACCACGGCACTCTTATGTTGATTCAAATTTCTTCGATGTTCCTTCGTTACCTTTGAATGATGCCATTTTATATTTTCTGACTTAGTCATAAGTGCTTCCTCCTAAAACCATACATAATAAATAATCAAAACAGACGTCACCATCACGATTAAACTGAGTGGAAACCCAACTTTTACGTAGTCAGTAAACTTGTAACCGCCAGGACCATACACGATTAAATTCGTCTGGTAACCGATTGGTGTGATAAAACTTGCCGACGCAGCTATCGCAATCAAGACAGCAATGCCTCTTGGATCAACAGCAAGCCTTTGAGCGATTTCAATCCCGATCGGAAGCATAATGACAGCTGCTGCGCTATTGGTGACAATCTCCGTAAACACATTCGTCAGGATATAAATTAAAAACAATATAACTACTAATCCCAGCGGTTCTCCAAAACGCAGCAGGACAGACGCAATCCATTCTGCAAGACCTGTTTTCATCATGGCCGTTCCAATCCCAAGCGAGCTGGCAATTAGCAATAGAACATTAAAATGAACAGATTTCTTGGCTTCCTGCGGTGTAATAATTTTTGTTATTAAAAGGATGAAGATAGCCAATGCCATCGCCTTAAACATACTGAGCCATCCTAGTGTTACCGTCACAATCATCGCGAGCAATAGGAAGACGGAAACCCATCCTTTTTTTGTGCTTTGATTCAAGATAGGCGGTGTATCCAGTGATGACACAACAAAAAAGTCATTTGATTGCTGATATTTTTCAACAAAGTCACCACCGGCCACAAGTAATAACGAGTCCCCGGGTTTTAAAACAATATCCCCGACCTTACTCCGGATCCGTTCATTATTCCGGTGCACCGCCATAACACCCGCATCATAACGTGATCGGAATTTCGACTGTTTAATTGACTTGGACAAAAGTGAGGACTGATCCGACACAACGGCGTCCACTAAACTAGTCGATCCATCTTTCAGATCATGAAGGGTAATGTTCGTCCCGGTTTCCAGCTCCAAACCTTTTATCTTTTGCAAATCAGCAATGGTTGAAATCAGGCCAGTGAAAATCAGCCGATCTCCGGTTTGAATCACCGTTGTTGATCTAACCGGTGAAATCCGTTCGTCACCACGAATAATCTCAATCAGATAAAGACCTTTCAATTCACGCAGGCCAGCTTGCTCGACACTTCTATCGAGGTTTGCGAAATTTTGTGTCACTTGCATTTCAGCGATATATTCTTTGGAGTCTTCCTTCATTCTTTCTCCGAATCCTTTGTTATCCGGTAATAACCTATACCCAATTGTAAATAAATAAATGAGCCCGATCAATGCAACCGGTACACCAACGATAGTTAATGTAAATAACGAAAAGCCTTTTAGTCCGAAGTCCAGCATCAAACCATGAACAACGAGATTCGTAGACGTTCCCATCAATGTGATCATCCCGCCCAAGATCGTAGCATAAGATAATGGGATCAAAAACTTAGAAGGAGCTATTCCCCGGGTTTCACACCATTTTTTTATCATGGGAGTAAACGTTACGACGATCGGCGTATTGTTTAAAAAAGCCGAGAACGCTGATATCGGTACAAAAAAGCGCATCATCGTACCTGTGTGGGTACGGCTGTTTTGAAGCCATTTTTCCATCAATTGATCAATAAAACCGGTCTTCTGTACAGCGCCGGCAATGATAAACAGTAACGCTACCGTCAGCATTCCTTCATTAGAAAAACCGCTCAGTGCTTCTTCGACCGTCAAAATACCAGACAGCAGCAATATAACTAACACTGAAAAGATGACCATATCTGGCCGGGCAACCTCAAAAATCAACGCAGCAAACATCGTTAGCAGTAAAATCAAAACAAATATCATCGCTGGTGTCATGGCATAGTTATATCTCCTTTAAAAAGAAATAGAGCGACCCTTTTTGAACCGCTTTGCTTAATTTCCTTGCATCCCTTTAATGAGTACATCTGCTACCTCCGGGCGTGAAAATTCTTTTGGCGGCCGTTTCCCATTTCGGAGCAGTTCACGTACTTTTGTGCCGCTTAAGTGAACATGATTTTCCTTACTGTGCGGACACGTTTTTGCGGATGCCATATTTTCACAGATTTTGCAGTAAAACGCATGCTCAAATTTAAAAATCTGAATGCCCAGCTCTTCTTCATATTGTACTATTAGCTCCTGAGCATCATAGGTCCCATAGTAATCACCAACACCGGCATGATCACGTCCCACAATGAAATGTGTGCAACCATAGTTTTTTCTAACAATTGCATGCAGAATTGCCTCTTTTGGTCCCGCATAGCGCATGGCTGCCGGATAGATGACAAGGCGAACTCGATCTTGGACATAATAGTTTTTTAAAATGGTTTCATAGCTTTCCATCCGGATTTCCGCTGGAATATCATCGGATTTCGTTTCACCAACGAGCGGGTTCAATAGCAGACCATCCACAGACTCAAGCGCTGTTTTTTGAATGTGTTCATGTGCACGATGAACCGGGTTGCGGGTCTGAAAACCAACGATTGTTTTCCATCCCAGTTCCTCAAACATCATCCGTGTTTCCGCAGGATCTTTATAATACGTTGCAAACTGGTGATGATCGGGCCGGTTAAGCAACGTAATCTTCCCGCCAAGGTATATGTTTCCTTTTTCATAGACTTTCTTTACACCGGGATGTGTCGCGTCAGTTGTGCCATAAATGTGCTTCGCTTCCTTTTTTTTATCATAGGTGTATTTTTCAGCCAAGGTAATCGTCCCATAAATAATGCCATTCTTACCTTTAATCGAAATTTGTTCGCCAATGTGAAAATCCTTAGCTTGTTCTTCAGTTACCGGCAGCGTAATTGGAACACTCCAGATCATGCCATTTGTAAGACGGGTATGCTTCACAACATTCTCATAATCGGCTTGCACCATAAATCCTGTCAACGGACTAAAGCCACCTATTCCAATCAGTTCCAAATCAGAAATCACCCAGGAACTAACTGTTATGGATAAGAGCTTTTGAGCATTTTTGATTGCCTCATCTCTCTTTTCTCCAATTAATTCGCAGTTGATTAACTTTCCTCCATGTGGTTGATTGACCATATAATTCCCCCCTTGAATTTTTTCCGTACACTACCATATTGAAAAATAGCATAATGTGTAACCACTTTCGTCTCTATTTCCTGTCATTCATGAAGCACAAAAGACTTCAACCTTTCAAAATGATTAACCAGTTTATTTTTTCTTAATGGAGGTTCTGTGTTGGCACAAACTTATTCCTCATTTAGCCCTTACTAGTCAACTTGGCAACCCTACAAAATCGTTAAAAGATTGGCAGTTTTAAAAGAGTGCTGAAAAAAGAATAAGAAAACCCAGTTAGCTAAAGTGCAACAGGGTTTTCTCTTCTATTTAAAAAGGAGTAATCGGATTGTTTAGGGTAAATTAACCCGCTGGAATTGTTTATTTCATTACAATACGTCTAACCGGATAACCAAAGCGATTAATACTTGCAATAAAACTTGTGCATTAACAGCAATGTCTGTATCAGTAGTTGTTACATTGACACCACGGGAATTTTCAATATAAAGTTGTTGCTTGTTAACCTGGCTGGATTTTAGTTTAGCAAATAAATCATTGGTAATTTCATCTTCTGTACTACTGTCGGCGATAGAAATGCTGATAACTAAAGCAATTGCGGCCTGCAGGGCAACTTGAATGTTAACAGCTGCCTGCGTATCGGTTGATTTAACATCGACATCACATGAATCTTTAATGACAATGCATTCATTTGACTCTTGAATATTTTTCACCTGAGAAGTCTGCTCTTGGTCTGCTGTACTATCATTATTAAATTGCATTGGATGATTCATTGTCGGATCAAGAGCACTCCATTTTGGTTCCTGATAGTAACAAGGTTCAGGTTTACATTTTTGACAGGATTCCTCACCACACGGATGATGCTTACAACATTTTTGCTGGCAGCAAGATTCATAGTGACACTGATTATCACTTAAACTCAGCTTATGGTTATTTTTAGCCCTTTGCCTTTCTAATAAAAAGTTTTGTTGATTACGCATTATATCTCTCCTCCTTCTAGCGGTTTACTACATGTTATGTATGACATGAAGAATAGTAAGGGTGTTTGTCTTATAGTAAAAACCTATTTTCATATGCTGTCATCAATTAATAGACTACCGTCCCTAATAGGCAAACAAACCCCTGGATAGTTGAAATCCAGGGGTTTGTTCTCATTGTATTTTTTAAAAAATATGGAATTATAATGAATGGATGAAAGATGCGATATTGCATTAATCCCTTTCCTTCTCTTCTTTTTGGCCGCTCTCCTCAATCTCATTACTGTGGGTTAAACTGTCAACGCTTTGTTTTAAACTTTCCACCAAATCCTTGATTCTTTCCTTATCTTTCGTATCAAGTTTATTCGCATCCAATTGTGCTCCATGCTTTTTTAACGTATGATCAACAAGCATATCAATAATTTGGTTTGAGAAGTTTCCGACATCCTTAGACTCACTCACTGCCTCCACCTCCACTTTCATTTTAATATACGATATTCATCCGAATAATGAAGTGACATCAACCATCGTCTATTTCCGCTAACATTTGGACACCTATTTTTCCTTGGTGAAATAACATTGGCAAATTGAAACTAGTTATCTATCTTTAGTCCAAGACATTGGTGGATTTACAACACTTCCTCAATAGATGCCCTTACCGTTGGACAACAACAGAATATAGTAAATAAAGAAAGATAAATTTATTACAGAAAGGATGAGTACTGTTGGCACTTACCAATCGTCAAAGAGAGCTGCTGAATTTTCTCAACCAATTGTCACAGAGTATTTCCAATAGTGGGCTAAGCAACGATTTTTCGTTGAACTTACCGGGCTTAAATGTCGATTTTGATGTCGATATTGGAGGAAGTGGTTCAGGCGGAGGAACCATCCCAACTCCACCGGATACCCCTAAAACTATACGTGATGTACTAATGAATTTATTAAACGAGCAGGTACAGATTACCACCCCTTTTGACACCGTTACGGGGACACTTATTGCAGTTAAAGATGATTATGTGGTATTGGTAGAAGGTAACGGGGATCAAACCCTGGTCCGCATAGATAAAATCGAATTCGTCGGTGAAATGTAAGGAGGGTTTATCAATGTTTCAGAATACGTTTGCTGCTGAATTAGCTAATAGAGCAGGTTCGAGGGTTGAGGTTGCAACTGATAACAATCTCATTGATGGCATACTATCAACTGTAACCCCGGAATTAGTTCTTGTGATCGAAATCAACAGTGGTTATGGAAATACCAAAGTATATATTTCCTTATCTGCCATCAATTTTGTTCGTTTCCTCGTAGCAGCCTAATCTTTTCACTATTAATGGGAAAACAAGATCAATTCTTGTTTTCCCATTTTCATTGTTCTTGCTTTCATGTTTTCATGAAACCATTTTGGTAATTCAAGGTGAACCAAACATCTTTAAATAGTCTTAAAAAGAATGTTATATGCTATTACACTCCAAGCTATTATTGAACGCCACAAAAACAACAGTAAATAGATGGAGAACTAAAACATCTGGTATATGCCACTGCTACTATACGACATAAATAGGAAAAGTTTATGGACTCATCTATCTACAACTGATTGTTTTCGTTCGCATCAAGTAACGTAATAAACTCATTCCACTTGGTTCGATTCTTTCTTGTAATGCTTGCTTTGTGTTCACGTACATTATAAACAGTAAAATTCCGATAACAGAATTGCGTTTTCTGAATTAATTTGCTTAACAAACTTATATCTTCATAAAGTCTGCCATTTTCAAACGAAATAACTGGATATCCACCATACTTTTTTAAGAATGACGTTCGGTATACGCGTGGCCCTAACGGAAAATGATAATTTCGTAATTGGTTCCAATTGTTTACAGGCGTACCCTGCAATACTCTTTTAAACTGTACATTTTCTCCTTCCTGCTGCTTCCATTTTCGCAAATTTCCATAGAGAACCGATACATTGGCAGCAAGATCGGCGATATGCTTTCTTATTACTCCAATAGCATCCGGATCCAACCAATCATCTGCGTCCAATTCAAGTACAAAATCTGTCGTAACATGTGGTAATAATTCATTTAACGCCTTTGCCTTCCCACCATTATTTTTGCTGAAAACACTTATTTGCTGATTATTATTCCACTTTTCAAGCCGTTTCATAGAATCATCTGTTGATCCATCATCAATAATCAGTATCTGCTCAGGTGAATCATGTTGAATAACACAAGAAGAAATCGTCTTTTCCAGAAAGCTGCCCATGTTGTAATTTGCGATCATGACGGAAATAGTTGGATGGGAAGATTCACTAATTGTTTGCTGATATTTTCGCATGATCTTTTGCTTCTCAACGTTATTAGCTGTATGGTTTTCCCTTCCTTGTTTGATCAGATCCCTTTCCAACGTAATGGATTTAGGATCTACCGTAAAAAGCCATGCAGACAAAAATGCTTCCTTGAATGGTAACTGGTCAATTGGTACGAACGGGTTCCCTTGAAATAGAGATATACGAACAAGAAAAGGCTGATGAATTTGACGATTGTGAGGCCATGTTGCAATAACCATCTTTTCTTTTGGAAGTTTTAACGTTTCTGCACTTAACCCAGGAGCAATATAGTCCGTATGTTGCATGAACAATAAATAAGTACTCGAACAGTGCTTAATTAAATGGTTTAACATCTCCCCGAGATCCTGATTATGAATCGTAATAAATTGAACATCGTCATACCGATTAACCAAATGTATGTTATTTTCCAAGAAAACATAAACCATTTTTATCTTCGTGGGCAATTGTTTTAATGAGTTTAAAGCTTTATCTAAAGCAGATTGATCGGTATAATGAAGCAATATTGCTGTTATATCCTCCATAAGCCCCTCCTCCTATTTTAGAATTAGGTGTGCGCTGCTAATTGCATCATTACTGTATTGTATTACAACGAAAATAGAGATGTTCAGCAGTTAGTCACAGCTATATTATTGGACTTTCCTCCCGCTATCATTCTTTCTATATAGTTTTTGGTGAATTAATTATCAACAAATTGGTAATTTTGGCATATTTCCATCTTTAGACAAGCCTGGTAAAATATAAATAAGCTGTTATCCCTTTAATCAGCTGATCAGCATTGTTTTTTCACATTGTTTTCGGTAAAGATTTTACAATTAAAATCAAAGGAGGAAACACAATGAGTAATGAAAAACGTCTATGGTTTGAAGAAGCTGGTCGCAAATTGGATCCTGGTCTCGTGGAACAATTACATGTCAAAACAAAAGAGGACCCTCAGGAAATCGGCAACGAGAGCATCCCGGTGATTGTTTATTTCAACCAGCAATCACCGCTCGATGAAAAAGATGATTTCATCAAAACATGCCATACGGAAACTAACAACAATGTCAACAATGAACTCGGATTGGATAATACACTAAGCGGGCAGCTGACACCAAGAATGATCAGAAAGTTAAAGGATCATGGGGCAGTTGACCGCATTTTTTATGATCGGGATGTTAAAGCGCTGCTCGATGTGGCAACAAGGGAAATTGGTGCAAAAAAGGTACAGGAACAACTTGGACTGACTGGAAAAGGGGTAACAGTTGCGGTGATTGATACAGGTATCTATCCTCATGAAGATTTAACTTCGCCTGAAAACCGAATTATCGCTTTTAAAGATTTTGTTCAGAATGAAACGGATGCGTATGATGATAATGGACATGGAACACACTGTGCCGGGGATGTGGCCGGGAATGGTGATCAATCCGGTGGAAAATTCATTGGTCCAGCCCCAAAAGCATCCTTAATTGGAGTAAAAGTGCTTGATCAGGATGGAGGGGGTAAATTATCAACCATCATAAAAGGTATTGCCTGGTGTATCAACAACAAGTCAAAATACAATATCCGCATTATTTCTCTTTCATTAGGAGCTGACGCATTTGAATCCTATCGTGATGACCCCTTAGCACAAGCTGCTGAAAAGGCTTGGCATCATGGTATTGTTGTCTGCGCTGCTGCAGGAAATGAAGGACCCATGGCTAAAACTATTTCTACTCCAGCTATCGATCCATTCATCATTACGGTCGGGTCAGCGGATGACCAGAACACACCAACAAGATCAGATGATACGATTGCAGATTACTCCAGCCGTGGGCCAACCATTGATTCCTTTGTCAAACCGGATATATACGCTCCAGGCACAAACATTATTTCCTTATTGGCCCCAGATTCTACCCTGGCGACCCAGTCACAGGAACAAATTGTGGATGAAAATTATATACAGTTATCAGGTACATCTATGGCAACGCCAATCTGTGCCGGTGTAGTGGCTCTGATGCTGGAAGCTAATCCTTATCTTAGCCCAAATGACGTAAAAAGTATTCTGCAAACCACAGCACCAGCTACACTTGATGACATTTGGGGATACATTGATGCTAGAAGTGCTGTTAGTCTGGCAAAAGAATATACGCAAAATCAACTTGTAGTTAGCGAAGCATAACAGGTCAAAAAACAGCGGTAAAGACACGTTAGTGAGAGTCATTGCCGCTGTTTCCTGCAGAAAGAAATAACCACGTGACACACCCCCTGGCAACTATTGCATAGCCTATTATAGATATCCACAAATGAATGGAGGACGTTAACATGGCTATTTCCAACATGGATTTTTCAGCTTCAACCGTTCAATATTCTTATGATTTAAGCAATAACCCGCTGTTTGAAAAAGATAGTCAAAACTATATCAATGCCCTTGGAGCTAATCGTCTTAACACGATTGGAAATACGTATTTACTTGACATTTACCTGACCAAAGGAAATACCGTTGAACCTCATTATCATCCAAATGCATCAGAAGTTACGTATTGCATCACTGGCTCCGCAACTATTTCACTAATTAATCCATTTAACAATAAGCTTATCAACGTTACCATCTCACCTGGGACAGTGGCAAGCATTCCACAGGGATGGTGGCATTACGCTGAGGCCAAAACAGATGATACCCATCTTCTTGCCATTCATGATACACCAATGCTGCAAACCATCTTTGGGTCAGATATATTACGTCTCACCCCACCAGAGGTTTTGGCCCATAATTACTGCCTGGATGAAAACGAAGTAAAAGATACTTTAGAACCCATTACGGAAACTGTAATCATCGGCCCACCCGAAAACTGTAAAAAAAGCAATCGCTTTCCGGGTTTTCACTACACCCCTAAACTGAGACACTAAGGGCAAATGGTGTCTCATCTTTTCTTTTTTTATTTGTTTTGGTCAATCAACGGGCATAGCTATACCTATCCATCCATTTCCTAGCTAGGCTTTAATCTTTTTTTCCTCTACAATTGATAAAACCTCTGCCAGCTTACCTACCTCATAAGTTGGCACCACATCTTGAAGCAGCTTACCGTAACGGTTTACCCAGATCGACTCCATTCCCGTTCGTGAAGCCCCCAGAATGTCAGTCATCAAATTATCTCCTACCATGATCGCTTCATCGGGGGCAACCTCTAAAATCTCCAATGCATAAGAAAAAATCGCCGGATCCGGTTTCCCCTTACCAAAAGCGCCTGATACAACGATATGATCAAAATACGGAACCAATTCTGGTGTCATATCAAGTTTGGTCTGTTGTAAATCCGGTGAACCATTTGTCAAGAGCAACAAACGGTACTCCCCCTTCAATTCTTCGAGTACAGTAAATGAATCCCCGTAAACAAACGGCATTTTCTTGCGCATTTTGGGAAACGTTTCTGCAAGTCTTTCACCAAACTGCTTATCATCAATTCCCAGTTCTGCTAACCCCTTTGTCCAGGCATCTTTCCTGTATGTCGGAGCAATTTGGCTTAGTTTACGGAATGATTCCCCTTCATCAGTAAAATTCCCCCATAGTCCCTCGAACGGATTAATACCGATTTCCTTAGTAAATTCATATGTATCATAAGAAGCATATAACGCACGAGCGTTTTTGCGTACCTTTTCTTCCAGTAAAACCGGATCCACCTGATAGTTATCTTCAGCCAGTTTACATGTGGCCCGAAATGCCTCCTGGATGCTTTTACTATCCCATAATAATGTATCGTCCAAATCAAATAAAATTGCTTTTAACATTAACTTATATCCCCTTTCACCTTAACCATATTATATTCGCCATCAACTCCATCAATTCCTTTCACTTTTTAAAAAAATAGTCTCATGAAATGGCTTTCATCGAAATAAAATGAAACAAAACTGTATTTGGGAGGTGAAAAGCATGGCCTATGAAATTTATGGACCCTTTTACACCGAAAAAGACGTTATAAAGACGGTTGATGTGTTGGGCTTAAAAGGATTCAAAAGTGATAACATCTTCGTTTTTGCCAATGAACAGATGACGGGCAATTTAATGAACCGGATCGATGCCCAAATAGGAAATAACGCTATTTCTGATCACAATAAACATCCCCTCATCAACAAGATGAAAAATATTTTCTCCCGCAAACTCAACCTCACAACAGATATGGAAGAAAAATTAATTAGTTTGGGTGTCACGACTAGACAGGTTGATAGATATACGTCGGATATTGCATCCGGAAGCATTTTGATCATCGTGTATAATCAAAAACGATGGGGCAACGATGTGACTGAAACGACATCCGTGCTAAAAGTACCGATTATTAAACGTGGGTAAGCCATCTGTTTACTGACAAAGCATAAGGGAAACCTATTATTAGGTTCCCTCCCCAATGTTTGTTATAAAGTGAAACTTCATTCATTGGGGGTCTTACTGCCCGTTAAGGCGGGATAAAATAATGGAACTTATTGAACTATCATTAAAAGAAATTTAATCATGAAGATAGACACTTTAAATACCCTAACGAAACTGGCACAACAGCAGGCTTCGTTTACCACAACTATTGCGCCGTATATCCGCCATCCAACAACACCGCCTGTCCAGTCACACCTTTTGCCCTGTCACTGGCCAAGTATAATGCGTAGTCAGCAATTTCCTGAACATCAAGCAAGCGTTTTTGCGGAATTAGCGGATAAAGAACTTCTTCTAACACTTTCTCCACCGAGACATTCCGGCTGGCTGCCAAATCTTCCATTTGATTTCTGACAAGCGGGGTATCGACATAACCGGGACACATCGCATTGACGGTGATGCCATCCTCTGCTCCTTCTAATGCAGCCACTTTTGTTAATCCAATTAAGCCATGCTTAGCACTGTTATAAGCAGCTTTTCCGGCAAAACCAATCACACCGTTAATTGATGCCATGTTAATAATTCGACCGTACCCTTGTTTTTTCATAATGGGAAATGCATGTTTTATTGCCATAAACGGGGCGACAAGCATCAATTTGGTGATAAAGGCAAATTTTTCGGTTGGAAATTCTTCAATTGGTGCAATATGCTGCATGCCAGCGTTATTGATCAGGACATCAAGCCGGCCATATCGACTGACTGTTTGATCGATCGCTGCGTTTAGTTCCGATTCATTTGTTACATCGCATTTGATAGCGTGACATTCGTATCCTTTTCCGTGAAAGTTTTCCGTTACTTCCTTTAATTTTGCTTCATTAACATCAGAAAAAATAACTTTAGCGCCATCCTTTACAAATTCCTCGCCAATACGATATCCGATACCGCTTGCAGCACCTGTTATGAAAACAACCTTGTTATTAACAAACATAGAAAAACCCTCCATCCCATTCCTATTCGAACTAATTGGACCTTTCTTTTTATGTTTAATTATACTAGAATGAAACCATGTTTTCAGCATTAATTCTTTATTAAAAGAGGTTTTTTACTATGTCCTTATTCGCATTTTTCACGATTATTCTCTCCGCATGTATGCACGCTACCTGGAATTTTCTTGCAAAGAAATCGGATAGCGGCGCAACTTTTGTTTGGCTGTACTTGACCGTAAGCACCGTCATTTATGCGCCAGTTATGATCATCTTCTTCATCGTTTCGCCTACCGTAATTGGCTGGACAGAGCTATTATTTATTGTTGGCAGCGTAATACTCCATTTGGGCTATTCCGTGACATTGCAGAAAGGATACAAGGTTGGTGACCTATCCGTCATTTATCCAATTGCCCGGGGAACCGGACCTTTACTTGTCGCAATTTTTGCCATTTTTTTGTTTAACGAACAGTTGCATTTTATGGGAGTTGTTGGGGTTATCTTGATTGTAGTCAGTGTTTTCATTCTTTCTGGCGGGTTTCAAATGATACGGAAAATAGACTCCATGCTCCCGATCAGCTATGGACTAATGATTGGTGTGATGATTGCAGGGTACACGTTACTCGATAAAGGAGCAGTTAGTATTGTATTGGTTTCACCTTTATTATTAAATTATGCTACGATTCTTGGACAATTTTTGTTGCTGAGCCCTGTCGCAAAAAAGCAATGGAATCAAGTGAAAACAGACTGGAGCAAGCATCGAAAAGAAGCAATCGGCGTGGGCATCCTAAACCCGTTAGCATATATACTCATTTTAACAACAATGATGTTTACTCCGGTTAGTCACGTCGCCCCAGTCCGGGAAGTCAGCATTCTGTTTGGTGCAATTATGGGCACCTATTTGCTTCGCGAAGGCTTCGGTATACGAAGGGGTTTCGCTTCGGGTATGATGGTTATCGGCATAATAGTGCTGGCATTTTCTGACTGATCCAACCCAGAACTGTTATCACGATCGCCTTTTGTTTCCTAGTAAACTTGTTATATACAAAAAAGTTCAATCACAACCTGGTTCGTGATTGAACTTTTTCGTAACGGCCTGTAGATTATCGTGATTTTCTTTAGCCTACTTCTCTATTTCCTTCCAACAATCTTTAGATGAAAACACAAGCAGAAACGATTATAAGAATGTTCAACTAAAAACATCCTCTCCTATATCTTCGTCAAATAAATTTACGTCGTGCAGGCGTTTCTTGTCTCAAAATTTCGTAATCCTAATGTTGCTTACCATTAACACCATTAGAATGGAAATCAGTATGGCAAAAAATAATATCGGTAAAAATGGAATCAATAGTGCACTCAGAATCAGGATAAGCCCGGCAGCCGTTATCGGGATACCGAAAAATGCTCCATCAAATTCTTTTACATTAAACCGGGCAAGACGGATCGCACCACATAGAATATATAGAACGGTTAGGGTCAAACCCACGCCCGGAATCTGGTATAGTACAGTTTGATAGATTAATAATGCTGGTGCAACACCAAACGAAACCAGATCACATAACGAGTCCAGTTCTTTACCAAAATCTGATACGGCATCAAATTTACGGGCGATCATTCCGTCAAAGCGATCAAATAAGGCTGCTAATGCAATAAATAACAGACTCATATGACCAAAACCTCGTGAAATTAAGATAATAGCAATAATACCAAAGCTAAGATTCATTAGGGTTATTCCATTAGCCAAATGTGCTTTCGATTTAGTATAATCAATACGTCGCGACAAAAACATAAATGTCCTCCTCCAAATTCATAAAAAAACGATAAGTGCATGTTCAAAAGATAAAATAAAAATAATTACAGTGTGGGGCGATGTAGCAGCTTACATACCACAACAAAAAACACTCTTTTTATTCTACCACACTTTTTGAACATCCTTTATAAAAGGAATGAAAAACCATGTTAAAAAAATTGTTCACCTGCTTTGTTGAATTAACCGGAAACCAGCTCGCATCAACATTATTAAAGACGTATACACGTTCCTCATTAAGCCGACCGCTTATTCGGCCATTTTTGACGATTTACGGAATTAATCAAGATGAGATTGAACTTCCTATCCATCATTATAAAAGCTTACACGCCTTTTTCACCCGGCGTCTCATTACGAACACCAGGCCTGTTGATCTATCGGAATCCGCATTGATTGCCCCAGTCGATGGCATTGTGAGTGATATGGGGAAAATAACCGGCAAAGATCAGCGTTTTACTATCAAAAATCAGCATTATACGGTAAGTGACGTTCTTGGTGGAAAAAACGAAGAATCAACGTATCAGAATGGATATTTTTATATTCTATATCTTTCACCGAGGCATTATCACCGGATTCACTATCCCATTAACGGGCAGTTACTTCACCGTTATGCACTCGGGGGAACTTCTTTTCCCGTAAATAACCTCGGATTAAGATGGGGTAAAGCACCTTTTTCTACCAATTATCGTATCATTTCAGAGCTGTCTACCGCATTTGGTCGGATGGCAATGATCAAAATAGGTGCATTAAATATTAATAGTATTCATTTGCTGCATGCCCAAGACACGTTCAACAAAGCGGATGAAGTCGGCTATTTTTCTTTTGGTTCCACCGTTGTTTTATTTATCGAACAAAATTCCCATTTCCAACCAGCCGTTATCCCCGGTACCGAGGTTGCGATGGGACAAACCATTGGCGAATGGAATTAAGCCAATGGTCCGTTCCATCAAAGTGGTACTTTTCCCCGCTAATGATAGGGAACAAGAGACTAACTCGCACTCCCGTTCCAACACCTTTGTGACCTGTGTTCTGCGTCCCTAATCAAGTCGGATCTTTACGAGCAGTTGATCTTAAAATATTGAAATAGGAGTGCTACTGCCCGATTAAGAGTGGCTAAAATCTATCATCGCTTTTCCCTGCAACGAATGAAATAGTATAGTAATCCTGTGATCACGGCTGCTGTTACCAATATCACTACCAGCCATATATAATCGTTAAAATACCTCGTAATCAACTGCCAGTTTTCCCCTAATCTATTTCCAATTGTGATAAATGTCGCCACCCAAACGAATGCACCAGTATATGCGAACAATGAGAATCTCTTAAATGAAAATCTGGTGATACCAGCCAAATAAGCAGCAACATGACGTACTCCCGGAATAAAATAGCAAATAAACAGAACCAGCGAGCCATATTTATGAAATAATTGATTTGTTCGAGTAATTGCTTTTTCTTTAATAAATAGTTTGGGTCCAAACTTTAGCAAAAACGGTTCGCCTAGTTTGAGTCCTAGTACATAGCTGATCGATATGCCACACAATGCGCCAGCAAAAGCCGAAACAAATGTTAGAATAAGATGCATTTGACCAGTCGATGTAACAAATCCCAAATAAGTCAACAAAATTTCATCCGGCACAGGGAGACCAACAATTCCCAGCGTAAATAGAAGAAAGATGGCAATATATCCATATTGACCAACCAGTTCATACCAAGTTTCCATGATACAATATACCTGCTTTCATTACCATCAAGTCTAAATTATAGCGACAATATGTCCATTATACTACATCAATCTACCTTTTTCCTTTCTTTTTTAATTTAACTAGTTACAAATGCGCTTTCTCCATTCACCTGTACGATGTATTTGAACCTTTCGTTACCCTGTCTGTCAGCCATTTCACAATGACACCAATCAATATATAAAAAGGAAAGGAATAAATATGCTCCCAATGAATGAGTACATACAAATCCAAGAGTACAAACAACGGTTCTACGAGAAAAGCTGCAAATAAACTAAGTAGTATAAGCGTAGTTAAAAACCATTTCCACCTCCCTATATACTGATATAAAATCATATAACATACTGGAATAACCGCTAAATCAACAGGATAAAATTGCCATGAGAAATATGTTAATTGATGTGGATAAAACCATAAATGAAGGGATCTGCCTGTATCATCCAAGACAAACGTAATCAGACTTGAAATGCACCCTGCTAACAAAATGGATAGCATACGCTGTTTATCAACCAATATAAACCATACCGACCACAACGCTATCATGATGCCAAGGAGCAGCCACCACTGATAAGAGAAAAGTACGTCTTCAAAAAAATATTGCTTGGTTAATTCAACATTGTGTTCTTCTATTTCCAACAAATCAGCTATATTTGATAATAACACGTTTTGTCACCACCTTAATGGAAAGCACAACAATAGGTTTTGTCATTTACCGTTCCCCTATACCTCGAGCATAAAGTGAATCTTCATTAGGCGGATGTTTTTTTCGCTGACAATAGAGGAACAAAAGCTGCGTTACAACGCCTTTATGATCTGCGTCCTGCAGACTGAGAACAGAATTGGACCTGCAGGACAGTTAACCCCAACTTATCCTCTTTGGGTTCACCTTTAAATATTACTGCGGGAGTCTTACTGTCCGTTAAGAGCAGGATAATTTTAATGTATTGGGACAACCTATGCTTGCGATGAATTATCACATGGGAGTTTTTGGGATTGAATAATTACAACAATGATAATACAGCAAGAAGATACTTTGCCCATGTAAGCATATTCGGCACTACGCAATTACACCTCAGAAATCCATATATTATTGGCTGGTGGAGCGCAGCTTTTCCAGGCTTTGGACATCTGCTGTTATCCAAGTATATTCGAGGATTTTTGTTGTTTATGTGGGAAGTTGTCGTTAACCTGAACGCCAATATTAATTTGGGCATTATCTATATGTTTCAGGGGGAATTCGACAAATCTATGCAAGTTTTGGATTTTCAATGGCTTCTCCTTTATATGCCGGTCTATTTATTCGGAATTTGGGATAGTTACCGCACAACCGCTGATATGAACAAAGTCTTCATTCTTGCGGATAGCGAGAATCATCGCTTCAATTCTTTTGCACTTGGTTCTCTGGAAATCAACTATTTGGATAAACGTAACCCCGTAATGGCCGCAATGTGGACACTTTTTGTTCCTGGACTTGGACAATTATATATCCATCGAATCGGCGTTGCTTTTTTTGTCATTATATGGACGATCACCTTCTTTTACTACTCTCACTTTCTGGAGGCTGTTCCCTATTTATTTATTGGCGAAATAGAACGGTCAACAAACTTGATAAAACCAGAGTGGCTTTTATTTTTGCCTTCCGTTTACGGATTTTCGCTGTATGATTCTTATATGAATACGGTTGAAAATAATAAGCTTTTCGAATTGGAACAGCGTAACTATTTGTATGAAAATTATCAAAGTCCGCATTTCAAATTGAAAAAGGGAGAGAAAGTGAAGTGAATATACATGCAGATCATTGCCACTTTTGATAGTACGATTTACTTGGAAATAGCCATCAAACAAATTGAGAAGCGTGGAATTCACCAAGATAATATTTTTGCAGTGCCATTAAATAATCGAGAAGAATCACGCGACTTATTTGACAGCATTCACCGTGCGGACGGGGTTTCTCTGATCGACATGGGCATGGCACTTGCAACTGCATTCTCAGTTGTTGGTATCAGCATCGGATTGCGGTTGGCTTGGGGGCCGATATTATGGGGGTTAATCACAGCATTATTTGGATTTGTGCTCGGATTTATCATTAAATTAATCATTTTACTGATGTCACATAAAAATGAGCGGCAGCTAAAAAGGAAACATGCGGAAATTGTTCTTATTGTAGAATGCGACGAAAGGTTTGCCGCTGAATTAGAGGAAATTCTTTGGAATCATCTTGCTTTTGGAGTAGCTTGGGTTAAACCAATACACGCGGAATAAAAGAACCAGACTAATCATCTGGTTCTTTTTTTATTTGTCTTTTATTCTGTCAGCAACGGATAATATCCTTCTTCATTGTGTGTTTCAGTACCAACTAATGGCGGGTTAAACACACATACCATGCGCATTTGCGTTCTAGCCCGAAGAATATGTTTATCATTCTCGTTTAGGGTATACATAGTTCCAGGTTTCAGTTGCCATACTTCCCCGGTTTCTACCTTTTCGATTTCTCCTTCCCCTTCAATCAGGTATACGGACTCAATATGATTTTTATACCAGAAGTAATTTTCCGTTCCCGCTTTGATGACCGTATCATTAACACTGAAACCCACATTATCTTTTTTTAGCAGAAAACGGCGACTCGTCCAGTTTTCTCCAGACGTCTCATCCTCTGTTCCTATAATGTCTTCTAGTGATTTTACAATCATGTACATAGCTCCTCTCTAATCGTTTGCATAACTAGTATATTACCGTAAAACGCAATTAATGCTTTCATCTAAAATGGTCATACCTTTTTCCAGTCCTGCTTCATCAATAATCAATGGTGGTAAAAATTTTATAACCTCATCATTTGGCCCGGATGTTTCCACAATCAGTCCACGTTCAAATGCTTCGGCACAAATTTTTCCAGTGAGATCGTCCGTGTTATCGATAGCAATTCCTTGCATCAAACCTCTACCGCGAGCTTCTCCGTTTAACTCAGGATATTTTTCGATGATTCCGTTAATTTTATCACGTAAAATGCTTGCTTTTTCCATAATTGCTTCACTAAATTCATCTGTTTCCCAATACGTTAATGCTTCGGTTGCGGCTAGAAATGCCATATTATTACCACGGAACGTTCCGTTATGCTCTCCAGGCCCCCATTGGTCATATTCCGGTTTGATTAATGTAATGGCCATTGGCAGTCCTATACCGCCAATTGATTTAGATAGACAGACAATATCCGGATTAATACCTGCAGGCTCAAAACTGAAGAAGGTTCCCGTTCTGCCGCATCCCGCCTGCACATCGTCAACAATCAGTAAAATATCCCAGCGCTTACAAATATTCTCTACTTTTTTCAACCATTCCATGCGAGCAGCATTAATGCCACCCTCTCCTTGCACCGTTTCCAAAATGATCGCTGCTGGTAATGCGACTCCACTGCCGCTATCTTCCAAAAATCGTTCCAAATAAGCAATAGAATCCTGATCTTCTACATATTCATCGAATGGCATAGATACGGAATGATGCAATGGGATTCCTGCACCATGGCGTTTAAATGAATTTCCTGTCACAGACAGCGAACCGATTGTCATCCCATGAAAGGCATTTGTAAAACTAATTACCGTATCGCGACCGGTTACCTTCCGTGCTATTTTCAATGCACTTTCAACAGTATTGGTTCCGGTTGGTCCAGGAAACATAATCTTGTAGTCCAATTCCCGCGGGCTAAGAACGACATCCTTAAAACGTTGTAAAAAATCTTGTCTTGGTGTTGTACCCATGTCAAGACTATGAAGGATTCCGTCATTTTGAATATAATCAATTAATTTTTCTTGCATAGCGGCATTATTATGGCCATAATTTAACGCCCCTGCTCCTGCAAAAAAATCAATATACGTTTTATCATCGATATCCCACAGCATATATCCCTTGGCCTTCGTAAAAACAGTCGGCCAACCACGGCTGTAGCTTCGTACGGCAGATTCCAATTCTTCAAATGTTTTCATTTTCGTATCGCTTAATACTGCTGTTGTCAAATTAATCAGTCCTTTTATCCGTTTATTTTTTCCTTAAGCGGTCCAATCTTGTACAATAATTCATTTTCATGTCCTGTGCGTGGGAAATCAATGGATAGAAAATAATTCGATATCGAGCATTCTGTATCAAGTTTCTTCGCAAGGCCTAAAAATAAATGCTGTGATGGAATGTTTGACGGGGAAACAGTCGCTTCTACATACTCTATATCACGACAACCCTCGCGTTCCAATAACTCAAATAACATTCGGGTTCCCAGTCCATTACCACGTTGGGATTCATCTACAGCCACTTGCCAGATAAAAAGGCGATTCACATTTTTCGGATTGATAAACCCGGAAATGAAACCGACAATATCTCCATCTTTCTCTACCACAATGGATGTTTCTGAAAATATCTCACACCACATCAGGTAGCTATAGGAAGAGTTCAAATCCAATACACCAGTATTTTTCACCAGCTCCCAAACTGCCGCTCCATCATTTTTTTCAGGTTTACGAAAACGAAATTTCTTTGTTGTTACCGTTGGCTTGACTAATTCCTTCGTTGCACTTTTACTAATGCTCCCACCTCCAGATTGATATGTGTGAAAAACAATCACATGTTTAATAGCTTAAACGACAGCCAATATTTCGTCAAAACGCATTAAACGTGATATAACGTGGTTAAACGTGATCCATCGTGATGATCGATACTTAATGATCTTACCTTATAAATTGCTAACATATAGTATCGAATAGTCGGAATTTAACCAAGTTGGGAATTGGCCTCCTAAAATCGCCCAGCCCTTTTCGCGTTTTTGTGCATAGTTTATTAGTGAATTAAACATAAGTGAGGTGAGTGTTGCCTTGAGTGAGAACAACGATAAGCAGTCAAAGCGATCTGAACGGCAGCCATTCAATCATCTGCTGGACCAAATCGATTCCTTTTTTAATGATTCCGTTAACAACTTTAATTCTTTAGTTAACCGGCGTTCCATTCGCGTCCATACCCATGAAACCAAGTCAAGTGTAGTAGTTGAGGCAGAATTGCCAGGCTATAAACGGGATCAAATTCAACTTGAAATCATTGGTAACCAATTACGAATTATCGCCGAGAATCGATCCAGTTTTGAAGGGAAAAATAAAACTGGCCAGAGCGTTCATAAGGAAGAGTCGTACCAAACGCTGGAGCGTCTCATTACATTGCCCTTCACCATTTCCGAAAAAGATACCAGTGCCGTTCTGAAAGATGGGATCCTGAAAATTTCCATCCCAAAGAAGAATGATAGCAGAAAGTTTATCAACATCTTTGATAATGAAAACTAAACAAAGGAAGTAAGCCGGATTCCCATGTGGCGGAACCGGCTTTTTTTGGTTGTTTTAACCTTTGGCGAAATAAAAACGCTTTTATTCCAGCTTTTTTGTCATTAATACAGAGGTATCTGTAAATCCGAGTTTTTGATACAGTTGTTTCGCAGCATTTCCAACATAAACTTGTAATTGCACCTGTTTCAAGCCCGCATCTTCTAATTCGCAAAGCGCCCGATTACATAGTTTTTCAGCAATTCCCTGTTCCCGGTATTCTGGAAGGATATAAATTTCTGAAATAAATCCTATTATTTCCCCTGAAAGAGTATCAATATTTCGTCCAATGCCGATCCATCCACGTACTTTATTTTGATTACTATCAACCAAATAGTATCCACCGCTATTAATGGTAGCTGATACGACAGAATATCTATGATTAGCTGTCAATAGTGTATCATGATCTGCAATCGACTCTCGTCTTACTTGGCGCGCGTGCTGCTTGATAATTTGCAAATCCCGGAGTGTTGCCTTTTGGATTGTCATTCACATCAAATCCTTTGCTTATGGCTAATCTCAATGTAACTGTGTAATGGCTGTTTATTTGAAGAATCTCGTTACTAGCGGGCTAACCATTGGACTGACTTGCTGGTAAATTTGATTAACTTGTTTAGCTGTTGTAGAAATCTTATCAAAATCAACGTTTCCTTCAGGTGTTTGGAACATTGCTAAAACATTTGACCGATTCTTCGGTTGTTGTTGCTGTCGCTGCATTCGCGGCATGGCAAACGGAGATGGTGGCATCGGTCGTCGTTGTCTTACAGGAAACATATACGAACACCTCCTTCATATTATCGTCTACGTTATCCTATTCCAAATTCACAAATAGTGAAAAGGATGAATGCCCTTTAAAAACACAAGGTGGTGAAGACATGATTATAGCCAAATATACGAAACAGAGTACTTCATCAAAAAAGAGGAACCCCAATCGAAATAAGGTTCCTCTTTACTGTATATATATCACTTAATTATCATTCATTAATCATCTTGCAAAACGGTTTTGGCGATATTTTGATCAAGTGCCTCAAAGTCATGTAACGATATAGTTTCATATAACTCTTTTCGCGTTTGCATATCGTCAAGTCCGGATTTTTGTGTACCTTCTTCCATAATCAAGCCAAATATACGTTCATAGGCTTTGGCAGCCACCCGCAAAGAGGTAACTGGATAAATAACCATTTGGAAGCCCATATCCTGAAATTCTTGTGCCGAAATATATGGCGTCTTACCAAACTCCGTCATATTTGCCAGTAGCGGTGCATCAATTTTTTGTGCACATAACTGAAACTCCTCTTGCGTCTGCAGCGCTTCTGGGAAAATCGCATCAGCACCAGCCTCGATGTATACTCTAGCCCGTTCGATGGCTGCATCAATGCCCTCAACAGCTTTGGCATCTGTACGAGCCACAACAACCAATGAAGGGGCAACCTTTTTGATCGCTTGAATTTTCTGGGCCATTTCCTCTTTTGTCACCAGCTGTTTCCCATTCAAATGGCCACATTTTTTCGGAAGCTGCTGATCCTCAATTTGCACAGCTGCTACATTAGCCTCCAGCATCTCCATTGCTGTGCGGGCCACATATAAGACGCCGCCAAATCCGGTATCAATATCAACAAGTACTGGAAGGTTGGCTGCCCGTACCAGCTCTTTTGCCCGATCGGCCACTTCCGTTGACGTAACGATACCAAGATCTGGCAACCCCTGACTTGCGGTATATGCTCCTCCTGATAAATACAGAGCGGAGAATCCTGCTTTTTTTGCCATTAGGGCGGCCATGCCATCATGGGCCCCTGGAATTTGTAAAATTTCCTTCTCCTGAATCAATGCTTTAAATTGTGCTGCTAATTCTTCTTGAGAGGATGATTGATCCACTATCCATGCCATTTACACGATACCTCCTGCCATTTATAAGAATAACTCAACAAATTCATTTACGTTCATTTGTGCTACGTTTTGATAATCACTGGTGATAGCTACTATTCTCTTTTGTTTCTTTTCCGGATACTGGGTTGCTAGATTCGCAGCATATTTAGTTAACACTTTCGGAAACGCTTCTTCCCGACGAAAACGATGACCTAATGGGTATTCAACTGCAATGTTTTCCGTTGAAGTACCGTCTTTAAAATGTACCTGTACCGCATTCGCAATAGAACGTTTATCTGGATCTAAGTAATCCTCTGTATATGCTTTGTTTTCCGTGATAACCATTTTATCACGCAATGCATCGATCCTAGGATCAGCCGCTGCGTCATCCTCATAATCCTCTGCCGTTACATTTCCTTTAATTAGACCCACTGCGGTAATATATTGAATACAATGATCCCGATCGGCCGGGTTATACAATGGACCTTTTTTATCAATGATTCGGATTGCTGATTCATGCGTTGTAATGGTTACCTGATCAATATCCTCCAACCGGGATTTTATCTCTGGGTGCAGTTGCACAGCTGCTTCAGCGGCAGTTTGTGCATGAAATTCAGCTGGATAGGACACTTTAAATAATATATTCTCCATTACATAGCTGCCAAGTGGCTTGCCAAGTTTAAGCTCCTGCTCACCGAATAATACATCCTGGAATCCCCAGCCGGGAGCACTTAGCGCTGTTTCATATCCCATCTCCCCTTGCATGGCCATCATTGCCAGACGTACACCACGGCTTGTTGCATCCCCGGCAGCCCATGACTTTCGGGATCCCGTATTTGGAAAATGACGGTACGTACGCAGACTGGAATTATCAATCCAAGCATTGGAAACAGCATTAAAAATCTCATCCCGACCCCCGCCTAGCAGCTTCGTTACAACTGCAGCTGTAGCTATTTTTACATATAATACATGGTCAAGACCAACACGATTCAAACTGTTCTCTAAAGCAAGGATTCCTTGAATTTCATGTGCCTTAATCATCATTTCCAATACTTCCTGAACCGTGACAGGTGCTTCCCCTTTACTGAGTCGCTGCTGGCTGACATAATCCGCCGTAGCTAGGATTCCACCAAGATTATCTGAAGGATGTCCCCATTCAGCAGCAAGCCATGTATCATTATAATCTAGCCAGCGAATCATCGAGCCGATATTGAATGCCCCTTGTACTGGATCAAGTACATGTGGCGTTCCGGGAACCCGGGTTCCATAAGGCACAACTGTACCTGGTACAATTGGCCCCAGCAATTTTGTACATTCCGGATAGTTCAGTGCCAGTATCCCACAACCTAACGTATCAATCAATATATAATGTGCTGTGGAGAATGCCTCCTTGCTCGTTATTCGTGTATTTAATACGTAATCCGTGATCTCTTCAATTAACGAATCAGTCGTCTTTTTTTCTTGCAATTTTTCCATTGTCAGCTTCCTTTCCATTGTCCATTTCATCATTTATCGTTCTGTGTAGCAACCGTCATTTATAGATCCCTCACCGGTGTATTTAACTCGCGGGCGAAATAGCCGATTATTGGCATGCTGCTCTGTAATATGCGCACACAAACCAGCAGTTCGGGAGCTAAAGAAGATTGGTGTATATAAAGGAATCGGAATTCCCAGCATCCAATAAACCGGGGCTGCATAGTAATCCAGATTTGGATATAGCCCCTTTTCTTCTGCCATAACGCTTTCTCCAGCTTCACACATATCCAGTAGCAGGGAATCTCCTTTTAATTCACACAGCTGCTTCAAAGATTCTTTCATCATCAAGGCACGAGGGTCCATCTTTTTCATATAGACACGATGGCCAAACCCCATGATTTTTTCTTTGTGCTGCAATTTCTTTTGTAGCAACTCTTCAAATTCTTCAACCGAATTTGCTTCCTTCAACATATACATGACCGCTTCATTGGCCCCGCCATGCAAACTTCCTTTCAATGACGATACAGCTCCTGTTAGTGCACCATACATGTCTGCTTGTGTGGAAGCAATAACCCTTGCTGCAAATGTAGAGTTCGGCATTTCATGTTCGCTGTATAATAAAAGGGAACGATCAAAAATGGCAGCTTCCATTTCAGTTGGCTTATTGCCAGTAATCATATACAAAAAGTTGGCACTGTAGTCTAATTCCTGATCTGGTTCAATCAATTTTTGATTCGTTATTAATCGATAACTGTTTACCGTGATGGCAGGCAGTTTTCCAAGAATTTCATACGCTCTCTTTTTATTTGCTTCCTCTGATCGATCCTGAATCGTCGGATCAAATCCGGCCAATACCGATACGCCTGTTCGCTGGCCATCCATCGGGTGTGTTTCCTTTGGAAGGGATTGTAAAACATCGGTTACGGTCTGCGGAACATCATAATTCGCTTTTAATTTATCTTCCAATGCCAGGCGTTCTTCAACTGACGGTAGCGTCCCTTCCAACAACAAATAGACAATATCTGCGTACGTTTTTCGTTTGGATAAATCGATTAAGTCATACCCTCTGATAATTATTTTTTCCTGCTCTGTATCTAGTAACGAGATGGCCGTTTCTGCTGCAATAACACCTTCCAAGCCTGGTACAAATGCATCTTGCGTCTTCATCAATATATCCTCCTTTTTTGCTCACTAATCTGTTATTGAAATCCCTTTCAAAAAACACACAATGATCCCATGTAACCTGCCATTCTTTCATTTCTACTATAATTCTATTATAAGGTAGAAATGAAGATAAAGAAAATATATAATAATAATTACCAGCTATAGATTTTTTTAATGTCTATACCATTTGATAAGCGGCTGTTTCGTACAAAGTTGAAAATGTTCACTGGACACTGAAGCAGGAACTAAGTTGGAAAGAGGTGTTTGTCGATGAATTATCAGGATTGGAAAATGCTCACGACGCTGTACACAACTGAAAATATAACCAAAGCATCTCAACTATTATTTTTGTCACAGCCTACGTTGACATCCAGAATTCAAAAACTGGAAACGTATTATGGCGTACAGCTTATTATGCGAAAGCGACGAGGAATTACGTTTACCCCTGAAGGAGTTAAACTTGCCCTGCATGCCAAGACAATGCTCGATGAACAGCGAAAAATTGAAGAAACCATCAACAATATGAAAAGCCATGTGGCAGGCACGCTACGGGTCGGAGCATCAAATTTCTTCGGATTAAATAAAATGCCCAAAGTGCTACGTTTATTCAAACAAAAATATCCAGATGTAGAATTCCAGGTCGTAACTGGATGGAGCAGTGAAATGCATCGATTGATTTTAAATCATGATGTACATGTCAGCTTTATTAAGGGAGACTATTCCTGGAAGGATAAAAAGGACTTACTTTATGAAGAGGCAATATGTGTTGCGTCCCCATGGGAATTCAAGTGGGAAGAACTTCCGAAGTTACCGCGAATTGATTACTATACCGACGAGAATATGAAGAGCCTTGTGGAGGATTGGTGGTATACGAATTATAATCAAACCCCTAATATTAATATTCAGGTTAATCAAGTGGAAACCTGCAAGGAAATGATTATCAATGGATTAGGGTATGCTGTTTTGGCTAATCTTGTTGTCCGGTCACATCCAGAGCTGGTCGTTAAAGTAATCCATGATACAGGCGGAGAACCGATTACCCGTAAAACATGGATGTACTATAACGAAGACTCCCTGCAGATGAATATTGTCCGCGCATTTGTTGAATTCATCCGCCAATTGGATGTAAAAGCCTTATGAAAGATGATATCATACGGAATACCAATACGACCCATTTCGCATTTCACGTTTGCATTCACCTTTATGACGCAAATATTCCAGATGGGCAAGTGTTTCTCCCACCGCAAACCGCATTTCATGGACATTAAGCCTTTTTTGAAAAAGCTTATGACAGGCATCATAAACACTTGCCCCGTCCACAATAGCATCCAGCGCAGCCGTCAATCGCTCCTCATGATGCTGCTCGATTTCATTGATGCGCTGATTGGCGCCATAAAAAGGTTTACCATGTGAAGGGACCACCAGATCAGCATTCAGCTTTTTTACTTTTTCTAATGAGTTTAAATAACTTGCCAATGGGTTTGCGTCACCATGAAACCAGTACGAAATATTCGGGGTAATCTTTGGTAAAATATGATCCGTTGATAAAAGTATGTTTTTATCCTGATTATAAAAACTGACCAATCCATCCGAATGTCCCGGTGTAAAGATTACCTCATATTCATTGCCGCCGATTTGCAGCCTTTCTCCTTCTTCCAAGTAATGGTCGACATCAGGATATGGTGTGACGCGGTCAACAAACTCTTCTGTATTCTCCGTCATATTTGCTGCCACATCGTCCGGAACTCCAGCCAACTTATAGTTCCCATCAAGTTGCGACAGGAAGCTCTCCGTCCAAGCGTTGATACCCGCATCATAATCTATCTTGGTCATAGACACGATAGCACCTGTTTTTTCCTGCAACCCGCCAGCATAACCAAAATGATCCGGATGATAATGCGTAATAATGATATCAGTAACCGTTTTTTGTTTCAATTCCTCGTCCCATCTTGCTTTCGTTTCCTGATTGTGTAGTCCTGCATCAATGACTGTCCAGCCGTTTTCCCCTTCAGCCAGAAAACAATTGACATGGTTGAGACGAAACGGAAGGTCCAGTGTAACCGGGATTAAGTTAAATGGTTTCAAGACATCCCGCACTTCTTGTTGTGTCTGAATGATCTGTTTAGACATTGACTGATTTCTCCTTTCTCTTCACTTCTATTTGCCAGTAAAATGAGCCGGCCGCTTCTCCAAAAAGGCCTGAATTCCTTCCTTTGCATCTTCTGACTGAAACATTAATGACTGAATCATGTTTTCTTGCATCAAGCTTGCTTCATGGCAGAATTCGCCTGCATGATTAAATAGATACTTTACGAACTTATTCGAAAATGGAGGCCCCTCTACGATAAATTGCGCAAATTCAGCTGCTTCTTTGACAATATTTTTACCTTCTGCTAACCGATTAATCAATCCTTTTTCATAAAGTGTATCGGCACTAATTGGTTTCCCCGAAGCGACCCACTCCTTAGCAATGGGCGATGGAACGCTTTCTGCCAGCAATTTGATTAATCCCAAATCTGGAACCAACCCGATGTTTCGAAAACTGGCAACGAATTTTGCTTGTTTATCAGCAATGATGAAATCAGATGCCAATGCAAGACTAAATCCTGCCCCAGCAGCAAAACCATGAACAGCACTGATTACATATTTATTCAAATGGAGAATTGTTTTGGTTAATGATGATGCTGTTTCCATATAGGTAATTGCATCCGCCGAATTACTGCTGCTGCTCATAGCATCGATATCACCGCCGGCGCAATATGCCTTTCCTGCTCCGGACAGGATAATCGCTCTTACGTGATCATCTTTCTCCGCCTCCTTTAGAGCATGAATGGTTTTCGTAACAAGTTCAACGGATAAAGCATTCCGCTTATCTGGTCTGTTCATGGTAATATAGCAAATTTGCTTGTCATTCTTTATCTCTACAACTTCCGTCATCTGTGCACCTCCTTAGTGCCTGCATTATTGTTTTTGTATCGATGTTTTTCTTGATACCTTTTCAATAGCTTCATCATAATCCGTCTTCAATTCTTCCACAATTTGCGCCACAGACTGGCTCGTATTGATCGAACCTACACCTTGGCCGGCACCCCAAACATCTTTCCATGCCTTTACCTCTTTATTTCGCAGCTGAGAGAAATCAACCTTTTCCTTTTTCTGTAGATTGCCCGGGTCGAGTCCTGCAGCTGTAATACTCGGAAGCAAATAATTGGCATTCACACCGCTAAATGCATCGGTATAAACGATATCCTCAATCGAAGCGTCCACAATCATGTCCTTATAACCACCTTGTGCAGAACTTTCTTTGGCGGGGATAAACCGTGTCCCCATGTACGAAAAGTCAGCTCCCAGTAATTCAGTTACAAGAATATCTTCTCCTTTGGTCATACCGCCGGATAATGCAAGCGGTCCGTCAAAAAATCCCCGTACTTCATGCACAAACGAAATAGGATTATATGTACCACCATGGCCCCCTGCCCCCGCTGCGACTAGAACGAGTCCATCCGCACCTTTTTCAATTGCTTTCTTGGCAAATCTTATGTTAATCACATCAGAGAAAACAACACCATCATATGCATGCACAATTTCAGCAACCGGGCCAGGATCCCCCAATGATGTAATAACTAATGGCGGCTGATACTTCTCAATTAATTTTAAATCTTCCACATACCGTTTATTCGACCGATGAACAATAAAATTAATACCCCAAGGAGCAACTTTTTCCCCCGGACGTTGCTGCTTGATTTGATCCAAATCCGCATTAATCTCTTGCATCCACTCCTCCAGGATCTCACCCGCTCTGGCATTTAAAGCGGGGAACGTACCGGCAATCCCTGAAGCGCAGGCGCTGATAACCATTTTTGGGTTACTAACGATAAACATAGGCGCCATAATCACTGGGATTTCCATTGATTCTTTCATTTGTGCTATTTTGTTTTTGATTTGCATGGTTGTTACACACCTTCCTTTATATTCGTCGAAATCCTCACTGAATGAAGTCTCACTTTATTACTGCTTAATAAGCATTCGTAGCAAATACATGGATATAGATTGAGCCAATCCCTTTTTATCCTTCTGACCGTGAGGCGAGTACCATTCGATCACCCAATTCATTGCCCCTAATATAATATTGCGAACAATCTTTATATCTACCTCCGCAAACACACCTTGTTCGATCCCCACATGTAACAAATCATCGATATACTCACTATATTGATTCCTCAAACGCAGAATCTCTGCTAATTGCCCCCCTATGAAAAATTGCTCCGGTTTCACTCCCATGGCAAAACCGGTCCTTTCTGTAATCAGATATTCAATATGTACCAGCATCGTTTTACGGAGCTTTTCTATTATTTGTAAGTCTTCATTGCTGATTTTCTCAATGTGTGCAATGCTTTGTTCCAATAACATCTTTTGACTTTGAAATAACAAATCCTGTTTATCTTTAAAATAGTAATAAACAGATCCCTTGGTCATCAGCAGCTTGGAAGCAATATCCTCCATCGTCGTGGCATGATAGCCTTTTTCACTAATAATACTTACAGCGGATTTAATCATGTCTTCTTTTTTCTTCGCAGCTTTTTGTTCGCGTAATGACAAGTCCAAACACTTCCCCGATGTTTTACTATAATTTCTGGCGGTTACCATTATTCTAACTATTCATTTTTTGAATGTCAAGTTAAAATAAAGCGTCGCTTCATTCAGTGGAAGCTTTCGACGAATAGCATGTTCTAATGCAGGCGTATCCCCAGGACTTGGCGTACCTAGCCTGCACTTTCATCCCCACTGAGACAGAAGGAGGACAAAGGCTAAGAACGAGAACACCTGAGTTGCAAGGCCCTTGTGACCTGTATCGTGCAGGCCGAGAACAGGATTGGACCTTTGTCATCCAGTTGACCCCCACCTATCTTTTTTAGTTTCACTTCAAAATCTTGAAGTGGGGGTCTTACTGCCCGTTAAGACGGGATAAATTTGCCAAGTCTTTTTCCTTCCTAATTGGTGAATTTCGATTTAATTCCTTTCCTTATGAAATATAATGCAATAGATTATTTTGTTGATTCTACGGGAGTAACGGCTGGCTCAGTGGTTACATCATTTATTTGGTTACGAAACCAAGGACCTTTTCCCATAAACAATAGTGGAATATAGATCATCCCTGCAACTGCGGCTATCCACATCCACGTACCCCAACCATGTGCTGCGACAATTATTGGTGCAATTAATGTTACAGAAAAACCAACAACTCTTACGGCAAACCCCCAAAGTCCCCATGCGGAAGCCTGTAAAGACGCTTTAATATCTTCAGCGTTCTCTGAGAACAGTGCCATCCAAGGGCCGTAAGCAATTCCTATAAGACCTCCCAAAAGAGATGTATAAATTATTAGGTGTCCCTCTGAAATTGTTGAACCAAATAAAGATGCAAAGTATGACATATAAAGAACTGCAGCAATAGCTCCTATTAAAGATATAATTTTTCGAAGCATTAACTTATCAGAAATCCAACCAGCGATAACTAATGTAAACAGGTTAAACAGCCAAAAATATTTTGCAACCGCTGCTGCCTGTGAATTGCTTAGATCGAAACCTTGCTCTAACAATGTTGCACCATATGCTTGAATCGTTACGTATGTTGTTAAAAATAGAGAAATTCCAATACTCAATGCTACAATGTGAGGGACAGATAGCATCCCTCCCTTTTTTTGTTCTTCTGGCCTTTTCGTTATTATCTTTTTGTTAATTTGTTTGATGTCCTCCTTCCCGGTAACAATCTGCTCACGTAATTGAGGAGATAAATCTGAAATAAATAACATAATAAAAATTGCCGAACCTAACGCAATAATTCCTTGTATATAAAATTGGGATTCCCATGTACCGAAAATCGGGAGCGTCCAACCTGCCAATCCATTAGCAAAAAAATTAGAACCGACAGGACCAAATGTCCATAATGCATAAGCCATGGCACGACCCATTCTTGGTGAAAAATCCCGGACCAATCCTGCTGTTGTACTAATTGATGCCCCCTCCACAATACCCAAAATCACTCGAACCAAAAGCAATCCCATTACTGACTTAACAAATACCATGCTAAAGACAACTACCCCTGTCAATAGCAAGCTCGGCACCAAAAATCTAACTCGGCCATAGCGATCCGCTAATGGTCCAAATATTAAGGCAGAAGCACCAGCAAATACCACAGAAACCGCTGCAATTAAGCCATATGTTGTAAGATCCATTTGAAGATCTTGCATAAGCATTGGAATAACAGGTGAAATCTGTGCCTCATATGCTGCAATAAAGTTAGCTAGTATTACGATAAACAAAAACCAAGCCCTTTTTCGCCCCATTGGGTAAGATGTAAGCTCACGTTCGTAAAAGAGTTTTCTAACCATTAAATATACCTCCTCTTTTGTAAATCATCGAATAGTTTATTAAACAGAGAATTTATAATCCTGGTATGCTTTTTTCAAACGTATCTTTAAGATTTTACCTACTCCATTTCTTGGAAGTTCATGTACAAATACTACTTTTCTTGGAGTCTTATATTTAGCAAGATGAACCTGACAATAATTTATCAATTCTTGCTCACTAACACTTTCCCCTTCCTTCTTCACAACGCACGCAAGTATTTCTTCGCCCATTCTCTCAGAAGGTACACCAATAACTGCGACTTCAGATACAGCTCTGTGTTTTGCAATTAATTCTTCTAGATCACGTGGATAAATATTGAATCCGCCTCGTATAATTAAATCCTTCTTACGGTCTACAATAAATAAATAACCATCTTCATCAATTTTTGCCATATCGCCGGTGTGAAGCCAACCGTCTATAAGTGCTTCGCCAGTTGCTTTATCATTACGGAAGTATCCAGGGGTGACATTATCACCTTGAACCAAAAGTTCTCCAACTTCTCCGGCTGGTAATTCAATTCCTTCTGCGTCTACCACTTTGATTTTAACCCCCGGTATTGGCATTCCAACCGATCCCTCCTTAATTGGCATACCATTACGTTGTGCAGCAACACCCGGTGATGCTTCTGACAGCCCGTAGGCATCATGTACCTCTGCATTAAATTTATCCTGAAACTGTTTTCTTAGCGTAATTGGTAATGCTGCAGAACCTGAACCAACAACCTCTAAAGAGGATAAATCATACTTATTAGAATTCGGGTTGTTAACCATTGCGTGTACCATAGCGGGAACACCAGCAAAAGATTTTACTTTAAATTTTTCTATCACTTTAAATACTTCTTCCGCATCAAATTTAGCAAAAATAACGATGGAATTTCCTTGAATAATTAAACCATTCATAACTCCAAAGCCATAAATATGTGCTAGCGGTAATACCCCCAGGGTAGTTCCCCTATCACCATTTCTTAAAGATGAACCATTTGAGGCGCTAGCATATAAATTCTTATGTGTTAACATGACTCCTTTTGGTATCCCTGTTGTCCCGGAAGTATATAAAATGACTGCTACATCATTGTCTGTTAAATCTGGACGCCTTTCTTCTTTTATATCTACTTTAATTAAGGCTTTTTCCCACTCTATAATTTCCACATCATTATTTTCAGCGAGGTCATTTCCGTGTGGAGCGTCAATGCAAATAATTTTAGGTTTTTCTTTTAAATTCTCCGTGGCTCTTACCATTTTACTTAAAAGAAAAGAAGAAGTAATAATGGCCTTTGCTTCCGAGTTTTTTAAAATATAATTGATTTCATTTTCATGTAGCAGATACATTACAGGGATAACGATTGATCCTGAGCGTAAGATCCCCTGGTAAGAAAAAATAACTTCTGGACAATTTGGCATGCAAACGAGAATCCGTTCACCAGCTTTTATTCCGAGTGAACCTATTAACCCAGAAACTTTTCTAGCCATGCTTTGTGTCTCTACGTTTGTGTAGGATTTCTCTTCATAATAAAGAAAAGAATACTCACCAAATGCTGTAATATTTTCTTCTAATAACTCTGTAAGAAGCATTTTATCCCTCCACAAAAATCACTTTTTAAGGAAAGCGTTTACATTACTTTTGAAAAACATGGTTATTTTATGTTCATTCCCTATCAAAACTAAATCTTAAAACTTACATTCTAGAGTTCTTTTCTCTAATTCTTGGCATGTTTAAACGGTGATCTGAATTAACTACTAACAATATCGCGAGCAGCAGCAATGTTATGAGTGCAGATGTTAAAAATGGTCCCGGTATCATTAGTGAAAATATCCATCCCCCCCATAGCGGGCCAATTATCCTTCCCAAACTATCCATGGATTGTTGCAATCCCATTGTTATTCCTTGCCCCATCCCTTCCCGCTTAGACAGGAGTGAAATTACTGTTGGCCGCACACATGCCTGGCCAAAACCAGTAAATAAACACCCTGCAATTACTACCCATGTAACTGGTGCCAGGGCAATCAAACCATAGCCAACAGTAACAACGACCAGACCAATCTTTGATATCTTTTCTTCATCCCAGAGTTCATAGATTTTCCGCAGAATGAAAAACTGAACAATTACCGATGTTCCCGCCTGTGCACTAAAAGCTAAACTAACAAAAATTGCGCTAGCACTAAACCGTGCTATCATAAAATAGCCTAATAAACCAAAAAAGCTGGATGCTGCCAAAGATAAGCCTAACGTAATTGCATATAAATCCCAATATCCTGTTTTAGTTACCATTAAAACCGAACGCCAAAAAGAAGTGGAGTCATCTTCATTTAATTGAATTTCTTTTAGCTTGGGCTCTTTAATATAAATCGACGCCAAAGGTATAGTTACTAACGCTAAGGTACCCGCCACAATAAATGGCACCGTCACCCCTAAAGGTGTAAACAGTCCACCAACTGCTGGCCCACACAGGAAACCCAGACCATTTACCGCCCCCATTTTTGCTATGGAAATATTTCGATTCCGCTTATTTGAATAATCGGCTACGATAGAAAAAACGGCCGGGTGCGTACCAGAACTCAAAGCAGCTCCAATTAATCGTGCCAAAAGCAACTGCCAATAATTTTGGGCTAATAGTAGAATAAGAAAAGCTATTCCAAAACCAAAAAGTCCAAATATCAGTACAGGTTTTCTGCCCATTTTATCGGCAAAACGCCCCCAAATTGGAGCAGAGATTAATTGAGAAGCTGCCCATCCAGTTATTAAAGATCCCATTTGAAACGATGTCAATCTCAAATCATCCGCTATAAAAGGTAATGTAGGAAGGACAATTCCATATCCCGTCATCGTTAAGAACATGATGAATCCAAGCAAAAAAAACACTTTTTTATCCATCAATATAATTCATCTACTTTCACTTCCTAAGTGTAAGTGTAAAGGTCAAACGAAGAATTTGACTTCCGTATATTACCATTTTAAATATACCTATGAATAATAGGTCTTTATAAAATGTTCATCCTACTTAACAACTATCGCTAACCTTTTATTAGACCAATTGAAAATATGGAAGCGTAAAGTCATCTTCTATTCGTCTAAACATTACCTTCACTCGATTATCAATCCTAATTTGACTGCGTTGGCCAATAATACGTGTCATCATCCTTACACCTTCATCTAACTCAACAATCCCTACAATGTATGGAACTTCATCTTTATACAGACCAAAAGCCTGGTGTACTACTGTATAACTATAAATCTTGCCAATCCCGCTGGACTTGCACCAATGAATTTGATCTGAAAAACAGTTCGGACAAAGCGACCGTGGATAAAAAATATTGTGATCACATGATTTGCAGTGTTGTATCAACAATTCGTTATTGTTAAGGCCATCCCAAAAAGGTTTAGATTCGTCATCATGTATAGGCTTCGGAATTTTTTGAGCCATTTTATTAATCCCTCCCCAAGATAACAGTCGAAGTAGAGGATAATACCCCTCCTGTACCATGTACTAATGCAATTTTGGCATTACTTACTTGACTATTTTCACACTCACCCCTTAATTGCCTTACAGCTTCAATTAGCAGGAATATTCCGTACATGCCTGGGTGACAGTAAGAAAGTCCACCACCATTTGTATTCATAGGGAAGGGACCACCAGGTGCAGTTCGTTGTCCACTTACAAATGCCCCACCTTCCCCATATCCACAAAATCCTAAGGCTTCAAGTGTTAGGAGGACGGTTATCGTAAATGAGTCGTATATTTCCGCTATATCAATCTCTGATTGTGAAACACCTGCCATTTCAAACGCCCTTTGTCCCGATTCACAAGCGCTCGTCACCGTAAAATCAGGCATGTTTACAATAGAATTATGTGAACTAGCTTCTCCATGTCCCAATATCCACACAGGCCGTTTTTTTAATGTTGATGCCACCTCTTTCGATGCCACAATAACTGCACCACCTCCATCTGTAACCAAACAACAATCCAATAAATGAAGAGGCTCAGCAATATAACGCGAATGGAGTACGTCAGATATTTCTATCGGCTCTCGTTTGTATGCCTTTTTGTTTAAAGTTGCCCATTTTCTAGTTGCTACTGCTATTTCCGCCAATTGCTCTGAAGTTGTACCATACTGGTGCATATGTCGCATTGCAGCTAAAGCGTATGATCCTACCGTTCCTGGTAATCCATAAGGTTGTTCATATTGTGTAGTCAAAGGCGCATTAAATGATGCATTCACTGGATTTGTACGATTAGTACTTCCATACGTAATTAGGGCAACATTAAATAAACCTGCCTCAATTCCAGCCATCGCGTGTCCTACATGAGTTTCAAATGATGCTCCTCCTATGTTTGTTGCGTCCATGAATTTTGATTGAATCCCCAGGTACTCCGCTAACATTAAACTTGGCGCCCAAGCCCAATTACCAGCAGTAAACAAGGCATCTACGTCGTCCTTACCTAACCCAGCATCGTCTAATGCTGCTTTAGCAGCTTGTGCCTGAAGCTGTAAAACATTTTTATTTGGGGTCTTCCCTAGGTCTGATTCCGCAACTCCAACAATTGCAGCAGTTTTTCCAGAATTCATTTATACCCACCTTTCACGTAATATTCTATACATTTAATGGGTCTTTATTGTGTAAAGGTAGTTATTATTACAATAATTCTCCTACTTTTACATGCCCTTTTAATAGATTTCGTGCAATCGTGCGGCGCTGGATTTCATCTGTTCCTTCAAAAATCCGTGTGAGTCGCAATTCTCGATACCAGCGTTCAATTGGTAATTCTTTCGTATATCCCATACCCCCATGTATTTGCAATACACGGTCAACTACTTCATTAGCCATAATAGCACCATTTAATTTTGCCATAGAAGACTGATGACGAGCATCCATGCCTTTTTCCGCCATCCAAGCCGCGCGTAATACTATCCATTTAGCAGCCTCAATTTCTACTGCAGAATCCGCAATCATCCATTGTATAGCTTGCCTTTCTGCAATAGGCTTACCAAATGTTTCACGCGTTTGGGAATAATCAATCGCCATTTGAAGCAGTCTTTCTGCAGTACCAATTGCACGAGCTGGAATCATATATCTTCCTTGACCGATCCATTTCATTCCAAGTTTAAAACCTTGCCCAACTTCACCTAACACATTTTCTTCTGGTACACGTACATTTTCAAAAATAAGTGTCGCTGGTCCCCATTCTCCCATTGTATGAATATATTCAGATCGCCAACCCATATCCCGATCAACTAAGAAACAAGTAACCCCTCCATTAGCTCCTTTTTCCTTATCAGTTACTGCAAAAACCATGGCAAAATCCGCTTCATTTCCATTAGTTATGAAAACTTTTTCACCATTTAACACCCAGTGATCATTATCTTTTATAGCTGGCATTTTTATATTTCTTGCATCAGAACCTGCTCCAGGTTCTGTTATAGCAAAACAAGATCTTCTCTCGCCATTAATAACCGGGAATAAAAATTTTTTCTTTTGCTTTTCATTACAATCATAAAGAATGTTATCTGCAGATCCACCAAAGCTAAAGGGCACAAAAGTACGTCCCATTTCCATTGCGATTAATGCTGACATCATAGCACCTAGGTTCGCTCCCCCAAATTCTTCAGGTGTATTGATGCCCCAAAATCCGATATCTTTTGCTTTTTTTTGCAACTCTTCTCCTTTTCCCTTGGAAATCCCAGGCTTCCCTTCTCTCTCGTTCTTCAATACTTCTTGTTCAAGTGGTTTCAACTCCTTATTAACAAAATCCCTAACTGTTTTTTGTACCATCCTTTGTTCATCAGACAATGTGAAATCCATTCCATACAACTCCTTAGTTAAAAATATTAGATTATACTTTTCAAACCTATTCTTTTATCGATCAATCACAGATCTATAGATTCATTACTAAGAAGAACCCTTAATCGTCAATTACTTACCGTAAGAAGACACTAGATAGTAATATCAGGAAAAACGATACTCATCGAAATCATTTTCAAATCATATTTATTTGGTTTTCCTTATATTGTTTCATACTTAAATGTAAAATCATTCTAGTTTAAGTTTAAGAGTGATCATTTAACTTATAAAATGTTACATCCCTGACCATTTCCGAACAAACTTGAGAGCCGTCCTGCATAAGATCTAAATGACCTTGAACCTCTGATAAACCTAAAAATATGGATTCATCATTTAACCACGGAAACATTACTTTACTAATCTCATAAACACTACTTGGACCTACTTGTAACACCTCATAAATTTTTCTGCATCTGTCTTCTTGTTTGGATAACCTTTCGTCAATAACATGACAATGGTCAGTAAATGGATTATCATGACCTGGATAAATAGTTTTAAAAGGAAAATTGCGGATCTTGAGTAATGACCTTCTTAATTGCGCCAATGGTCTTGGACGACTTTTTTGCCCCGGTGGCGGTGGCGAAATAAATGCATTTACTTTAGTGTGCTGTAATAAAAAATCACCGACAAAGACATCTCCAGAATTGTGGTCCCACAAACAAATATCAGTCTGACTATGTCCTGGGACATAAATTATTTCGAGATTTCTTCCCCCGGCATTTATAACGTCCCCATCCCTAAGATAATTTACACATTCCCATTGTTTTTCATGATATCGTCGTTTGGATGTATTAATTTTCCTTGTGCCACATCCTTCAACAAATTTTCGAATATAACTTTCCATTCGAACAAATTCTGAATTCCCACCTGTAATTTCAAACCTTGCTTGTTCATGTACATAAACAGTGGCATTTGTCTCTTTCTGAATCAGGGTAATTCCGCCCATATGATCATCATGCATATGTGTAATAATTACCTGCTCAATATCTTGGAGGGAAAAACCTATCGATGCTAAACCACTTCTTAGTTGTTGAAAAGATTGGTTTGTTGGAAGTCCTGTATCTATCAGCGTCACGGGATCACCGGTTATAACATAAACGTTCACACTTCCCATATTATCATCGGTAGCTATTTTTATTTGGAGAATATCCGAAATAATAAAACCTCCCCCATGTGTCTATTAATGCTTAAGTGACCTTTAAATAATAACCCACCAATCGGTAAAATTAATGATACACATTAACACCTCCCAAGTTTTCTATCCGTCATTTATATTGCAATAATTATGCCAATATTGTGAATAGAAGAGAGTAAAAATTCATTTTCTTATTGATTACGGTTTTTATGCAGGTTATGTATCCAATAAATATTACTTCACATTTAAGTAAAATAATATTAAGTCATAAGTAACTCAATTCAACCCAAATCACTTTTTTTATAAACCACATATAACTTATTAAGTTAGATTTAACTCAGTTAAACTAAATGGCGGGGATTGCTCAAAAAGGGGATCTGGATGTGCCTATCTCCCACTCTGCATGGAATATAATGAATATAAACATCATCTCTGAATTTCCTTGATCATACTTCAATATTACACAATGTTTTTAAAGGACATTATTAATCTAACTTTAAGTTATATTTTTTTAGTTTCCTTACAATTGTCGTCTGACTAGTCTCTAACGCCTTTGCAATTTTATATGTGCTATCAAACTTTTTAACTGCACTAGCTAAAATATCACGCTCTGCCTCTTCCAATGCGGTTCGTAATGGTTTTATTCTTGGATTTTTGACTTGCTCCCCATTGTGAACGTTTAATAAGCATTCAGGAGTTAATTCAATGCTCTGATATTCTTGCGGTAGATCTTTTCTGTCAATAACATGATGCGGTATAGTAAGGATCAATCTTTCAACCAAGTTAGATAACTCCCTAACATTCCCTGGCCACGCATATTGATAAAAAAATTCTTTTAATTCTTTACTAAACGATTTATTTAGTTCATACCTTTTATTCATTTTATGAATAAATGATTGAACAAGAGGTAATATTTCTTCTCTTCGTTCGCGTAAAGGAGGAACAGTAATTGGTACAACATTTAGTCGATAGTACAAATCCTCTCTAAATCCCCCTGTCTCGACCATGTTTTTCAAATTACGGTTTGTCGCGGTAATTAATCTTACATCAATTTTTTTCGATTTTGTTGAACCAACTCGTTGGATTTGTTTTTCTTGTATGACCCGGAGCAATTTGACTTGTAATGCAAGTGGTAACTCACCCACTTCATCTAAAAATAATACGCCTTGATGTGCCAATTCAAACATACCAGTTTTTCCAGTCTGCTTTGCACCTGTAAAGGCGCCCGCTTCATAACCAAATAATTCAGACTCCAAAAGATCATAGGGGATCGCACCGCAATTAACCTTAATTAATCTCCCTTTTTCACATCGGTCTCCCATTCTATAAATATAATTAGCTAATAGATCTTTTCCTACCCCAGTCTCACCAAGTATTAAAATTGTAGCATCAACATTTGCAATGCGATCTGCCGTCTCATATACTTCGCTCAATTTTTTACTCTTTATAATAATATCGTGCCTTTTTATATTATCTAATTCTTTTTTATAGCGTTTTTTTAACTTACGTGCATTATTCAGTTCATTATATGTTTTATTGAGTTCAGTAATATTACGAACGAATGTAACAACTTTATAAATTTCCCCTGTTTCATCAACAACGGGAATTGCTGTTTTCAACTTTAACGAGTCGATTCCGGCAATCGAATTTATTATTTTTCTTTTCTTTAGTACCCTTAAGGTCATAGATTCATTGAATTTACCATTTTTCACAAATTCAATCACATTTTTCCCGATAAAATCTTCCTTTGGAAAACCAAAAAAGTTTTCAATTCTAGAACTAACATTTAATGTGTTTCCATCACGATCAGTAATATATATCACATCAAGTGAATTCTCCACAATTGTATCAATCAGCCTTTCTAAATCCTTTCGTTCTTCTATCAACCGGGTTAATCCGCCATTGGAAACAAAATATAGCATTAATTCTTTACCGTGGACTCTTATGCGGTCAAGAATTAATGTATAGGGTTGGCCCCTTAATTTCACAGAAATAAAGTTACCGTCATAAACCCGCCATTCACCAAATTGATCTGTCATATTTTTCCTTACTGGGTCGCACGAAACCAATTTTAAAAAAGTAGTATTACATACCTGTATTTGATTATTATCATTTGTAATAACAGCGGGTAGTGGGAACGTCTCTAAAAAAACAGTAAGATTATTCACTTTTTCTTCTCCCCTTACAAATTTATTTTGTATTGTTTAATAATCATGCGTAATTAATTGCTCTACGAAAAATTTTTCATAACAATAGATTTATACTGAAAACGCTTTCATTTAGTGGGTAACTAATGATGTAAATTATGAAGTAGAAGTTATGATGTGTAATTGAAGGAATATTTTTACTTAATGTATATTATAGTAATTAACGATACAAATAACAACACTTTTTAAACAGATCCTGTTTTTTTAATTGAATAAACATAATACAAAAAATGAATGCCCTGATACATACGAGCAGAGGTTTCATTCCCCTGCTCGTCATCAAATTATCTTAATCAATCAACACCACGCATTAACTTATGAATTTTACCAGAAAAAAACCATAAAACAACGCCAAGAACCACCGAAACAATACCAATAATTGAAAAATAAATGACTTGCGTATCAACATGATAAAACCGTACCAGCTGCGCATTGATTGCTTGGGCTGAAGCATTCGATAAATACCATACACTCATCGTTTGGGAAGCGAATGCTGCTGGTGCAAGCTTAGTCGTTGCCGAGGCCCCAACTGGGGATAAGAACAACTCGCCTAACGTTACAATTAAAAAGCTTAATACCAGCCACAATGAGTTGATCTTATCCGCCCCGGATATAAACGGAATAACCATGATGAGAAATGATACACCGGACAAAATGACGCCAATTGCAAATTTAACAGGTGTTGCTGGTTGCCGTTTTCCCAGTTTTGTCCATGCAACTGCAAATAATGGTGCTAAAAATACAATATAAAATGGATTAATCGATTGAAACCAGCTTGACTGTATATGCAACCAGCCAAAATCCAAATACGTTTGGCTATCTGCAATCCGTGCAAATATAGTTGAGCCTTGTTCTTGAATCGACCAGAACATCATGGCCGTAATAAATAATGGAATATAAGCCAGTAATCGTGATTTCTCTATTTGTGTTGTCTTTTTACTAAAATACATCACTAGAAAATAAACAGTTGGAATAACAACTCCCAGAATACTAATCACATTGATAAATCGATTAATCGTTAAAAGTCCTGTTAAAATAGTTGTAATCAAAGCAGCTAGGATTACTACCCCACCAACAGAAAAGCGTAGACTTAATTTTTTCTTTTCCTCTGGAGAGATTGGATTAGGTACATACCGGCCGGCTTCCCCTAACGTTTTTGGTGAAGAGAACGCATACCAGATTAAACCAATCACCATCCCAATTGCAGCGATCGCAAACCCATAATGGAAATTATACGTTTGACCGATCGTACCGACAATTAGCGGCGCAAGTAACGCACCAGCATTTGCACCGGTGTAAAAAATACTGAAGCCAGCATCTCGCCGATAATCTTCTTTTTTGTATAAATCACCAACAATGTTAGATAAGTTCGGTTTTAAAATACCTGAGCCTAAAATAATTAATGCCATCGATATAAATAGTGCCGGTACACTGCCTGGTACAGACAATGCCAAATGACCAAGTGCAATTAGAATTCCACCGTATATAATAGTTGCTCTACTCCCAAGGATACGGTCTGCCAGCCATCCACCAACAATGGTTGACATATAAACAAGTGCACCATAAATGGACATGATCGATGTTGCTGTTGTTTTATCTAATCCTAGCCCACCATGTGCTGTCTCATAATAAATGTAGTATAGGAGCACTGCGCGCATACCATAATAAGAAAAACGTTCCCAAAACTCAATCGAAAATAATGTCAGAAGTCCTTTGGGATGCCCAAAAAACCCATGCTGTGGGATCGTATTTAATATTTCCTCTTTCTTCATCCTTTTAACCTCATTTCTATACATGTTGCTTAGAATAATACGACAATTCTATTTTTTGTAGTTATACATTTTATACAATACGATTAGAATACTCGTTTCTATTTTTGATTTCAATGCATGATAAAAAAGTAATTTTAGCGTGAATTTCGTGAAAAATACAGCTGTTATCCTCGTCGTTAACTATCCTTTCAAATCAAAGAAACGCTTCCTCATCATTAACACGAATATCAAACTTTACGTAGAGATACCTTTTTAGTATCTCGGATTATGCGCCATCCATACGATCTTCGCATGGAAATCAATGACTGTGTCCCCTCATCCCATCAGTTGACTTCCTATATATAGTTGGTATGATATATAGTGCGAAAAAACTTTCAAAAAGGAGCATTATTCCGATGTAAAATGCAAAATCCCTGGAGGCTTAAAGTGAATAAACATGAAACATAACCATAGAATGGAAGGGATTTTTATATGAGTCTGCATGATGAGGTTAATAAACGACGGACATTTGCGATAATTTCGCACCCGGATGCGGGAAAAACAACATTAACCGAAAAACTACTATTATATGGCAATTTAATTCGCTTTGCCGGAACTGTTAAGGGAAAGAAGTCGGGTAAATTTGCGACTTCAGACTGGATGGAGTTAGAAAAACAACGTGGCATTTCAGTTACTTCCAGTGTCATGAATTTCCCTTATCATGGATATGAAGTAAACATTCTGGATACACCCGGTCACGAGGACTTTAGTGAGGATACGTACCGGACATTGACAGCAGTTGACAGTGTGGTCATGATTATTGATGCCACAAAAGGAATTGAAGCACAAACAATCAAATTATTTAAAGTTTGTCGTATGCGTGGTATCCCGATCTTCACGTTTATTAATAAACTTGACCGTGAAGGAAAGGAACCATTCGCATTGATGGATGAAATCGAAGACGTATTAGATATTGAAACCTGCCCAATGAATTGGCCGGTCGGCATGGGCAAACGATTTCTCGGTATTTTTGATCGAGATAAGCGCCAGTTTGTGCAATTTAATGGAAATGAAGAAGAAACAACAATTCCGTTCACAGCATTAAGTGACGGTAGCCACCACGATTTAGTATCTCAGGAAGCATTCGTCACCGCGCAAGAAGAACTGGAATTATTAGACGAAGCCGGTGATGCATTTTCTTTGGATGCTGTTCTAGCCGGGGAACAAACTCCGGTATTTTTCGGCAGTGCATTAGCACCTTTTGGTGTGCAAACATTTATCGATACCTTTATTTCCATGGCACCTGGCCCAGCACCAAGAAAATCAACAGAAGGGGTTATTGCACCCGAAAACAATGACTTTTCCGGATTTATTTTCAAAATCCAAGCAAACATGAATCCTGCCCACCGTGACCGGGTAGCATTTTTACGAGTCTGCTCTGGAAAATTTGAACGTGGTATGACCGTCAAATTAGCTCGTACTAATAAACCGATCAAACTCTCACAAACGCAGCAATTTATCGCCTCGTCCAGAGAAACCGTAGAAGAAGCATATGCAGGCGATATTATCGGTATTTACGATCCAAATGCCTATCGGATCGGAGACACATTAGTTGAGGGTAAACATTCTTTTGAATATGATGAATTACCACAATTCCCACCGGATTTGTTTAAAAAAGTAACGGCGAAAAACGTAATGAAATCCAAGCAATTTAAGAAAGGCATCGAACAGCTTGTGCAGGAAGGCGCCATCCAATTATATAAAGGATATCACACCGATGCGAATATATTAGGGGCGGTTGGCGAGCTGCAATTTGATGTATTTAAATATCGGATGAAAAACGAATATAATGCCGAAGTAATGCTGGAGTCCGTCGGCGAACGAATTCCGCGCTGGCTGACAGTTGAAAAGCCTGATGAATCGCTATTTGATGAACGAAGCATGCTTACCAAAGATCGGGAAGGAAATTTTGTTGTTTTATTTAAAAATGAATTTTCCTTACGTTTATTTACGGAAAAACACCCGAAAGTTGAGCTAATCGATCTATTTGAAACAAAGAAATATGAACAAACGCAGTAAACAACATGCCTACCTGGATAATTCCCTGGGCTTTACCAATAATAAAAATGGATGCTAATAGTGCATCCATTTTTATTATGTCCAGTTCAAGTTCAACATCCACTTCCACTACATTTTTTTACCCATTTATGAACTTTTTGTGTCTTTTTTTCGACATATCTGTTACAATATATGTATAGGAAACGTTTGCAGGAATCACTATCAACTAGGAGATGATTTCCGATGGGTATTATCGTAATGTTTATGGTGCTGGCGACACTCACACCATTCTTATTCATTCATTTGAAAAAGAAAATGCTTGCTGTTGTGCAAACCGTTATGATTGTGGGAATGTGGGTTTATTACTATGAGGCCCTATTCCATACGGCGCCACATGCATTCTCTATTATGTGGATAATGTTTTATCTTAGCATGATAATTGCCGAAGTTGCATGGGTGTTGTTCTTAATTCGCATTATCAGGACATATGATAAAGCAAACAAACCAACAACAACTTTCTAATAAGCATAAGCCTCTCTTTAAACAAGAGAGGCTTTTTTATTAATACTATACAGCGAAACAGAATGAGATGAAAAGGGTAATCCCAGTAAATAGCGAACCTGCTGCTATTACACATCTTATACATTTTCTAATGGTGTTGCTCATGCTCCATATGCTCGTGTTGATCCATATCGCCGTCATGATCATGGTGATGTCCAAAACCATACGACATCGTAAACAAGGATCCAGCGACAACAATCGTGACTATTACAAAGCCGTGAAACATCATATTCCACGGTGCATGCCCATTGCCGCTTGCAAATTCCGTCATATGCATAAACATAAAAAGTTGAATCGCTGCCTGAATCACAGCAAGCGCCATAATGCCCGCAATAACCCAACCTTTTGGAAGATCAGATTCGAGTGCTGCCCATGCAGCAGTCACCGTCAAGGCTAACGATAAAGCAAAACCAACAATATGCTGTACAGGGATTCGTTTTGTTTTTTGTTCCATATCACACCACCATCCCAATTAAATAAATGCTGGTAAAAATGAAAATCCAGACCACGTCCAAAAAGTGCCAGTACAACCCAATAATAAATACTTTTCGACTGGTTATTTTCGTAATACCTCGTTGTCCCAACTGGATTAGCAATAAAATCATCCAAACTGTACCCACGGTTACGTGAAACCCATGGGTGCCAGCCAGGATAAAGAATGCTGACCAGTAGGCACTGGAATGTAATGTTGCCCCTTCACTTACATACGACATAAACTCATTTATTTCAAAGCCTAGAAATGCGAATCCCAGGACTAATGTAACCACGAGCCAGGTCATCAAACTCTTTTTCGCACCGCGTCGCATTTCATGAATAGCAATTCCACATGTAAAACTACTTGTAAGCAGTAAAAATGTCATGATCAGTGTGTCAGCTGGTTCAAACAGCTCACCAGGACCAGGGGCACCTGCAGTACGACCATATAGCACCGCATAAGTCGCAAACAGGGTTGCAAATAATGCAAGCTCAGCAGCAAGAAAAATCCAAAACCCAAGAATATTTAACTGCCCCTGTTCCGTTTGATATTCAAGTGGTTTTGACTGTACGTGTTGCTCACTCATGCTTTAATCCCCTCCTATTCTGTTCTATACGTTTTATCTCATCGACACTGATGTGATAACCCTCATCATAGTCAAACGACCGAATGATCATCATAACAAAGCCTCCAGCTAACAACACAGCAGCAATAGGGACCCACTCAAAGACAAGCGCAAAGCTTGCACAAAACAGGATCAACATCATAATAAATGGCTTGCCTGAACTGCTTGGCATATGGATTGGATGTAACTTTTTCGGATCAAAGGTTGTCTCCCCTTTTTCTTTCATTTCCATATAAGCGTCCAATTCGCTTACCTGAGGCAATGTAGCAAAATTGTACGGCGGTACCGGTGTTGGTGTCGCCCATTCCAGTGTCCGTCCGCCCCAGGCATCACCCGTTTCCTCCCGCGGGCTGAATTTGAAACTATAGTAAACGTTATAAACGAAAACCGCAAAACCAATTGCCATTCCAAATGCGCCAATGGTAGAAATGAAGTTAAGTGAAAACCACTCCGGCATAATATAGAATACCCTTCTTGGCATACCATCTAAGCCAATAAAATACTGCGGCAAGAAACAAACATGAAAACCAATCAGGAAGAACCAGAAAGCCCATTTTCCCAGCCTTTCATTCAATTTAAGGCCAAACATTTTTGGATACCAGTAAGTCAAGCCGGCAAAGCAGGCAAATACCGTTCCAGCAATCAGCACATAATGAAAGTGTGCAATCAGGAAGTACGAATTATGGAATTGGTAATCTGCAGCAGCCATCCCTAACATAACTCCTGTGACACCGCCAATTACAAAACTTGGAATAAACGCTAATGCCCAGAGCATCGCAACCGAAAATTCAATTTTTGATTTATATAACGTTCCAAGCCAGTTGAATATTTTCACACCTGTTGGTACAGCAATAAGCATCGTCGAAACAGAAAACACCGAATTGACAAATGCACCTGCACCCATTGTAAAGAAATGGTGTACCCATACAAGAAAGCTCAGTCCAGCGATAAGGATAATCGACCATACCATCGCACTATAGCCAAACAACCGCTTATGAGCAAACGTTGCAATCACTTCAGAAAAAATTCCAAACGCCGGCAGGACAACAATGTACACTTCTGGATGGCCCCACATCCAAAACAGGTTTGCCCACATCATTGGCAAGCCCTCACCGGTCAGGGTAAAGAATTGTGACCCAAAAATCCGGTCAATCGTCAGCAGTGCCAGTGCGATTGTCAGAATAGGAAAGGCAAAGATAATGATAAAACATGTTATCAATGACGACCACGTGAAGATCGGCATTTTAAACATCTTCATGCCGGGTGCCCGCATTTTCAGGATAGTAACCATTAAGTTAATGCCGGTTGCTAATGTCCCGATACCGGAAAGCTGCAGGCCTAGTAAATAAAAGTTTTCTCCCGGACCTGGGCTCATTGCCGCTCCAGCCAATGGTGTATAACTGGTCCACCCAGCGTCAGGGGACCCTCCAATTACAAACGATATATTAAACAGCATGGCCCCAAAGAAGAACGCCCAAAAGCTGATCGCATTGACAAACGGGAAAGCAAAGTCTCTTGCCCCAATTTGCAATGGAACAACAATATTCATCAGGCCAATTAAAAATGGCATGGCCATAAAGATAATCATCACTGTTCCATGGGTTGTAAAAATTTCATTGTAATGCTGTGCACTGAGAAAGTTCCAATCCGGCAAAGCCAATTGGGTGCGCATCATCAACGCATCCATTCCTCCTCGAAATAACATTGCCAATGCACTTAAAATATACATAATCCCAATTTTTTTATGATCTACCGTTGTCAGCCATTCACGCCATAACCATTTCCACTTTTTAAAATAGGTTAGGATAAAGATAATCGCGGACGTGACAAGTACAATGGCGACCATCCCGCCGTAAATCAGCGGTTCACCGGTAACGAATAATTCACTGAGCTTCATGATTCACCAACTTTCTTCTCCTCTTTTTTTATACTTTCTTTTACACCTTTACGTTCCAGTTCAAGTGGTGTTTCATAAGCCTTTCGATAACGATTTATCTGATAATCCATTCCAGGATGCGTTCCATGATTCACCCAATCTAAATGGGTGGATGAAAACGTATGTTTATCGCTAAGGCCCGGTTTAATTAATTTGTCATATGTTTTTTGGGTTAATTTTGGTGCGTTTGTCTGTTTATCCTCCACCCAATCATCAAAGGTTGCAGCATCTTCAGCATGCACCTTGAATGTTTGCTCAGCAAAACCCTCCCCATTGAAATTAGAATTTCGGCCTACATAAGTCCCCGGGTCATCTGCTTGCAAATACAATAAGGTTTCCATCCCTGCCATATTGTATTTTTGCCCGCCAAGTCTTGGTATCCAAAGGGCGGCCATCGATCCGGTGGAAGACAATCGGAATTCAACCGGCCGATCAGTAGGAATATGCAAGTAATTTACTGTTTCAATCCCCTCTTCTGGATAACTGAAAATCCATTTCCAGTCTGCCGATGTTGCATAGACAACTAACGGATCTTTCGAATTGCCTTTTACTTCGGCATCCGGGGGTTTTTCTAAATCGAATAAGATGCTAATCGTCGGAATAGCCAAAGCTGTTACAATGAGGATTGGGATAATCGTCCAAATTGATTCAATCAGATTGTTCCCATGCATATCCCCATCATAGCTTTTGTCCGTTCGATTTTTATGATTACGATATTTGATCACCATAATCGTAAACGCCACGTACACAACAAGAATAATTCCTCCCATAAAATACAAGGAGTATAGAATTAGATTTCGCTGACTTTCTGCAACCGGTCCTTTTGGATCAAAAACTGCTATTTGATCACAGCCGCTTAATAAACACAGAATTGCTATTAATATGAAGGTCATGCTTATTTTAGTCACACGCATTTGTAACACTCCTAAGGTAAGCTAATAAAGTGAACTGCATTCAGTGGGGGTTTTCGACGCACTCAGACGTGCTGGTGCAGGTACGGGCGAAGGCATAAGGATGTGACGATGTTAGCCTGCCCTTTCTCCCCCACTGAGACAGGAGAACAATGGCTAAGAACGAGACTGTCATGCAGTCGATCCCGACTTATTTTTATTAGTTCCACCTCAAAATCTCGAAGTGGGGGTCTTACTGCCCGTTAAGACGGGATAAAATGAAAAGTTAATCCATGTACTTTCGCATGATAATCAATACTTTTTCATATAATTTTCAAACCCCCGTCGAGCAGGATCTTCCCAAAAATAGTTATATAACGAAGCAATAACCCTATTGCATCATTATTATGAATGACTTATACATTCACAACCATTTTTCTCTCCCTGATCATTACTAATACCCGAAATGATTATCTTTTACACTTATCCCCTATTTTCTGTACAAAAATAAAAAGGCCGCAACATTAAATGAGCAGCCTTCTTGTGTTACCAAATTTTATTTTCGTTTACGTTTATTTTTCTTACCGTCTAAATTAAGAAACTCACTATCCTCGGAAAATTCCGCATCGTTTTTACCAATTTTGTCATGTCTTGTCCTATTATTTTGTCTTCCTTTATCTTTATTGCGATTTTTATTATCCTCTGACATCTATGGACCCTCCTGATTTTCTGTAGTCTACGGTAGGTTGCCCATTTTCAAGGATATTATTGGTCATAAACGATGAGGTTCTGCAAATTACTGCTGCGACATTTCCCATTCATGAATCTCATATCCTCGCGCACCTTTAACAACATATGGATCCTGTTTAACAAGAGCTTCCACTTCCGCATAATCATTCGCTTGATAAATCACCAGACCACCTGCTCCATCCGCAAAACGCCCCTTAGCAAAGATGCGCCCATTATCTAACTGCTTCTGGATAAAATTCAAATGATCCGGCCGGTAATGCTCGCTTTTTTCTGCATCAAGCATTGGTGAAAAAACAGCAAAATACTTCATACTTGTTTCATCCTCTCATTATGTATGTCGTTTTATTATACAGGAAATGCACTGTTATTTGTTTATTTTCAATAATCTTGTTACATGTATTTCCTTAAACATATGTTTTACGTTATATTTTATATTAGAATATAATCCAGAGGCGATTCTATGAGTAAATGGTTCTTTGCAAATTTGTTGCTGCTCCTTGTAGCGGTCTGGCAAATTTCTAAAAGTAGTTTTTTAATAAATATACATATTGTTATCGGGTTTATCGGACTGTTATTCTTCCTATTTAATTGGACACGGCAAGCGGTGTTTTCAACCATTCGAAACACGCCAAAACGAAAAACTAAAATCAAACTTGCCAACTTCTCCAAAAAAATCGTTCCATTCCACCGCTGGACAGGAACAACAGCATTCGTTATTGTGATGATTCATGCCATCATGGTGATTCACCGATATGGACTGCACCTTCAATGGCATAAAATGATAGCAGGCCTTATAGCTGGTATGCTTCTAACCGCGATGGTTATTTCTGGATGGTTACGCTTATTTTGGCCGTCAGTTCGTAAACGTAAATGGCATATCTATATAGGCATGAGTCTATTTTTCATTATTTTTATCCATATATTGCTCTAACTGTAATTGGCGAACCATAATTAGATGGTTCGCCAATTCACCTGTGATTTGGAGAAATTTCCTTCAAAGCGCTATCCGTTCTTCGATTTTTAACCCTTAATATAAGCTGCATTTAATCCGTTATAATATGAATCAACATTTTTCCCACCTGCTTATCGCCTCTTTCTTCTTCCAGGTCAGCACTGAAATTTTTCATTTGCTTATAGCCTGTTTTTGGTTCTAGTATTTTTTCCCCGTAAAAATACTCGCTAACCATACGTTAATTACTATTTTTACCCTCCAATTGACACCTGCAGATAATTTGAGTATATTATTTATAGACGAACGTTTTTTATTAAAAATAACATATTATTCGTTTTTAGGGGTGTTCATCATGGAAAATGTATTTGATTATGAAGATATTCAATTAATTCCAGCGAAATGTCTGGTCGAAAGCCGTTCGGAATGTGATACAACAATAACGTTTGGCGGGCGTTCCTTTGCCTTGCCTGTAGTTCCAGCTAATATGCAAACCATTATTGATGAAAAAATTGCCTTATACCTTGCTGAAAATAACTACTTTTACGTCATGCACCGGTTTGAACCGGAAAAGCGTCGTGACTTCATTAAAGATATGCAGGAACGCGGACTATTTGCCTCAATAAGCGTCGGTGTAAAGGAAAATGAATATGCATTTATCCAGCAATTGGCGGATGAGAAACTTACACCAGAATATATTACAATCGACATTGCACACGGGCACTCCACTGCTGTCATTAAAATGATTCAGCATATCAAACGGCTACTACCAGAAAGCTTTGTCATCGCTGGTAATGTCGGGACTCCGGAAGCGGTTAGGGAGTTGGAACATGCTGGTGCTGACGCAACAAAGGTAGGTATCGGGCCCGGGAAAGTGTGTATTACTAAAGTTAAGACCGGATTTGGCACAGGGGGATGGCAACTAGCGGCCTTGAAATGGTGTGCTAAAGCTGCAAGCAAGCCAATTATTGCTGATGGGGGAATTCGTACCCATGGCGATATTGCCAAGTCCATCCGCTTTGGCGCATCCATGGTTATGATCGGCTCTTTATTTGCCGGGCACGAAGAATCGCCTGGTGAAACAGTTGAAAATGACGGGAAACGCTATAAAGAATATTTTGGTTCTGCGTCTGAATTTCAAAAAGGGGAAAAGAAAAACGTGGAAGGCAAGAAGATGTACGTAGACTATAAAGGTCCGCTGCAAGATACCTTGAATGAGATGAAACAAGATTTGCAATCGTCCATTTCCTATGCTGGCGGAACCAAATTGGATGCAATTCGTACGGTTGATTATGTTGTAGTTAAAAATTCAATTTTTAACGGTGACAAAGTATATTAAAATAAGAAAAACATACAAGCGCTGCTGTGTCTTCCCTTTGTCGCTTGTATGTTTTTTTCTTTTTCATTGTATTGCATTGAAAAAGAAATACGTTTTCACTATAATACTAATTAATATTTTTCAGGAGTGATACCGTGAGTAAATCCAACGCACGTAAAAGGAGAGAAAAATCTGTTCGGGAGGGAAGATTGAATCCGGAAATGTATCGTAGTCCATTTGCACAGCTTGACTTACACACCCGCAAGACAAAAACAAAGAAAGATTATCTATACAGAACAAAGCATAAGAATCGTCATCCTCATCGACAGGACAACGATTCTTTTTATTTTTTCATGATACATCCTTGGAATAAATACTTATCCCTTATTGTTCAGGTAAATCATGAAGCTCACTCGCCATATCTAAATAGAAATTATTAATCTCTCTAACACCGATGGCATGTGCTGCACTTAGTCCAATGAAATCCAGGTGATCCCAGGTTTGTTGAACAGGATGATAATTCCATTCCCCTTTTTTAATATCCTCATCAATAGCTTTATGCGGTTCCCCGGTTGGATACTTACCAGAAATGACATTTACAAGACCATCATTTGGCCACCATTCACTATCAATTACTGGTTCTGGACCGCTTCTCGTATACGAGCCCATATCAATACGCACATACTACTAATAGATTTTATTTGATCCGATAAGCGTGATACACTAGTACGTATATTATGTAAGGATAACGCTAGGGAGGATATCGAATGAAATGCAAAAGCTAACGTATGAATCAGCCTGGGACAAGACAATATCAGCGGGAGATCGTGACAAAATCGAACAAGCTTTTTATGAGACCTATTTATGGCCAGCGAAGAAACTTCATTTTACGGTATTGTGGCGTGCGAAAAACTACAAAGATGCGTTATTAGTGACAGTGCTTATCCATAATTTTAGCAGCCACCCTGTTTCATTCCATCAAAAGTCTATACGGTATATAGAAAATAATATACCTGTATCTATGCACACGTTTTCTCTTCCCACCCCCATAATAGAGGGCCAAACTAGTATGCCGTGGACGTTTATCTTTCCTGTGGGGAATTATAATAAGCAAGTGTCAGTAAAAAACTGTTACATCGTCGAAATGGAGTAAAAACAATCAAACTCACTGCCTAAAATCAAGGCGGTGAGTTCGATTGTTTAATATGTTAAAGAAAACTGCCAGACAAATTTATACCAGCTTTTAGACTCTTGCCGTTCTTATGAGTCCGCTCATTGCTTGTCGTATCCGCGTACCAATTGCTTAAAAACTATCCAGATTATCCAGGTTATTTTCTTTTATCCCATCTGGTTCACTTCGAATGATCTCGCGGCCATATTTGTGAAACACATCAACATGTGCTAACTTACCAGCTTTTGCTTCATCAAGCGCTGTCAGATAATCAAGCTCCCTGCCGCTTGCCGTTTTAAAAGCAATAATATCCCCATCATCATTCTTGCGCACCGCAACAAGTTGTTCCTGAGCGGAATTCACTGCAGCTTCATCTGCTTTTATACGAGCTTGGTCTTCTGATTGCTTTTTATATTCATTATAAATTCCTTCAAAATCTTTATGATCCATGAAAAGCACCTCCACCTATACGTTTAGTGTTTAGTATGATAAGGAGGTACTCATATTATGTATTCTCTTCAGCTCCCGTTTAAACTATTTCTAAGCCTGGATCCTCATACAACATAATTATCTCTCATTCTTATTACTGAAAAAAATCAATTCTGCACGTATTTCTTCATCTACTTCAAGAACCGCAAATGAATAATGCGGCAACACTCGTTTATCCGTTGGTGATCCCGGATTCAGCAACAGCACCTTTTTAAAATAACGCAGCATTGGAATATGGGAGTGACCAAAAATTAGCACATCTACTTCATCATCGGAAAATGCTTCCAATGCCCGTTTTTCGGTTGTCTTTTTCTCACCGTGACCATGAACGACACCAATTCGATATCCTCCAATGGTAACCAACTCTTTTACTGGGAACCTTTCCCTAATATTCTCCCCATCCACATTACCATACACACCCTTCACCGGAGCATACGCCACAAGCATGTCATATACTTCCAGAGAACTCCAATCCCCCGCATGAATGATCAAATCGGTCGTGACTAGTTCCCGAACAAGCCGGTTTGGCAGTTGGTTTCCTTTAGAAGGCATATGGGTATCTGAAGTTACCACAATTTTCATTTCTGAGACGCCCCCTTTTTTAAAAGCAGTATTGCCACATTATAGGATCATTGAAAGAACCTTCTAAAGGTTTAATGAGCGGAATTTGTTGCATGCCGGTGCTTATTCCTTATCCGTCGACCCTTCATGTTAAATACAAAATAAACGAGTAAAAGCACAACACCAAGGACCGCCGTAAATTGATACATCGAGCTATAGCCCACCTTGCTAATAACTGCCCCTAGCAGTACAGCCCCAACTGCGTGTCCCAAATCCATAAAGCTTAACGCCATGGCATTGGCTGTTGCTTTGTTACGCGGATGGACTCTGCTGACCGCCCACGCCTGCAATGTCGGTTGCATGATGCCATATGCCAAACCATAGAAGATGCTTGCAATGACAAGTGTACTTACATTCTGCAAATTGGCAAGTATAATCAAACCAACGATCGCGCAAATTGCCGCAGGATAAATTAAAATTTTATGTCCTTTTTGATCATAGACTTTTCCAGAAAATGGCCGGGTTATCAGCAGCATAAGCATAAGAATAAAGAAAAATAACGATGTGCTTTCCATGCCTACAGATTTTCCTAGACCATCCAGAAAATTAACATTTCCCGTAAACGTAATGTAGAAAAGAAACAACATGAAGCATGGAATCAATGCTTTACCAGCAAAAGCCGATCTCATCAACGATGTATTCGGCTCTTCGTCATTATACTCCCCTTCCATATCTTCCCGGTTAAACAATAATGCACCCGCAAAAATAGCCACAATAAGAATAAGTGAAAAAATAAGTAACGCATAAAAGGATACCGAATGAATAAAAAAGAGCGCGACCATCGGTCCAATGGTCGTGCCAATACTGGTTGCCATTCCAAAATAGCCGATTCCCTCACCCAGACGATGATTTGGAATCACGTTCGTTACGACTGTCGCCAATAGCACTGTTGTGACTCCAAATCCCAACCCTTGCAGAGCTCTCCAAACGACTAAAGCAGGAAGCGATTCCGAAAAGAAACAGAAAAACACCATAAAAAATGTATACACAATCGATAGGACCAAACACTTCTTCATATTAATCTTATGCATAATCATACCCATAATTGGTCGTGATACAACCGCCGCAAACATAAATGCAGTCGTCATCAAACCACCGCTTGCCGGCTTATTACTAACTTCTGTCACATAGACAGGAAAACCACCTAATAAGGCCATGAGACTTAAAAAGAATAAGAAAGTAAGCCCAACAGCAAGTATATATTGCCACGTCCATAATTTTTCTTTCGTTCGTTTCAATTATATTCCTTCTTTCTCTCTAAAAAACTAAGGGCGTCTATGCAAACCTCACAGTCCGCTAAAAAACAACAATAGATACCATTATACCAGATTATATACAACATGTTGATATATTTGATTGGGATACTTATAATTACGACATATCTTTTTTTATCCCGCCTTAACAGGCAGTAAGACCCACACTTCAAGATTTTGAGGTAAAACTAAAAAGATAAGTGGGGGTCAACTGCATGACAAAGGTCCGTTTCTGTTCAACGAACTATAAAAATTCCGCGAGATACATCTCCCGCGGAATCAAGTTCACCTATTATAATGTTTGACCCTGAACTACTTTGGCAACAAACCCCATTCTATGAATTCGATCCACAATATCCGCTATGTCAACCAAATTTTGATCAAATGTTACGCAACCTTTTCCATTTTCCCAGTTCACATCAATTTCAATGACACCTTCCATTTTTGAAACGGCTTTTTCGATTTTAATCGGGCAGTTAATACAATGCATCCCTTCAATATCCAAATACACTGTTTCGATCGCGCTCACCCCTTTTAGGCAATAATAATACATTCTATGCTTGCTGTGAACAGCTTAGAACAAGGTGGTAATTAAGATGCATCACCATCTTGCGGTTCACTATGTCGGAGAGCAAATATTAAACCAGTTTTATGCATTCCCATCATCAAGATACCGGCTGTGAATTGGTCATATTTCGTATTAAACGGAAAAGGGAGAATATGAAAGGAATTTGTTTGAGAAGGAAAACAAAGATTGCTCGAGATGTTGGTGACAAATGGGTTTTCGACCTCTTGGAATAATGCAATTATAATAAACAATATACACGCTGGCATAATCAATAATCCACTCCAGAACGCATATCGCTTCATTTGTTTTTTCGGATAACGGTGCGCCGGATCTGGCGAAGTGATAGGAAACCACATACAGAAAGAAAAGAAAAGCAACAGAATAAAATAAACTTGATGCAGGAAAGGAAATTGAGAAAATGTCTGAAGCATAAAAGGAATATGATACATAAAAAACATACTAGCAAACCCAATCAAACCAATAGAAGAAAGATACCTACTATTCCAGCTTGGTATACGTATAGATTTTATTAGTTGTTCTGGAATACCCAACATTAACATGGGAGGAATGATAAAATACAACAAGCTCATTTGTATCATGTGTAAACTGAATGAAAGATGACCAATCGAAGCAATTGGACTGCCCGTAATCATATATAAAATTATGAGGGCGCCATAAAAAAGAAAGGCTTGCTTTCGATGCACGTTAATTGTTGCAAACCGCCGTAACATCCAAGCATAGATAAAAGCTATCCCCAACAAGGAAAACAATAACGAAATATTCCATGTCCCCTCCAGCAGTAACAGTTCAAAGTCCATACGAACCTCCTTTCGTTATATTAATCTGTAATCTTCCTCATGTTTATTTATATGACGATTAACGGGATATATATGTTGAAAGGATTATTTTATCACTTCTAACGGGCAGTAAAACTCCCACTGCAAATTTCTAACATGAAATGTAAAAAGATAAGTGGGAGTCCATGAATCGTTCATTTCGGTACTGATCTTATTCTTCCAAAAACGAACAGATTCGGAGGCTACTGAAGAAGTACCATTCGTAATTATTTGGAAAAAACGGGCTGAAACGGGTGAGTGCTGGCCTGAAACGTGCGGGAGGAGACTCGAAACGTGCGAGGGCACACCTGAAACGTGCGAGGGCAGACCCGAAACGTGCGAGGGCAGACTCAAAACGTGCGAGGGCACACCCGAAACGTGCGAGGGCACACCCGAAACGTGCGAGGGCACACCCGAAACGTGCGAGGGCACACCCGAAACGTGCGAGGGCACACCCGAAACGTGCGAGGGCACACCCGAAACGTGCGAGGGCACACCCGAAACGTGCGAGGGCAGACTCAATTCTGAGGTCCCTCTCTTTTTGAAAAAAAGCTAGGAATATTAACCAGGAAAGCTGACACCAACCGTTAGGAATTATTCCGACAGTCACAGATCATCCACCACAATATACGTTGCCGCTACCGGCCCATGCACCCCGACAATCAGCTTCATCTCAATATCTGCACTATTGCTTGGCCCCGTCACAAATGATACACATGATGATACAGGGTCCCCCCTGTTATTTTCCCGATGAATGCTTTCGGTTGCCTGGGTCAGTCTTGGTACAAGCGTACTTTTCGGGATAATCGCAATATAGGATTTCGGCAACAGACTGATCGCACGCCCATTATACTTATCATTAAACAATGTCACCGTTCCGGACTCTGCCAACGTAATGTCACTGAACGTAATTCCAATATCTGCCTTTTCTGCAAATTTCTTATTCTTCTCTCCATTTGCTTCGTCCCAATAATGGATAGCTGTTCCGTTTTCCGATAACTTACGATAAATGGAATCAAGCCCGAATTCCGCAACCCGTTCTCCGCCTGCTGTTACAATTGATTTTGCCTGATATTTTTCAACCGCTTCCTGTAATACATCAGCCAGCCCTTTTTTATCGGTCCGAACGAAATCAGTATGAATCTCTTCACATTGCTTTTCCAAGACACCTACTAATTCATCTTGGGTTGCGTCTTTTAACACCTGATATTGCGGCTTGATACTCCAGTCAGGCCGCTCGACACCTTCTGTTTTCCGCTTTCGGCCAAGCTGGGCTGCCAAATTGTCTAAAAATGAATCACGTCGCTGAATCGTCATTTATGCATCACCTCGTTTTTCTTTGTTTATCGAACCAGGAACGAAATGTTTGTTTGGCTGGCAATGGGAAGTCCCGATTCACTGTCCATCCTTTTAACGGCCCAGGACCATTCTTAATCGTTTCCTGTCTGGAAAAAGCCTTTAATGCTGGACGAGCGGCCGCAGCACTCATTTTATAAGCAGCTGGACTGGCTCCCCATTTCGCGAAGCCTTTCATCGCAATTTGTTCCGAAACCGGTGACATGCCTTCTTCCTCTACAATGATTTGACGATGACGGATCAATTGTTCATGAAGCGGTATTTTTACCGGACAAGCCTCCGTACAAGCGCCACACAATGATGAAGCATACGGCAATTCTTTATGATCCTCATACCCATCAAGCAACGGTGTCAGCACCGCACCAATTGGCCCTGGATATACCGAGCCATACGCATGCCCGCCAACATGACGATAAACCGGGCAAACATTAATACAGGCTGCACAACGAATACAATGCAGGGCCGACTGAAATTCTGACCCTAAAATTTTCGAACGGCCATTATCAACGATTACCAGATGATATTCTTCCGGGCCATCGGTTTCCCCTTCTAAACGAGTCCCGGTAATCGATGTCACATAGCTGGTCAACTTTTGTCCAACCGCTGATCGGGTCAAGAGACTAACAAGGACGTCCAATTCTTCCCAAGTTGGTACGACGCGTTCCAAGCCCATTACTGAGATTTGCGTATCTGGTAAACTAGTAACCATCCGGGCATTTCCTTCATTCGTTACAAACGTAATGGCCCCAGACTCAGCTACAGCAAAATTACAACCGGTAATGCCAATATCCGCATCTAAAAACTCCTCCCGTAATTGTTCCCGGGCAAATAAACCAAGGTCCTCCGGTGTATCTGAACCGATATAGCCTTTTTTCTCCGCAAATGTTTTCTGAATCTGTTCTTTATCTTTATGTATCGACGGAGCAACAATATGGGACGGTGGTTCATCCTCAAGCTGCAGGATCCATTCGCCAAGGTCAGATTCCACAATTTCCGCGCCCGCTGCTTCTATCGCCTCATTCATACTAATTTCTTCAGTCACCATGGACTTTGATTTTACTACCTTTTTTGCTTTTTTCTTGCGTACTATCTCTTGGATGTAGGCATTCGCCTCTTCCTTCGTTTCTGCAAAAAATACATGCCCGCCACGCCTCGATACATTTTCGCTTAATTCCTGCAAATAATAATCAATGTTTTCCAAGGTGTGTGTGCGGATTTCTTCTCCTAGGGTCCGCCAGTCTTCCCAATCACCAAGCTCATCAGCACGCTTTTGCTTTCCATCCCGAAAACGCCCTTGTGCTGAGGCCACGGCGTTACGCATAAAATCATTATCTACCGCTTCTTTAATCCGTTCCTCATAAGGTGCATCACTAATTTTAATCCCCATTGCTTTCCCCTCCGTTCCGATAACATATTAATGCGAATTTAAGATTTCGGCAATATGCTTGATTTGCACATATTTGCCTTCCCGCTGCATCCTGCCGCCAATGTTCAAGAGGCATGCCATATCGCCACCAACCAAATATTCTGCTCGTGTCTCTGATACATGCCTTGATTTTTCTTTCGACATTTCTCCCGAGATCACCGAGTTTTTCACCGCAAAGGTTCCGCCAAACCCGCAGCAATCCTCTTTCATTGGCAGTTCAATCAAGTTCATGTCGTTTACGTTTTTTAGCAGTTTCAAAGGAGCATCTTTAACTCCAAGGATTCTGGTCATATGGCAAGATGGATGATAGGTTACCCGTGCATGAAAACGCGCCCCTACATCTTCTACACCTAAAACATCCACAATAAATTGCGTCAGTTCATAGGATTTATCCGCCAACTCTCTGGCAGGCTGTTCCCACACTGGATCGTTTTTGAAAACCTTTGGATACTCCCGAAGCATGCCGACACAAGAACCGGACGGGCCAACCACATATTCGGAATCTTTGAAAGCACGGATCATCTGTTTCATAGATTCTTTGGCATCTTCTAAGTACCCGCTGTTAAATGCCGGCTGTCCACAACAGGTCTGTGCTGCTGGAAAATCAACCGCACAGCCCAGACGTTCCAGCAGCTCGACAGCATGTTTGCCTACCTCCGGCGTGATAATATCACACATGCAAGTGATAAAAAAAGAAACTTTCAATATGCTCACCTCCAAGAGTTAAATAACTGAATGAAATAAAACCCCACTTTATCTTTATATGTAAATATCTTATACTTACAGTTTACTGCAAATATATAGAATACGAAAGAAGAAACTGACAAACTCAATAATTGCCATTATTGACAGGAGTGAAAATAAACATATAAAATTGGCGAAGAAGTAGTTAATAAACGAATTCTAAACCAAGACTTTTGAAAAAAGTAATTGTCTATGCAAAGGAGGCTAACCATGGTTCTATTACAACAATGTGAAATCTGTAATAAGCAATTTTCGTGGAGAAACGTTTTCAGATCACTAATGCACGGTTATATGCCGATTTATTGTAAAGCATGCGGAACAAAACATCCTCCTACTATCGGCTCAAGGATAAGGGTAGCATTATCGACATTGTTAATCGTTTTATTCGGAAAGTTCATTCCTATATCTATTTCTTACCCGCTAACGATATCCATTATTATTATATTTGCCATTTTAGTCATTCTTTCGGACCCTTTTGTTACGAGATATCATGCTGATTATGGGAGCATCGTTAAACATCAGTAGAAGTTTTCTCATCCGCGGTAGAATTCAGTGTGTAATCCTTAAGATCATCCTGCCAGGGCAACGTTCTATTTTTGCCAACCTGTCTATACGATTACAGCATCCAAGCCACCAAAAGAACCACTACAACATGGATCACATCAATCGCATTATGTAACAGTGCCGTACCAATGTAGTTACGGGTGCGTTCGTAATAATATCCTAAAATGGTTCCAATAATAAACGCATACAAAGCTTGGAAAACGGTGAGTCCAATTGGCTGGTTCATGAAGTTTACCATATGCAAAACTGCAAATAAACTCGAGGTAATGATCAGCGGAAAAGAGATGTAAACCTTCCGAAAAAGGTAAAAACCACCACCTGATTTTACTAATAACGTCCGATGGATCGCTGGTCGCATCAGCATCTCTTCCGCAAACCCAACAAAGATACCCTGAAAAAACAACTCAAGGAGTATGGTTCCCGCTCCATGTTGATACCAAATTGGCAGCGGATTACCTATGACATCAAGGTTACCTATGATTTGCAACGGAAGCAGCCAGGCCGCAATCAAGAGCAATGGCTTTATACTTTTTTCGGTCCATTTCCAAAGAACAAGTTTTTCCATATTTGACCGCATGCGAAACCGAATCCACAGCCAGGGTATGATTAGCATAGGAAGATGACTTCCAACTGCGGCTATACGCGCATAATTTTCAGGTACGAACACAACTATAAATTTATAAAAAAGCAACGACAAAATAAATGTGACGATAAACATTGCTACAGGTTCTTTGAAGGTAGAACCATTGAACGTGCGCACATTTTGCTCTTCTTTCATTAACTTAACCATATACATCTCTCCATTTGGTTGAGGAACGATCCCTATACTTTCTGACAAATTAACATATACTAATTGCGAAAATACCATTGAAAACGGAGGTTTATTTGTGTTTTTATTTATTGGCAAAGCAATAATCCTGTACATATTGGCAATTTTCCTTATCCGGTTGATGGGCAAATCTGCTTTCGCCCAATTAACCCCCCATGACCTAACTGGGATGTTCTTTGTCATCACGCTGGCAATGGGGCCTTTAGCAAATAATAAGGTTAGTTATGCAGTTGGTGGATTGATCGCCATCGGTATATTGCACATTGTTTTATCCAAACTCACACTTGTCAACGTGCTCAATAAACTTTTCCTTGGCAAGCCGACACAGATTATCAGCCACGGTAAATTAATCAGGGAAAATTTGAAACGAAGCCGTTTTACATTAGCAGCTGTATTAGCCATGTTGCGTGAAAAAGGTTATCCAGACATTACCCTCGTTGAATTTGCCTTCATTGAACCAAATGGAGAAATCAGTATTATTGCAAAGCAGGAATTCACCCCGATAACCGCTAGCCAACTCGGGATAAAAGCAAAAAGCCATGGCCTGCCAATTGCTGTTATTATCGAAGGAAAAGTTCAACACCGAAACCTGAATTATCTGGACAAAGACATACAATGGCTTGAAAAAGAATTACAAGCGGCGGGGCACCGAAATCCAAACGCCATTTTTTATGCTGCCGTTCGTGAAAAAGATAATCATTTATTAACGATTGATGTTGGAAAAGGAGGCTGAACAAGACATCGTTTAATTAGTATGTTCTACCGCTCCTTGTTTATAAGAAAAGGTCGGCAGGCAATCAAGCCGGATTGGCAGAAATCGGCGAAACAGCCGATTTCTGTATCCGATTCGTTACAAATCTATACTTATCGAGCACTCGCTATTTTTCTATCCGCTCCTGCCTTCATCCCTGTTCCAATCAAAATAATACCAACAATCCCCACTGTTGCAAGCGGAAGAAACCAGCCGGCAGTTATATCATGCATGGCACCCAGTAATATCGGACCCGCTGCTGCTATCAAATACCCAAATGATTGGGCCATTCCGGAAACTTTCGATGCTTCCTGTCCATCCTTTGAACGCAAACTAAAGAACATCATTGACAAGCTAAACGCTGCCCCGCACGCAGAACCAATACAGATCACTGCAATGGTAATGAATACGGTATTACCGCTAAATAGTCCGATGGCACCGATGATAACCAGTACACCAGTGATTCCAGTTAATAATCGCTGATCTGCCGTTTTTTCCGCAATAACCGGAACGATGAATGTAAAGGGTATAAATGCAAATTGCATCAAGGAGAGCATCCAGCCCGCTACATCAGAAGTGTATCCATTATCTTTCAAAATTTCCGGCAGCCAGGAAACCATCGTATAAAAAACCATTGATTGTGTACCCATATATACCGTAATGTTCCATGCCAGAGATGATTTCCAGACATTATTATTTACCACTTCCGATCGGCTTTGTACCTTAGGAGAGTCAGCCTTACTCTTAAGTTGCGAAATCCAAACCAGTAAAGCAATAATTGAAAAAAAACCCCAGCATGCGAGTGACCCTTTCCACCCAAATCCGGATATCCTCGATAATGGCAAGCTTATCCCGGAAGCAAGCGCCCCAAAAAGATTCATAAATACAGCATAAAGACCAGTCATCAATCCAATTTTAAATGGGAATTTCATCTTAATTAGCCCAGGCAGTAATACATTTCCAAAAGCGATCGCAATACCTACAATGACGGTACCTGAAAATAAAAAGGTTACGCCGAATAAAGACCGTATTACAAGGCCAGTGGTTAATAAAATGAATGAATAAAATATCGTCCGCTCCATACCTACACGATTAGCAATAACGGATACAAATGGTGATAATATAGCAAAGGCAAGCAATGGTAATGTTGTAAGTGCTCCAGCCAATGTATTACTGATTGCCAGATCATCACGAATAGAGGACAGCAAAGACCCTACCGATGTTAATGGTGCCCGTAAATTGGACGCAATCAAGATAATTCCGATCAATAACAACCAGCTTGCTAATTTATTTTGGTTTTCGTCTGAGACGATGCATTTCTCCAATACGACCCCCCCAATGTTTATTAAGCTTCATATCATTATGTATGTGCAGAGTTTAGTTGAGCACCGCAACGATCCTGTTAGTTAAATTTTAATTTAATTTTATTATAATGTAAAACCATTTTCCTCATAGGTACATGCTTGCACGATACAGCTTAATATAAACCAATTAAAACACCCAATTTTGTTCCATTCACACAAGATTTTGATTACGTGTATTTACAATTTTGGTAAAATAGTATAAGTTAAAATCTCATCTTTGACACTTAAAACCGCCAAAAACGTTGTGAAGTCAACATTTGTGGCGGTTTTTTTAGGGGTTGGAACTGCGTACTATTTCCCTTTTTTAGTTTGCTTTATAATTTTTTTCATATTTTTTTGGGATACTATTTCGAAATCAGTCCTGAAGACAAATGCTTCATGTAATGCGTCCGTAATTTTTGTTCGAGTAAATACAGGTATGTATCCTTCTCCATCTAATTCACGCATATTCATATTCCTCAATGTGCTCACTAATTCAGGGCAGGTAAAACGTTCATCTAGTTTTTTCTCCAAAATACGGTACGTCAATAGAGACAGGAAGCATGTCAGAAAATGTGCTTTTATTCGGCCTTCCTTTTGTAAATAAACAGGCCGGGCCCGGAATTCACTTTTTAATATGCGGAATGTCTCTTCAATTTCCCATCTCCCTTGGTTAATCTTGATAATTTCCTCAATTGGAGATTCCAGATTGGTACATACCGCATAAAAGCCATCATACATCGACTCCTTATCTATTTGTTCTTGATTCAAAAACGCCTGGGTTTTGTCTGCAATTTCGCCGTCCTCCGTCACATGAGTTGCCTTGATAAACCTTTTCGGATCATTTTGATGGGGTTTATTCAAAGATCCCGGCTTCTTTATTTTTTTGATTGCCCGGTCAATTTGCTTTTCTCGAATGGCTGATTGATATCGTCTGTAAACAGGTGAATAGGTAACAATTAATTTTTGTTCCAAATCATTTTCGTTTATCCATCGCTCCTTGTAGTACGTCCTTGTATCATGTTCAAGATGGCGAATATCATCCAAATTAATTTCTTGATTACTCCCAGGTAATCGCCAGCCTTTGGAATCCAAAGCCCACTCCTTCAAGAACTTTTTCAGCTTTTTGATGGATTGTGTGGTCACAAATGCACGTTCCCCATAGGTGTTGTATATTCGGTTCCCATTCGAAGAAAGCCCGGCATCTGTGCATACGACAAACTTTGAAAGATTAAAGTCTTTTAAAATGCGTTTCTCCAAAGGTTTCAATGTTGGTTGTTCATTTTTACTACCGGGGGTCATACTGAAAGCGAGCGGGAGGCCGGAACCATCCATAAATAAGCCCATTTGAACGATTGGGTTCGGGCGGTTTTCTTTTGAAATGCCATATTCTCTAAAATCATCTTCTTCTTCAATCTCAAAGAAAAAGTTTGTGCAGTCATAATAAAGAACCTGTGTGTTTCGCCCGACTACATTCAAGCTGTTTTTATAAACCTGTTCCTCAATAAAATCAGATTGTTCTTCTAGGACGCTGAGAGCCCGGTATATTTGATGTGACTGAAAATGTGCGGGTTCCAGTAAATCTTTTGTATGTTCAAATGTGCCTTTTTTGGAAGTAGGATGCAGAACGCGCATATAAAGAAGCCGCGAAAGGATCTCGTTAAGATCATATTCAAATCCATATTTTTGTGAAACTTCCTGACAAACTTTATCCAGTTTTAGCTCGTGATAAATTGATTGTAAAAAAAGATAACCAATATTGAAAAGCGTTTGTTTATCTAGCCCTATTTGCTTGCCAGGATCGTATTTCGCAATAATTTTGTAGTTACTTTCCTTTTCTTCCAGTGTTAATTTTTTGGCATATTCTTTTGCCCAAGTGTAGGGATCTGTGCCAGGATGTCTATTTAAAATTTCTTCGTGATTACCTAAGGATTCAACGACTTTGGTTGTTCTTTTTTTGTTTCGATAAATATCCTTAATCACAAAATAAGACGTAGAATTTTTAGAACGACTCACTTTAATGCGCATATAATCGCTCCCCCAAAACAGCTCAAGTTACCTATATTATAACACGTTACGAAATGTTACGAAAGAAATAAATGGAAAATTTGACAAAAAAATAAAGCCATACCAAGGCTTTTGTCCATTTTTTTAGTTTTCAGGTGTCAAACTCCCGTAATGGTGCCCGTAAATTGGACGCAATCAAGATAATTCCGATCAATAACAACCAGCTTGCTAATTTATTTTGGTTTTCGTCTGAGACGATGCATTTCTCCAATACGACCCCCCCAATGTTTATTAAGCTTCATATCATTATGTATGTGCAGAGTTTAGTTGAGCACCGCAACGATCCTGTTAGTTAAATTTTAATTTAATTTTATTATAATGTAAAACCATTTTCCTCATAGGTACATGCTTGCACGATACAGCTTAATATAAACCAATTAAAACACCCAATTTTGTTCCATTCACACAAGATTTTGATTACGTGTATTTACAATTTTGGTAAAATAGTATAAGTTAAAATAGAATTGCTATAAAAAGGAAACGGAGGGATAGGAAATGGCAAGCAACGAAAAGAGCAGTTTTTTTGAAGGCGCATTTGGGCGATATATTGTACCTGGTATTGTTCTCCAATCCACATTAATTGGAGGTGGTTACGCAACAGGACGAGAAGTGGTTGCCTATGGAGCAAAATTCGGTGCACTTGGCTGGATTGCAGGTATTTTCATTATCGTCGGGTTTGCACTAATGGCATTTCTCATGTTCGAGATTGCCCGCAGGTTCCGAGCATATGATTACCGCAGCATGGTTAAACAACTCTTAGGTCCTTTATGGTTTTTATTTGATATTATCTATTTTCTACTGGCGATTTTAATGATCTCCATTGTTATTGCAGCAACCGGGTCTATTTTGCATAGCACTCTTGGATTAAACTACTGGGTCGGTGTTGCGATTATTGCAATATTAGCAGGTCTTTTGAACTTTTACGGTGATAAATTGATTGAACGGTTTAAAACAGTCGGGACCGTCGCATTATTTGGTGCATACATTATCTTTGCCATCCTGGTTATTTCATCCACAAAAGGTGAAATCAAGGAAGTATTTGCTTCTGGTGATACTAGTTTTGCGGGAAACTTTACGATTTGGTCCGTAATTTGGGCGGGAATTATTTATGTTGGTTATAACCTTGCCGTTTATCCAGCGGCATTATTTACACTTAGAAGACAAAAGTCCATGAAAGATACGATCATTGCCGGAGCTGTAGCCGGTATTTTGATGACTGTTCCCTGGTTCTTGACCTATGTGGCTTTAATGGGATATTATCCAAGCGAAAAGGTCTTCAATGCGGAAGTACCATGGCTGCATATGCTGAGTGGCTATGGCCTGTGGGTTGCTATTATTTTTGGTGTAGTCGTTGGCTGGACCCTGATTGAAACTGCCACAGGACTAATTCACGCTTTTATCGACCGGGTGAATTATAATCTTAAGGAAGTTGGCAAAACACCGATGTCCAAAGGCATGGACGGAACAGTAGCCATCATTGCTCTTGTGCTGTCTGCTATATTATCCGGTGTTGGTATCAGCGATTTGGTATCGACAGGTTATACAATACTGGGATATTGCATGCTGGTTGTGTTTGGCCTTCCATTGTTAGTAATCGGCTTCTACCGTATTTTTAAAGGGCATAAGGCACCAGCAAATGAACAAATAAACGATAAAATTAGTTAACTTTTTAGAGCCCGACTATGATAACATGGTCGGGTTTTGCCAACTTATCTCCAGATTCAACAATCTATTAAGTTCTGTTTTCACCATACTCCAATTTGAAAAATAAGTCACGTTCTTTATACACGATTACCAAAGATAAAAAAAGTAAAAGAATAGTTTGGATAACCTTGCTCATCGGGTGCGTAAAAAAAATTTCGTTAAAAAAACCGGCGGTAAAATGAAATATGATGGGAACGAGAATGTTCCGATTTGTTTTAAAGTATAGCCAGTTCATCAGAATAACGAAAGGGATAAGGCTGACGATAAAGTTTATCGAGTAAATAACACCCGACTCAACTACTTGATTTTGATAATAATCCTTAATAAACGACAAAGGGAGATGCCAAAAAGCCCAAAAGACGGCAAATATCATAGACAACGTAAAAAGTCTAAATCGTCTTCTAAGGCAGTCTGTACCATATGAGTGCCAAGCTAATTCCTCTAATATCGGAGCGATAAGTAATAAAAACCCGGCTGAAAAAATCCCTCCCGTAAATGAAAAATGCGTTGAAAAAGAAAATTGTGAAGTACTATAACCAAAAAGCAGTGAAATGGTTTGTGCGAGCAGGATGCTTGTTAACATTAGAAAACATGTCAGTAATAAATAAATTGGTTTAATATGACTGAAACCGAAAAACCTCTTTCTTAAATCTTTTCGTAGGACAGGATCTGAAAGTATCAATACGAAAGCAATGACCATCGGACTTAATAAACCAATGATTCCGAATAAACTTTCCGTAACCATATATAACTTGTTACTCGGTTCAAGATAACTCACGTATGCAGCCATAAACCATAATGTCCAAGGAATGATAAGAGATAAGGTATAGAACAAAATCGGATGTCGATATCTATCAATGACCATTTGCATGCCCTCCAAGAAATATTTAATATTGCAGCAATCGTATAAAGTGAAAAAAACAAAGTCAACACATGAGATCCCAATTGCTAACATTCATATGTTCTTTACTTTTAAAACCAGTATATCGTACTAAATAAAGATATCATCCATCTTAAAGATGATCTTATTCTCAAACTCCAGGATGAGGGATAGCCCGGAATCATGTCTCTAGTAATTCTTTACTTGGCAATACGGATTTTATTCGTTAACAATTTAAAGTGAAACTTCATTCAGTGGGGATTTCCTTTTCTCCCCTACTGTGACAGGAGAACAAAGGCTAATGACTAGAACATTCTGTTGACCCCCACTTATCTTTTCCACCTCAACATCTTGCAGCAGAAGTCTTACTGCCCGTTAAGGCGGGATAAAAATTTAAATGTTCAAGGCTTTGGTTTATTTGAAAACGTATTATTACCCGCTGACAAATTAAAAGTTGCTAAGGTTTCCCCTAGCAACTTTTGCTAATAACGCGCTACAAAATATCATTATTATTCTGCTGTGCTTCCTGAACTTGCTGACGTAAATCATGTAATTGCTCAGCAGCTTGTTGAAACTGCGGATTTTCTGTTGCCTCTGTTCCAGCTTGAAGACGTGTGTCCTGTAAGCTGTCTTCTGCTTGTTGTAATTGCTGTTCCGCCTGTTCAAGCAATTGAGCATCAGACCCCTGAGCTTGATGAATTGCATTTCTAGCCTCTGTTATTTGCCGACTAGCCCATTGTAACTGCTGGTGTATGTTCTGTTGTACCATATATGCACCTCCAATATTTTTTGTTTATCGGAGTATATTGTTCCAAAGATCACTGATATTATGAGTTTAATTATGTATAGAGAGTATAGGATAAGACTATGGAAGGGTTTTCGAATAATAATTATGTACGTGGTCTTAAGTAAGTAATACGGTATAATTCATGTTTGCATAAATCATCCTGTCTTCATGTTCATTCTTTGGAATAAAAAATTAAAGAGTCCTTAGTTAGCTAAAGACTCTAAACGATGATTCCGATTGGGCTCGAACCAACGACCTCTACCCTGTCAAGGTAGCGCTCTCCCAGCTGAGCTACGGAATCGATTCATATAAAATTGCTGACTCGTTTAATATATATCATGAAGTCCTATCTGTCAATAAAAACATTCAAGGTGATTAAGTCAAGTACAGCGAAACATGAGACCTGACCAAGTTACATATTTCGTGGTAAAATTTATACATTAAAAAGAGAGGTGTGTTTGTTTTGCCAAGAAAAGGAACAATGAAAGATTATACGATTCCAAGCAGATATTTAGATGAAAAGATGACATTAAAAGTCTATTATCCAGAGGCATTTTCCCCTTTATACAAATACCATCTTTGCATCATGCAGGATGGAGATGACTATTTTCAGCTTGGCCGGGTGGCAACATTGAGTGATACACTGCAAGATAGTGAAGCGATTATGAATACGGTATTTATCGGAATTCATTACCGAGATAAATTTGATCGGCGGGAAAAGTATCATCCCGACGGCAAACAAAATAAAGCATACACCCAATTCTTAGTTCAGGAAGCGGTACCATTTTTGGATGATTTACTTCCATCTTATCATATGGGACAGTCACGGACATTAATGGGTGACTCGCTTGCTGGAACGCTGGCACTTATGACAGCACTCCGTTATCCAAATACGTTTGGCAACGTCATTATGCAATCCCCTTTGGTAAATGAATCGGTGCAAAATGCTGTCGAAAACACGAACGATATTCATTTACTCGATATTTATCATACGATCGGTTTGGAGGAGACCATTGTACATACCACGGATGGTTCAAAAGAGGATTTTCTCACACCGAATCGAAAACTGCATCAGCTCTTAGCCGGGAAAGGTTCAAGCTATGTATACCACGAACTGAACGGCCCACATACATGGAAACCATGGCAAAAAGATTTAAAACGGGCATTGACAACGATGTTTACTGAATAACAATTGTCTTAAAATTTTTGCTAAAAGCTTTCCAATTTATGTTTCATTTTGTTATAATTAAGGTTAAATCATATGATAGGGTAAATTTGTCATCGTACTAGTAAATAAAATACGAATAGGAGGTTTTACGATGAAATACGGAATTGTTACCTTTCCATCTAAGCCTGTCCAAGACGAAGTTAACTCATACAGAAAACGTTACGACCCACATTACGCCCTAATTCCACCGCATCTGACACTAAAAGAAGCTTTTGAAGCGACAAATGATGAGTTGGAACCACTTATAACAGAATTGAAGCATATTGCTAACGAGACAAAACCATTCCAAATTAATATCAACAAGGTAAGCACTTTTGCCCCCGTGACGAACACGATTTATTTAAAGGTGGACCCAATTCAGGAATTGATCAATTTACACGAAAAAATGCAGAGTGACAAATTTCCAAGTGATTCGTATAATTTTGTTCCACACATTACGATTGCCCAAAAATTAAAGTACGAAGAATACTCCGATATTTTTGGCAGTCTGAAGATGAAAAATTTCAAAATCGAGGATACGATTGACCGATTTCAATTACTGTACCAACTTGATAATGGCACATGGACCGTATATGAATCATTTGTGTTCGGAAAGGAATATGTGTGATTGTCAAACGAGCTGTGCGTGAACAAGAAATCAAACAGGCATTTCACGTGCGTACCACTGTATTTGTTCATGAACAGCACGTGCCGCCCGAAGAAGAAATTGATCATTTCGATAAAGCAGCAACCCATTTCATTGGCATACAGGACAATACCGCCATTGCTGCAAGCAGACTACGTTTTACCGGCGATTATGGCAAGCTAGAGCGAATTTGTGTTGTCAAAGAGCAACGCGGAAAATCATACGGAACCCAACTGATTGCAGAAATGGAAGCAGAAATAATAGAAAACGGGTATCAAAAAGCCAAATTAAATGCACAAACCCATGCAGAAATTTTTTATAAGCAGCTGGGTTACGAAACTATATCCGGGGAATTCCTTGATGCTGGCATCCCCCATGTAACGATGATAAAACAATTAACAGACCGTCTTGATTAGGACGGTCTGTTAATTGGAAAAATGCATGCCAGTCGCTGGCATTACTCAGCATTCCTAGATACTTTCATTAAAAAAGCGTCCTTTTCCCGTGAAATCAGCATAGGCATGTTCAGCCGGTTCAGGAACTTTGGTATTGCCTTCTTTCCTCTTTTTTGCAACTGTCGTGTGCCTTGAATCCATTTTACGTATGTCGTGATAGTGTGATTCTAAGATGGTTTTGTACGGACGCTCAATATAAAACCGATTCTGTTTATCACGGGTGACACGTTTTTGATAGTCCTGGGATTGAAATGGCGAAACCGGTAACACATATCCCATCAAATCACCTCCAACGCAGCGATATGTTTTGTTATATATACTAATTCGTGACTGACTTTTCTAACACCTTCCATTAACTATACCCGTTTTCTTCATTTTTATGCCCTTTATTCATCTTCCATCCTTTTCTCTAATTCTTCGATAAGCAATTCCAAGTTCCCTATTCCCTCTAAAAACTCGGTGTTCCATTTCTCCAATTTATCGTCCAATTCTTTCATACGTTTCTCAGGACGTTGAAACCATTTTTCGTTTTTTCCCAAATGCTTTTCAATATCACGTAAATGTTTTAACCATGGTATGTGTGACCTTTCATACATGAACCCGTTCCCTCCCGGTTGTCCAGCTTCAGCCAAAAGAAAAGACAGCTTTCCTTAGCCGCCTTTCTTTCTATATCATTAAATCCAGGAAAATGGGGCTCGATTTTCCTTGTTATCGTCTTCAAGTTCCTGATCGTGTACTTGTTCAACTTCTTCATCGATTTCCTGCTCATTTTTGACCGGTTCCTCATAAGCACGACGATCATTAACCATCCGGCCAAAGAATGGATCAAAACGAGGTCGGTGGTACTCGGGCTCCAGATGTACATTATCTGCTTTAATTACTAAATCCTTTACATGGATAACCTTTTTATTATCAGACATGCAATGATCACTCCTTCTTTTATTTACTTCCTATAAATTTAGTCGCTATCAGTCTATGTAGACACTTCACCATAGGTACGGGATATTCGCCCGTTTTAACTCAAATTCATCTTCTTTTTGCCTATTAGTTGTCCGCCCACACCAACGAAGGGCAATGTCATATTCTATTAAGGACGGTAGGTCAAAATCACATTTTTGGAAGGAGTAATAATTTATGGGTTGTTGTGGAAAAGAATATGAAACTGGTAACTGTGTGTGCGATATTCTAAAAGAAATAGCGGATGTACAGAGTGACATCGTAGAGAATTGCTGTGACACCAGTTGTGAAAGATCCATCAATGATTTACTAGGAGAACAAGAAACGAATGATTTGGATACAGTACCTGTTTTACTGTACTGTCATGATGGTTGCAAACCGTTTAAAGGATTCGGTGCTTTCAGAGGTAATAACAATGGAACATGTGACTTTGGAGAAGTAGTAGGCAGTTACTATTTTCGCGTGAAGAAAGTTGACGATAACTGTTGTGCCATCCTTGAACTACTGAGAGACCCTAATGACGATGACTGCAATCCATCTGATCCAGTTTGTCAGGACACTTGTCACCTTCGTGCTACAGGAATTTGCATTACGGTAGATGTAAATTGCTTCTGCCATGTAACATGTATGCCAGCAATTTCAGCATTTGATACAGTTGTAAGTCCTTCTGAAGGCAAATATTAATTAGATGAATGAAATAATAAAAGAAGAGGGGGACCCCCTCTTCTTCTTTTATTATTTCAATAGCGGTTTGCCAATTGAACGGTGAAAATTGACGGACGTAGTAACACAAACAAAGGCTTTCCATAGTCTATGTTACAATCCAAGCATGCGTATTTCCGTTATCGTGTTCATAGGTATGGTAAAATTTCTTCTACCTGTTCGCAGTGTAATTTCTTCTTCTTCTTGACTGATCACAATTCCTCGATAAGTTCGTTCTTCTGTTTTTATTTCGCATTTCAATTTAGGTATATGTGGGGGCATACTGACAAAATAGTCAATTTTTTCTTCAATAGTCATATCTTTAAATCTGGGTCGACCATTGTTGTTATTTTCAATTTCATTCAATCCTTCTATCGTATCCTTTTGATCCTCATCCTCCAGTAAATTCGCTGCCGCTTCTTCTAGTTGCTCCCTTTCTGTTGGCTTGGGGTTTTGAAATTGTTGAAAGTTATTTCCTCTTGTAGGCATGACACTTGCTACATTCGTTTCATTTTGTTGTTGCGGAACAATTTTGGTTCTTTTTGGCGTTGTGTAATTATCCTGCATGGGAGCTTCTGTTTTTTTCATTTCCGGCTGTTGAATATAAAACAATGGATCTCTGGCATAGCGCTTTCTCACCATCACATACTCTCTCCTTCTATACGTGTTATCAACTCATTATATGAACCCATTTTTAAAAACGTGTTAATCCTTAGCTGAGGCCTTACAATGCATACAAAAAAGAGTGACTCTTACAGAAAGAATCACTCCTCGCTCAAATCAAAAAACTCATAAACGCAGATGCTAATCCAAAATATATCAATGTAGAGATTAAATCATTAAGGGTTGTAATAAATGGCCCCGATGCGACAGCCGGATCCACCTTTAAACGATCCATTAACATCGGCACCAATGCACCAGCTATCGTGGCAACGGTTAAGGTAATTAAGATGGAGATACCAACGAGTAAGCCAAGAAAAAATTGCCCCTTCCATAAATAAATAACGATCGTAATCAAAACCCCACAGGTTGTTCCGGTAATAAGTCCTGTTCCCAATTCTCTGAAGATAAGCTTCACCTTACCTGTCTCGCCATATTCCCCTGTGGCAATTCCTCGTACGGCAACAGCAAGCGCTTGTGTCCCAGTATTTCCCGACATCCCTGCGATCACAGGTATGAACGCTGCTAAAATTGCTACCTTTTCCAATGTATCCTCAAATTGGCTAATCAAACTCGCTGTTAACATTCCTAAAAACAGCAGAATAATTAACCATGGCAGTCTTTTTTTTGCAGAGATAAATGCATTTTCACTTGGTCGGTCCACATCCTGAACCCCGGCAAGTTTGGAATAATCATCACTCGCTTCTTCATCCATAACATCTAAAATATCGTCAACTGTGATGATCCCAAGCAAATGATGCTGAAAATCAACGACAGGTACAGCAAGGAAGTCATAATCACGCATCATTTGGGCGACATCTTCCTGATCGAGACCAACCGATACTGATACGACTTTTTCGCTCATAACATCACCGATCAGTGTATCTTCTTCGGCAACAATCAGATCACGTAACGACAAGACCCCAACCAACCGCTTATCTTCATCGATAACATATAAATAATAAATTGTTTCTGCATCAGGCGCTTCCTGTTTTAGATCAAGCATTGCCTGTTTTGTTGTTTCCGTTTTATATAATGCAATAAATTCGGTGGTCATAATACTTCCAGCTGTTTTTTCTTCATAATGCAACAGCTGTTTAATTTCTTCCGCCGCATCCTTATCCATAATCGTTAAGAAGCTGGCGACTTTATCTTTTTCCATTTCGTTTAAAATATCAACCGCGTCATCTGTCGCCATCTCGGCAAATACCATGGCAGCAAACCGGGGGTCCATTTCGCTGAAAAATGTCTCCGTATCCTCCAACTCGATATTTTCCATGATATCCGATATTTCTTCAGGGGATAAATACGCGTAAATACGCATTCGCTGTTCCTTTTCCTGCTCCATGAAAAATTGTGCCTGATCGTATGGATGCATATCCAGGAACTCAGCCCGAAATTGGTCAATTTGCTCATTTTCCAACATCCGTGTTAACTGCTCCCATTGGTTGACTGTTTCGTTACGATTCTCCATATGTATCACTTCCTTCTGAGCCTAATACTATATCATAAATTCCCCAGCTTCAACCAGTATAAACGTTTGTATTATTTCACTTTTCAAAATACGATAAGAAAGCTTAAAAAAATGATGCTTTTCGTGTAAACTGTCATAAGGGAGTTTTTATAAACCCGCAAAGAAAAAAACAGAAAGCAAGGAATCCGAATGAACAGTCTATCAAACCGAACAAACATTGATTATACATTAATTTTTATTATTATCCTATTAGGTTGTGTCAGCTTATTTACAATATATACAATTGTGCCATCACTTCCCGCAAGTTATGATGGTTCGCACTTTGTGTTAAAACAATTTGCCTGGTACGTTGCCGGCGGTGTGCTGGTGGCGTTCATTATGTTGCTCGATTATGACCGTTTTAAACAAATTACATGGATATTATATGGAATTGGTGTTGTGTCGTTACTCATGTTGAAGCTACGATTTCCAGCACCGTTTATTCACGAGGCTAATAATGCTGTCAGCTGGTTTAAATTTCCAGGGATCGGTACTATCCAGCCTTCCGAGTTTATGAAATTATTTCTTGTTTTAGCGATTTCATTCGTTACGTCCCGACATAACGATAAATACAAGATTCATACCACCAAAAGTGATCTGTTACTGTTGCTAAAAATCGTTGTCATTGCAGCACCTCCTATGCTGTTAATTGCAACCGAACCAGACCTGGGAGGCTTTTTGGTATTATCATTCATTACAGCCAGTATTGTGCTTGTCTCAGGCGTTAGCTGGAGGATTATATTTTCCATTGTGTTTATTGCCATCGGGATCGTAGCATCTGGAGTTGCTATCTGGTACTTTTTCCCGGGTTCTATTGCTGATTTTCTGGAGGATTCCGTTTTTGGTCACGTATCAAGCCGAATTTATGGCTGGATTGATCCCGAGCAATACCCGGATTCCGGCTATCAGCTTATCCTGGCTATGCTAGCAATTGGGTCCGGTCAGTTATTCGGCAAAGGGATCAGTCAATTAGAAGTTTATGTTCCGGAACGACACACCGATATGATTTTCACGGCTATCTCGGAGCAATTTGGTTTTATCGGAGCAAGTCTTGTTGTCTGTCTCTTCTTTATTTTGATTTATCGTTTAATCCACATCGCCTTATTGAGTAACGATAATTATGGCAGCTACCTTGTTACGGGATTGGTTGGAATGTTTGCCTATCAAATTTTCCAAAACATTGGTATGTCTATTCAATTATTGCCTGTTACCGGTTTACCGTTACCGTTTCTCAGTTATGGCGGCAGCTCGACATTAGCGTATATGATGGCAATTGGTATTGTACTCAATGTCCATTCGCGGACAAGAAAATACATGTTTGAGTAAAGTGAAACTTCGTTCAGTGGGGGGCGACGCACTGGACGTGCTAGTGCAGGCGCTGTCGCATGACGTGACGGCTTTAGCCTTTGTTCTCCCCCACTGAGACGGGAGAACAAAGGCTAAGAAGTCAGGCGTCTGAATAACACGTCTTTGTGACTGCATTCTGTGAATCGAACAGAACTGGGTCTTTGTCTTTATCTTTTTTTGATTTCACCTCAAAATCTCAATGTAGAAGCCTTACTGCCGTTAAGAGTGTCGTATAAATAAAGTATTGCAGTTCATAGAAAAATCCGAACGTTGATCCAAGTCCTTTCAATAGGAATTCGTTCGGCTTTTTTATGTATTGGTTTTAGATATTTTGAGTCGCGATAAAAGTTTATAAGTACCAATATAGGAAACCTCTCATTCGAAAAAATACGAATAAAAGGGAAGTTTCCTAATTTGCATTTCAAAACTTTGGTACTAATTATAGATAAACTGCGACGTAAAAAGGACGTTGATTTTTAAATACGAGTGCCGCTGCCGCCGTCCGGGATCGCTACGGGCGGATGCTTTCCACGGGCTCGCGATGAGTCTCCTCGATCGCAAAGAACGCTCACTGCGGGGTCTCATCGTCTTCGCTTTCCCGCTGGAGTCACCGCCCGTAGCGATCCCGGACTGGTTAGGCTATTTATAAAAAATTGCACACACCGTACCAGCGAAGTAAAAACACAGAGACTCCAGCCGCCCGCTAAAAAGCGCAGTGTTTTTCCGTAGTGGCAATTTAATCGCCATCTCATTTTACGTCGCAGTTTCCATCAACTACATATTAAAATCTACCCGAAAAAGGTTATATTTTCATTTTACTTTTAATTTCTTTGTCATTTTATTATATCCCAGCCACTTTTAGTTTCATGAGGACCATCAAGGGTATTATTGAAACATAAAGCAGATTTAGCCAAGAAGGGTCTGTTTCAAAATGCAATTTTTTCGTATACTAAACACATAAGGGTGACATAAGGGTGTGCATAGTTAAAACAAAAGGTTGTGAATGTATGAAAATTGATATTATTGGTGACATACATGGATGTCTGGACGAATTACATAGGCTACTAAATCAACTGGGCTATCAAAAACAAGCAGCCTCTTTTTATCATCCGGATGGACGGGTACCTGTTTTTGTTGGAGATATTTCAGATCGCGGCCCTAATTCAGTAGGAGTTATCCGCTTGGTATGTGATATGGTGCTAAAGAAAAGGAATGCAAAATATGTGCCAGGAAACCATTGTAATAAGCTTTACCGCTATTTTCTAGGCAATAATGTGATGCTCAAACATGGACTAGAAACTACGGTTGCGGAATTACAGGGATTAGATGAAGATGAGCGGAAATCAATTAGCAGTCAATTTATGACCTTATATGAAACAGCCCCGCTTTATTTAGAAATCCCGGAGGCAAATGCGGTCATTGCTCACGCCGGGATCAAAGAGTCTTATATAGGCAGGCATGATAAAAAAGTGAAAACGTTTGTCTTATACGGCGACGTAACCGGCAAGCAAGATGACCAGGGACGACCTGTCCGGCTCGACTGGGCAAGGGATTACGAAGGTACGCGCTGGATCATTTATGGACATACACCTGTCATGAAGCCGCGGATGGTAAATAAAACGATCAACATTGATACAGGCTGTGTTTTCGGAAATGCGTTAACTGCTTTTCGTCTGCCTGAGGAAGAAGCCATCACCATTCCATCCAGTCAGCCGCTTGTGGAGGAAAAGTTCACATCATTTACTGATTGAATTGAGCCATATCATCCGGGAGAGGAGATTCGAAATGCATGTTATTATGGGTAAATGGGTGAACGAATGCTATACAGCGGCAATGAAGTGCCTGGCGCGTGATAAATCGCTTGGATCCACCATATAAATTGTCGCCAGCCAATGGATGTCCAATATAGGAAAAGTGTACACGAATTTGGTGAGTCCTCCCTGTTTCTAAATGGATATCAACAAGTGACATCCCCTTTTTTTGCTGAATAACCTGGTAATGTGTCATGGCTGGCTTTCCACTTTCAATCACCGTTCGTTCGATAATCGATCCTTCTTTTCTGCCGATTGGTTCGCTGATTGTTCCGTAATCTGCTGATAATTCTCCCTCTACAATTGCCTGATAACATCGCTTCACCTCCCCCGTTTTTTGCGACCTGGATAACAAGGAGTGACTATAGCGATGCTTGGCGATCAAAAGTAATCCGGACGTATCACGATCAAGCCTTGTCACAACATGAACGGTATATGGCAGATTATGCCGCTGATAGTGTGCCAAAACGCCATTCGCAATAGTACCGGAAGATTGATTCATCGATGGGATTGTTGCCACTCCTGATGGTTTATCAATGACCAGAACTGCATCATCTTCATATATTACCTGCAATGGCATCGACTCCGCCTTCATGCCGTTACCAATTATTTCTGGAGGAAATAGTAACTGAACCGCTTCCCCTTGTTTTATTTGTGTGCGAACCGACTGCTGCTTACCATCAACTAGTATTTTTCCTCCATCGTATTTGACAGCCTTTAAAATTCGTCTCGATATCCCTTGAACGTGTTGTAAATAGTCACGAAGGAGCATGCCGTCATGTTTCTGTTTAATTATCCACTTCAAGCCTGTCACCTACTAGTCCTTCTTGTCTTCGTCTTTAACAAACGATTCGCGAACCCGATGCCAAAAAGGAAACGGCCGGAATCTGGCAAACCGTACCTTTTCTTTAGCCACACGGCATTGGATTGATTTTACGTTGGTATACGTCTCTGTTATATGATCAACCGTTATCAAAAAACTCCGGTCCACGATCGGCTTGAGCAAACAGGTGTGATGTTTGGGTAAAATTAACGGAGAACCAATGGTCCGGAATACACGATTGTTAATTGAAGCCATCTCAGTCAGCTGAATCGACTCAAGTGCCGGATGAATAATTGCACCACCTAATGCTTTGTTATAAGCGGTACTCCCCGACGGCGTGGAAATGCACAAACCATCCCCACGAAATGTTTCAAAATGCTCTCCCTTAATTTCCACATCACATACAACCGAGCCATCTGATGTTTTAATCGTTGCCTCATTTAATGCAAGGTGCCGTTCTTCCGTACCACCGCTTTTAGACCGAATAATCACTTCAAGTAATGGATACTCAACTACTTGAAACGGCGTCTTCGCGATTTCAATAATTAACTTCTCTACTTCACTTGGGACCCAATCCGCATAAAAGCCTAAATGCCCAGTATGAATCCCGATAAATGCTGTTCGGTCTGTCCTATGTACATAACGATGAAATGCTTCCAGCAATGTTCCGTCTCCACCAATCGAAATGGCCAGTTCTGGTTCTTCTTTATCATATATTAAATCAAAATCAGTCAAATATTGCTTCATGGTTGCCTTCATACGATTTGATCGTTCATCACCTTTTGATACAATGGTAAATTTCATGATGCGCTCCCCCCTTTTTTCTATAACATACGCCTATGTATAACGTGTCTACTGCTTCATCTATTTACGATGAAAAGCAGCCTGTGCTTCCTGAACTTCATTTTTGATTTTGGACATTTCCTCATCCAGTTTAAATGCAGCTTCAGCCGCCCGTTTTAGTCTTGCTTTCACGTCAGACGGGATCCTTCCTGCATATTTATAATTCAAGGAATGTTCATTAGTGGCCCAAAAATTCATGGCCAGTGTACGAATTTGGATTTCTGCAAGGACAATCTTTTCCCCATGGATCGTTTCGACCGGATACTGAATCGTCATATGGAAGGAACGATATCCGCTCTCTTTCTTATTAGAAATATAATCTTTTTCCTCGATGATCGTCAAATCATTCCGTGATCGGATCATATTAACAATGGTGTAAATATCATCAACAAATTGGCAGACGACACGAACACCTGCAATATCCTGCATTTCACCCGGAACGTTCTCTAACCTGATTTGTTTTCGTTTTGCTTTCTCCAATATGCTTGGGATTGGCTTTACTCTACCTGTGATAAATTCAATTGGTGAATGTCTTTTTTCATGTTCAAACTGTGCTCTCATTCCCTTTAATTTTACCTTTAGTTCCTCGACAACCTGTGAATAAGGTGCAAGTATAATTTCCCAATTCATTGTACGCACCACCCGAAGTCTTCTCCATTTCTTGATTTAACCAATACAATGTTTTTGAGCCAAACCTGCTCACTTTTCTTATTTTAACATATTACGATCCAATAGCTAACTTTTGCATATTTGTTTGTGATTAGCGATAATCAATATAATCCATAGATCATGAACTGGAGGGTTATAATGTCCCAGGAAATTGAGATTGAATTTAAAAATTTAATATCCGAGGCGGAATTTTATCAACTGTTAGCCCGATATCCTTTTCCCGAACAAGCCATCACCCAAACGAATTATTACTTTGAGACAGGTGATTTTGCCTTAAAGGAAAGGGGCTGTGCATTACGAATCCGCGAGAAAAAGGATCAGTTTGTTCTGACCCTAAAAGAACCACATCCAAATGGTTTGCTGGAAACACATGATACGTTGACCAGACAAGAAGCACATGCTATTATGAACGGGACTTATTTTAATAAATCGCATGTCTTTCAGCGATTGAATGCCATGCATATCTCTGTCCCTTCGTTAGTATACTATGGTAAATTAACTACTAACAGACGAGAAACAGAATTTGAAGATGTATTACTCGTTCTTGATCACAGTCTGTACAATAACACATCCGACTATGAACTAGAAATTGAGGCACCTACTGAACAAATTGGATTGCATGTATTCCATCAAATATTGGAACAACAAGAGATTATAAGGCGGGATACCCCAAATAAAATTGAACGTTTCTTCAGCACGCTTTCGAATTGTCGAGACAACTGAGGAAAGCGCTTTCAAACAGATTAATTGCTCTTGGACGAGATCCGTTGCTACAATATGTATACTATAGATAAAAAGAAAGTGAGCAGACAATGAAACAGGTTGGAACAATTTACGAAGCAATTGGGGGATTTGATACAATTGATCGATTAGTATCAGCCTTCTACAAACGTGTTGGAAAGCATCCAAAACTAATACCGATTTTCCCTGATGACTTAACCGAAACAGCCAGGAAACAACGGTTATTCCTTACTCAGTTTTTCGGAGGGCCCAGACTCTATTCTGAAGAGCGTGGTAACCCAATGATGCGCAGGCGGCATTTGCCATTTGAAATCACCCCTACCCGCAAAGATGCCTGGCTGGAATGCATGAGTGAGGCATTAGACGAAGCAGCGATTGCCGAACCCTACCGAACTGCCATTTTTGAGAAATTAACCATGACGGCACACCATATGATGAATACACCGGAATGAACAAAGGCTAAAAGCATCCGGTTAAAGGAAGGCCGGCTAACGTCGGCATGAACCTTATTCTGCAGACCCGCGTATATGCCGCGCCCTAGCATTTCGTATGGTTCGGTGTTACTGCGCAAAGCAGCGGTCTTAACCTACGTAGGAGATATGTTACATGCCCTCTTCATAAGAATAGACCTCAGTTGAACACAAAGTCTGTTCTGAGTCGGCCTACCTTATCCAGGGGAATCGATGATTATTCATCGTAGGAACGGGTGTTATCACTAGCTGCTGGGTGCTAAAACCGGGCAGAAGGCTACAGGAAGTAAGCCAATTCCGTATTACGACAAAACGTCGCGGTTTTAACCGAACTTCCTCTTTGCAGGTGTAAATAGAATAGAGCCTCCGTTTTTATACCTTCTTATGTTTATAGAAAGGAGAATCGATGTGCGTTGGGAACATGCTGAGCTTCCAAGCTCAAACAAGACTAACACATCGGCTAATTACAGATTTACTGACAGCATACAAAAGCCTGTTGAAATATTTGTTTTTATTGATCCATTATGTCCTGAGTGCTGGTCACTTGAACCGAATCTAAAAAAGTTGACCATTGAATATGGTTCATATTTAACCATTACATCCATTGTCAGCGGCCATTTAAACCATTTAAACAAGGATAGCTTCGATACCCCGAAGCGGCTAAAAGAAATATGGGAAAAAACAGCGTGTCGTACCGGTATGAGTTGTGATGGGGATTTATGGATAGAAAACCCAGTATCCACGCCCTGGATTGCCTCGTTAGCAATTAAAGCCGCTGAGCTGCAGGGAAAGAAAGCAGGAAGAGTATTTTTACGTAAAGTACAAGAGAACTTATTTTTAATGAAACAGGATATTTCCGACGAAAACGTGTTAATGGATTGTGCCAGAGATGCCAATCTTGATCTGGATGAATTCAAAAATGATCTGTATTCTTCTTCTGCTAAAAAAGCATTTCAAGGGGATATGAAATTAACACAGGAGATGGAAGTTGATTATATCCCAACTATTGTATTTTTCAACCAGGTTATCGAGCAGCATGGCATCAAGATTTCCGGTCTTTATCCATATGAAATCTACGTCAAAGTATTGAGACAGATGCTGCAGTCAGATCCTGTACCTGCCGATAAACCAGAATTAGAAGACTTCTTAGCAAAATTTAAGGTAGTTGGCAATAAAGAAGTTGCTGTCGTCTATGATTGGTCAGTTGCAAAAGCAGATAAAGAGTTGAAGAAATTACAATTAAAGCAAAAAGTACAAAAAATCCCTGCCAAGCATGGAACGTTTTGGCGGTATATAAAAAAATAACCCTTCTACCAAGGGTTATTTTTTATTTGTTATACAGTTGAAACTGTTCAAAAGATCCCATCGATTTCTTTTACTTTTTCCCGAACCTGACGGATATTATCCATCTTGTTGTCCCAGGTTTTTTGACTTAAGTCCACTGCATAGTCTTCCGGATTATGGGTTCGTTTATGCTCGTCCCAAAACAACTTCAATTGTTCTTTTGCATAAGTCTGTATTTCCTGCAAACTTGGGTTATCATAAATTAACCGCCCATCCTTAAAGATATCATGATGCAGGTTAACTGCATGAAAATCAGTTACGATCTTGCTGACGTACGTATGAACGGGATGGAACATGTTTAGACTTTCTTCCTCATTCGGATTTTCCTCCTCTAGTGTAATATAATCTCCTTCTGCATGGTCACTCGTCGTATTAATAATTCGATAAAGCTTTTTCTCACCGGGGGTCGTAACCTTTTCCGGATTTCCGGATATTTTAATCGTATCATCCATTTTCCCTTTATCATTTTCAATTGCGACCAATTTATAGACAGCACCTAACGCAGGCTGATCATAAGCTGTAATTAGTTTTGTCCCGACACCCCATACATCGATTTTTGCCCCTTGGGCTTGTAAGCTCATTATAGTCGATTCATCCAAATTATTGGAGGCATAAATTTTGGCATCGAAAAAGCCGGCTTCATCCAGCATTTTTCTGGCACCTTTTGATAAGTAGGACATATCACCACTGTCCAAGCGAATGCCTAAAAAGTTAATCCGATCACCAAATTCCTTGGCCACCTTGATGGCGTTTGGCACACCGGATCGTAACGTATCATACGTATCAACCAGAAACACACAGTCCCGATGACGCTCGGCATATTTTTTAAATGCCTGATAGTCATCCCTGTATGCTTGTACCATGGAATGAGCATGTGTACCAGCAACAGGGATTCCAAATATTTTCCCCGCTCTGACATTACTTGTTGCATCGAACCCACCAATAAAAGCTGCACGGGTTCCCCAAATTGCAGCATCCAGTTCCTGTGCCCTTCTTGTACCAAATTCCATCATAGACTGATCCTGAACGATCTGTTTCATACGTGATGCCTTTGTTGCAATTAATGTTTGATAGTTCACAATGTTAAGCAAAGCTGTTTCGATTAACTGCGCTTCTGCAAGGTTTGCTTCCACTCTCAGGATGGGTTCATTTCCAAACACAATTTCACCTTCACGAAGCGATTTTATGGTTCCATTAAAACGCATCCTTCGTAAATAATCAATAAAATCTTCCCTGTATCCTAATTCCCGCAAATAAGCTAAATCTGATTCATAGAATTGAAATCCTTTTATATAGTCAATAATTCGTTCCAGTCCGGCAAATATACCATACCCATTGTCAAATGGCAGTTTACGAAAATACAGTTCAAATACTGCCCTTCGATTATGCATATTGTCTCCCCAATAGGTTTCTGCCATGTTAATTTGGTATAAATCCGTATGAAGTGCTAACCCATCATCCTCGTATGTCATTGTTAAACCTCCTGCTAAACGCGAAAAAACGTTAAGTTTATGTATGCTTGTTTCAATATTCTCCTATGGCCAATCATCTACTTTGTACACATTTTTTGATTTAAATATTACCAATAATCATACCGCCCACGATGACAAAAAACAAGTAATTTTTATCCCATCATTTTACAGGTAAGGCTGATAACGCACATTAAGTTAAATTCACATCCGAAATAACTAGTCTTAATCCTTCAGATCATCATTATTAAATTATTTCGAATTTAAATAAATGGCTTTTTGTCTGTTGTCATCGGAGCTAAAACATGTTAAATTATACTTTGCTGAACCAGTCGTTCACATATTTTTGGTTTAGGGGGTATGTTTGAAATGAAAGGTAAAGGTAACGTGGCAAAAAGGGAAACCAGAGATATCTTGTGGTTTGTACCCCTCATTCTCTTTATTGGAGTCATTATCGCCATGAACATTCATTATTAACTGATATTGGATCACGCATTAATGAAATCAAAGGGACAGTAATCCTTTCATGAAGGAGTTGCTGTCCCTTTTATTGTTGCCCTGGAGGATGCTAATGAGTCTAGTGGCACAATTAAAGTTAACTTTCTGTTACAGGCTTTCTCTTACTAGCACCGGACTGTATCTCATTAGCAGAAGGCTTCTTTTTTTTAATAAAAAAAGCCATAATAAGTGCGATGACCGCAAAGATCCCCGCTACAATAAATGAGACATTTACACCATGGACAAGTCCATTCACTCCTTCTTCAGGAATGGCGGTGTTAGCCATTACGGTGACCAAAAGAGCTGTTCCGATTGCCCCTGATACTTGACGCATTGTATTATTCATCGCTGTACCATGCGGGATTAAATTCACTGGCAGCTGGTTCAACCCTGCAGTGGTAACCGGCATCATAACCATAGATATACCAAACATCCGGATACCATTTACCGTAGCAATGTAGACAAAAGTCGTCTCGCTCGATAAATCGGCAAACATAAATGTTGTAACAGTTAAAATGGTCAGACCTGTCACAGCAAGCCATTTGGCTCCGAACTTATCAAATAATCGTCCTGTGATCGGGTTCATAACCCCCATCAAGATGGCACCTGGTAACAACGCTAGCCCAGATTCAAAAGCAGTAAAACCAAGCATCGTCTGCATGAGCAATGGTAATACAACTGCGGCACCAATCATGGCCATAAAGGTAACCATACCAAGTGCTGTCGTTAAGGTGAAAGTAGCGTATTTAAACACACGAAATTCAAGGATGGGTTGTGCCAATTTCAACTGTCTTAGGATAAAGAACGCAAGCGCAATGGCACCAACGATCATGGAAATTAACACATGCATGCTGGACCAACCTTCACTTCCCGCAGTACTGAACCCATATAGCAGACCACCAAATCCTAGCGTGGATAATGTAATGGATAAAACATCGACCTTGGGTTTTTTTTGTTCAGTGACATTTTTAAGTACAAAATAAGCAAGAATAATATCAAGAATAACAATCGGCAGCACAATATAAAATAGACTTCTCCATGGGAATTGCTCCACCATCCACCCCGATAAGGTCGGGCCGATTGCCGGGGCAAAAGCAATAACCAAGCCAAACATTCCCATCGCCGTTCCGCGTTTTTCAATCGGGAAAATCAAAAATAGGATCGTTTGCATCAGCGGCATAATAATTCCTGCACCGGCAGCTTGAGCGACCCGCCCTGCCATAAGAAATGAAAAATTAGGTGCAATTGCACAAATGATTGTACCGAGCCCAAAGATCCCCATCGCAAACAAGAATAGCTTTCTCGTCGTAAATCGTTCTATCAAAAACGCAGTAATCGGAATCATAATGCCGTTTACCAGCATAAAAATGGATTGCAGCCATTGCACCACCGTCTCTTGTAACTGCAAATCCTGCATTATTTTAGGCAATGCTGTTGCCAGTAATGTTTGATTTAAAATAGCGACAAATGCCCCAGAAATTAATACAAGCATGATTGGGGCTTTCTGAATATTTTGAGGGGATGGTGCTGCTGCTTGATCATTAACCATGTTTCTCCTTCTTTCTCCTTTTATATTTATTTACCTTATGTTTTCCACAACAAACCTTTTTATCCCACTGTTAACGGGTTCTATGACAATCATTCCAAATGTAGCACATGAAATTTCCAGTTTCCGCTTCCTACAAAAAAAGTAACATGCTATATCCTAACACAGGAAAAAAGAAATTAATCTGGAATAATGATTCATCTAAAAAGAAAATGAAGGATATGCGGGGCAGCGCATATCCTTCATTTTCATCACTTTGTATCTTACAAAGGGGGATGGGAGAAAGTTCATGTTCAAACAAAGGGGTTTTGTTTGTTACTGATCTTACATTTATATAATAGCAACTGTCCAAGCTCTTTTCAAGAAGTTTGTGCATTGATTCACAAAAATGTCACAGATTCATTCATAAACCTTTCCTTAGATAACATACAATGAACCAATACTACTTTTGAGGTGATGACAATTAGAGAAATGACACCTTATTTCTTTTTAGTTCTAACGATTGTCGCCTTTTTTCTTAATATGTTAGGATTTATGCGATTAATTCCTATTTATATCTCCCTACCTACCCTGTTCGTATCCCTTTATTTAACGATTTTTTCTTTTACACATAAACATGTTTTTCGTGGTATGCGACGTTAGGGGAATAGACTCTTTGCATATGTGTAACCCGCACCACTAATGTGATGCAGGTTACACTGTAACAGTTTATTAGAATAATCCTGTGCAGGCTACCTTATTCTTTATTCCATATGATCAAGCAACTTTTCCATCTCTGTCAGTTTCTCCTCAAAAACTGCTAATGCATCTAAAATCGGCTGTTTGGAGGTCATGTCCACACCAGCATGCTTCAATACTTCAATTGGGTAATCACTGCTTCCTGCTTTTAGGAATTTATTGATATAACGATCCACTGCGCCATCTTCACCGGATAAAATTTGATTAGCTAGCGCGGTCGCTGCTGAATACCCTGTAGCATATTGGTAGACATAATAATCCATATAGAAATGGGGGATTCGAGCCCATTCCATCCCGATTTCTTTATCAGAGACGACATTTTCCCCAAAATATTTCTTGTTTAATTCATAATATATTTCGGTTAACTTATCTGCCGTTAGAGCCTCACCATTTTGCATACGGACATGAATATCGTGCTCAAATTCTGCAAACATAGTTTGACGAAAGACTGTACCGCGAAAACCTTCCAAAAAGTGATTTAACAAGAAAAGCTTTTGTTGTTCATCCTCCAAGGATTTCAGCATATATTCATTCAACAATTGCTCGTTACACGTTGATGCCACCTCCGCAACAAAAATGGAATAATTACCATAGCGAAAAGGCTGCGATTTTCTTGTATAATAACTATGAACCGAGTGACCTAATTCATGGGCCAGTGTAAAAAGGTCGTTGACACTATCCTGCCAATTCAATAAAATGTACGGGTGTGTGCCATATGCACCTGAGGAGTAAGCACCACTGCGTTTCCCTTTGTTTTCTTCTACATCAATCCAGCGGCTTTCGTAGCCTTCTTTCAATATATTTAAATATTCTTCCCCGAGTGGAGCCAAACCTTCCAGTACATAGGCTTGAGCTTTTTCATACGGAATCTCCATATCCACATCTTGAATCAGCGGTGTATACATATCATACATGTGTAATTCATCAAGCCCAAGGACCTTTTTCCTTAATGCTGCATAACGGTGTAATAACGGCAGTTTTTCATTTACAGCCTCAATCAAATTCTCATACACCTGTTCCCCAATATTATTACTGTCCAGTGCCTCTTGTCTCGCCGAATCATAATGACGGACCTTTGCACTAAAGTTATTCGTTTTAACGGTCCCGGTTAAGGTAGAAGCAAATGTGTGGATAAACTTGCCGTATGTCTCATACATCTTTTTAAACGCTTCTTCTCGAACACGACGATCCTTGGATTCTAAAAATCCAACATATCGACCATGCGTTAAATCAACCTCTTCACCCTTCTCATTCGTAATCGACGGAAATGTTAAATCCGCATTATTCAGCATGCTAAACGTCTGCGTTGCATTGTCCATTGGCTCCGCCGCCTCCGCAAGCAAAGCCTCTTCCTTTTGACTTAACACATGTGGACGTTGACGCAAAATTTCGTCCAGCGTATGTTTATATACTTGCAAATCTTCTTTCTCTGTCAAAAATTGCTGTATCGTTGCTTCATCAATTGCCAGTATTTCCGGGACAATATAACTCATCGAACTGGATGCGATGGTTAGTACATTTTCCGCTTTTTGGTTAATTGCCTGGTAAAATGAATTGGTAGTATCCTCATCATAACGCATATGGGCATATGTAAATAACTTTCCTAGTCGCATCGACAAGGCATCCTGCGTTTTCAATACGGTAAACAAGGTTTGAGCAGACTCTGCCAGCTTACCTTGAAACTCCGTTATTTTTGGAATATCCTGTTTCAGTTGTTTTAATTCCTGTTCCCAATCGTCGTCCGTTGCAAAAATATCCTCCAGCTTCCATTTTCGCTCTTCCGGAATCTCATTGCGTTTCGGTAACGCTTTTGTTGCTTTTGCCACGTGTGTTTCCTCCTTCATTTTCCTTATTGAAGATGTTAAAAAAATCAGAGACTAATTGCAATTTCTCCTCACTTTTAAAGACACCACTTAACCAATTCAACATCATACAAGTGAATTCCTCTATTAGTATAACGAATATTGTCCGATTCATGCCTGTATTTTGGCTGTATTTTTTGCTGACAGAACGTCCAGCAGCATTTTATCCCCTTTCATTGCTTCTTCTACATTGGAGTAAAATTTCAGGTGTGACTGTTTTGTAAAATGACCTAGTGATTCTTGTTTTAAAAGATGAAATTGTGTTAGAAGAAGGAGGTACTGCTGTATGGGGTCGCTACCGGAATGTGTTAACGGAAGATCAGCGGAAGATATTATATGTTGCCTTAGTAAATGCATACAAGTTACGTGGGAAATGTGTCCACCAATTGGTAACGGTTCCAGCAGTTCTAGACAAATACGACTTTGCCAATTCCACAACGGAGAATACATGCGGTATTGCGCTGAAACCGGCAGATGAATGATGGAAGGCAAGTATTCGGCATGTGTCCGTTTCAGATACAGCCACTGCTGCCATGCCAGTTCTTTCCTAGATATTTGATTTCGTGGACGCATACGAAAATAGCTTTTTTCTCGCACCCACAGCGAATAAAGCTTCTGCTTCGACAGCCGGTCCTGAGAAAACAGATCCAGAAAATTCATGTTACGCAGTTTACAGAAATGAAGTTTTCCTAGGGCTTGCTGTGTTCCAGTTATATAAATATCATGAAATCGAATCAATGTTTGTGTGTCTGGTGAGAAGAAATAACAGGTTAACGGAGATTGCGGTGTAAATTGATGAAGGAACTGACATTGGAAATGATCCAGTTTGATATGATGCCTTGACAGGCGGCGAAAATGATTTGCACCAATAATCCAGATCGGCTGAATGCCAAGTCTTTGATAGCCAATATTTCGTTTGCGTATCTCCTTGGCAGAAATTCTGGCACATTGGTACTCCACGGCTATTTGTTTATGATCGATCGTAATAAGCAAATCCGGCCGCTGTTTGATTTCCGGCAGATAAGCTTCCAGTTGAACATCGAGCCGCAGTCGTTGTAACCATTCAAACAGCATGAGCTTTCCTTTCGCATGATAGGCCCCTTCCCCTCCTTCACTTGATGGACAGTTTTCTTTTTTAAGATGGGCAAAATGGGCAACCATCTTTGTACCTGCTTTGACAACTACTCGTTCCTGGCAGACCGGACAATAGAACTGCCTGCGTGTTTTTAATGCAGCAATTTCCGACGTTGTCAGGGTGGCAAGCGTGATTAGCTTCCCATCATTTGTTTTCGCTTGTAACATATTTCGACATTCACCCCCCCTCTATAACTCCATTCGACACAAAGTCATAAAATCCTGCAACATTTTAAAAAAATTGACGAATTTTTGCCTAGCAATAGAAATCCGGACAACATCTTTTTATAATGATTCGTAGTTGATGGAAACTGCGACGTAAAATGAGATGGCGATTAAATTGCCACTACGGAAAAACACTACGCTTTTTAGCGGGCGGCTGGAGTCTCTGTGTTTTTACTTCGCTGGTACGGTGTGTGCAATTTTTTATAAATAGCCTAACCAGTCCGGGATCGCTACGGGCGGTGACTCCAGCGGGAAAGCGAAGACGATGAGACCCCGCAGTGAGCGTTCTTTGCGATCGAGGAGACTCATCGCGAGCCCGTGGAAAGCATCCGCCCGTAGCGATCCCGGACGGCGGCAGCGGCACTCGTATTTAAAAATCAACGTCCTTTTTACGTCGCAGTTTAAGTAAATAGCGACAACTAAAGTTATTCCCTTTTCGCAAATAAAACCTGCAAAGAATAAGTCTTTGCAGGTTTTCTGTATGATTTGACCCCAACGAACTAGTGGGCAGGGAAGTATGATTTCACCTGATTGAATGTGTCATTTTTGAAAACTACTTTTCCGTATTCTTCCAGAAAATGAACGGTTACCTCGGAATCATTGCCGAATTCAAGAACCTGACTAATCAAATCCTCTTGTTCGTCATCATCCAACACATCTTGGTCAAATTCCATATATAAATAATAGGCATCATGATAGTGGTATAAGCTATTCTCCACCATCCCGACATCTGCAGCCTGGAAATAGTGGCTGAGCTGGATAACATCTTCAAAGTCACGAAAACGGACAATTAATGATAGGTTGCCATCATCTTCGGGTTCCTGTTTTGTTGCTTCCTTACCGCTTTTTCCAAACTTCTCATCCAGTATATTTTCAATTTTCTCGTCTGCTGATAAATCAATCGTTTTACCATTCTCGGCTGGAAGTTCGATACTGTCACCGCTTTTTGAGACCTGTGCCTTCGTAACGATAATTTCCAATCCTTTTTCAAGCGCTTGAACCTGAATCCACAGTGGACCATCCACATTAAAATCTTCCTTATAATTCACTTCATCCATCATTTGCCAAAATAATTGTTCACTGCGTTCGCGATTATACCAAATTTCCTCTCGTTCAAAGCCGCGATCCTCAATATCAATATATGAAATATAGAATTTAACCGTATTTTCATTAATACGCTCTATTTCCATTTCCTTCTCTCCCTTCTATAAGAAAAAACATCCAGAGCTCAAGGCGTCGAACTGGTTCGTTTTTCCATTACTTCCTTCGCATCGCTTACCTATGGATAATGCGGCAAATTATTAGGTGGAAGAGACACCTCACCCGACACTTTGTTACTGTCTTATTACCCTGTACAACACTACATGAACCATTCATCTATATCTATATTTTCATTGTATGACAGAGCCGTGCATTTTGAAAATTTAAATGCCTATAATTAGAATTAATTTATTATAATAACCGATTTCAACCCATTTGTCACTGGCATTTTTTTGAAACAGGAAAAAGCCGCTTCCCAATGAGCGACATTATTATCTCCGTCTATAATGAGAATAAAAGCGCAGATCAACAAACCTGGATCTGCGCTTTTATGATTGTCGATAATTCAATTTACCATACGTTGGGCTTCACGTAATTGAAAGGTACGAACTGTTCGTGGTAAAAATCGACGAATTTCATCTTCATTATACCCAACTTGGAGACGCTTTTCATCCAAAATAATTGGTCTCCTTAACAGTCCGGGATTTAATTGAATTAATTTAAACAAATCTTTCATAGGTAGTTGATCAATATTGACATCCAATTTCTGAAAAACTTTTGAACGTGTGGATATAATCTCATCCGTTCCATCCTCAGTCATACGCAATATTTCTTTGATCTCATCCAATGATAATGGCTCTGAGAAAATGTTTCGCTCCGTAAACGGTATGTCATGCTCCTCCAGCCATGATTTTGCTTTTCTGCAAGATGTACAACTTGGTGAGGTATAAAGTGTTACCATGAAACTTCACTCCTCATTTCTTAAAAATGTATGCATGCTATTTCATAAACATTGAATAACTTATCAGATTAAAATAAGTTTAATTAAACCTATATGTACAGTATACTACAATTGTCAAGCGAAAGGTAGGGGGTTTGTCAGAAAAATATGCTACAATTCAAATGTTCACGAAATGTTTATATTTATGTATAAGATACCCCAGATCATTTTCAATTAAACATTGTATTTGAAATTAGGTACCTGCCAAAACTAAAATACTGTCCCCACTAGTCAATTGAATCAAATATATTGTCGAATTCTCGCTCTTCATCATAAATTAATACTTCATCCACTGGCTGATATGCTTTTCCATATATCTCCTTATCCTTATACGTATGGATATCTTCATACATTCGCTTCATTTCTTTATATATCATATCTTCTGTTTCCCCCTCAGGAGAATAATATAAAATTTCCATTGGTGTGGTTTCATTTGTTGCCAGGGATCGACGATTATAACCAATTGATTGAGCATGGTTAAATCCTTCCCGCTGATAAAAACGGAGCCGCTTTTCGGTATCGGAATCCTCATAATCAACAGGTTCCACTTCCAAAATAATCGGTTTCTTCTGTTGTTTCAGCTTTTCAATCAACTTATGTCCAATTCCCTGCCCTCTTGATTTAGCAGAAACCCACAGATAATCGATGAAAATAAACGTGTCGAATTCGGCATACATTAATACATGGAACGGTCCTTCATCCTTATAATACACATCGGCCTTTTCCTGCAATAACAATTCCATATGTTCCTTCGATTTCATTTCCTCAATTGGAAAATATTTATTTAACTTCTCATACCAATTCATGAATCCACCCTTTCTTATATATCTATTATAACGAAGATTAGCCAATTTGTTAAATCCACTTACTACTAATGACCAAACAAACGAATAATTATGCAGGGGAAAATTCATGTCCTGCAATAGTATACCCATTAACGACTTTTTAAAACTACGTCTGCCGTCATGCTGCATTAACCAGTAAAATAACTTTTATCCCTCGCTTATCGGGCAATAACACTCCTACTTCAAGATGTTGAGATAAAATCAAAAAAGATAATTAAGCGTTAACTGTCATGTTTTTGGCCCGATTCTGTTAAGTCATGCAGGATGCAGGTCAAAAAGGAGCGAAAACGCAGACCTCCGACTTTAGCCTTTGCCCTCTTGATTCAGTAGGAGAAAGGAACCCGCCCGCCAAAAATCAAGTTGCCCTTTATGGCGTATAATCCACATTCTTTGTGTACGAATTACCCGCGTTCCAGACTAAAAATTCATTAATGCCATTTTCCTGCAAGGCCTTAATTTGTGCTTCCACCTCTCTTTTACCATAATGGGTTGGTTCGCCATCATAAAGCCAAGGTGCATCAAAATCTTGAATCCATGGTCTTGAAATTGGCGGATTAGCCAGCTTGCCCAATACCTCGTTTTCTACCTTCGCATATGATGTAACCAATTGATATGGATGCTTATCAGGTAAGTCAATGCCAAAATATGATGACCAGTGACTTGGATAAATCATTGACGATATGACATCAACATTGTCGGCAATATTTGTGAAGTTCTGCCCAATTCCCGGCGCCTCTTCAATGGTGGCTGAGTAACCAAAAATGTCGACTCCTACCTTCGCATCGTAGTTCGCTAATTCTTTTTTTGCGTATTTGACAAAATCGGTGACAGCCTTGACACGACGCTTTTCATTCTTCATATCAAGATTTTTATATTCCCCTTGACTATATTGAAGCTTCTTATCATAATGCTCGAATCCTTCCGGGAAACGTACATAATCAAATTGTATTTCTTGAAAGCCAAACGCTAAAGCCTGTTTGGCAAGGTCCACATTGTATTCCCATACCTCTTTCTTAAAGGGATTGACAAACGCTTCCCCTTTGCCATTCGTCCAAACATTCCCATTTTCCTTGAATGATAATTCCGGGTGCTCTTTTGCCAAAACGGAATCTTTAAACACCACAATCCTGGCGATGGGATAAATATCTTTTTCCTCCAGATACTTCAGCATTTTCTTGGGATCGTCAATGTAATTTTTAGCTGCTTTTTCATAGGGCGATCCTTTTTCCGGGGTAAACGTAATATTGCCATGGTCTTCTTTGATATCGATGACCATCGTATTTAAATCCGTAGTTTCAACCAACTTGACCAAGGATTTAAACCTGCTTCCACCAGCAGACGGTCCGGTTACATAAATACCTCTAACCGCATCGGGATAAGTAAAATCAAAGCCGGCATTATAAATAAATCGATTGATAAGTTTATTTGGATCAATCGGTTGGATACTGGTTGTATTGGTGACATGAGCATGAGCAGTTTGCATCTCTTCAGCACTGCTTGTATGTGGCAGCCCAAATCCAAACAAGAGCATTCCAATAAATGTGAGTTCTATGAGATGTCCTTTCCTCATTTAAATCATTCTCCTATTTTCAGCATATAATCATATCCAGTATAAGGAACAGTTACCGTAAATTGGAATGGATTTTCAGGATTTTAGTCAAGCTTTGGCAAGCTATGCACCCTAAATCGTCACCCCAATTTTCTGAGGACAAACCAAAATTTTATCTTAACAATAACTTTCAACAAATTTTCACATTTATACTTATATTATTGAATTTATGAGAAGGGAAATAACACCATGGGAGGGTTTTCCATGATGGTTTGTTAAATCGTGTTTACATATTAAAGTCCTGTAAAATCCAAACACACAAAACATCCAACCACTAAACGTAATGACATTTCACTTTATTAGCGGCAGGATAAAGGGAGGGTAAACCAAAATGTATGAACATGACTGGTTGATTGCATACCAATGGTACCGTTATGATGTTCCACAATTTCTTTAGCAATGGCAAGACCGAGTCCAGTACCACCTGTATCACGCGTGCGGGACGAATCCACACGATAAAAACGTTCAAAGATTCGTTCTTGGTCTGCATCGGGGATTATTTTACCGGGGCCTGTGACCGAAATCTTATATTCCGTTTGATACGGTTCTCCCTTCAACACCATCGGCTCGTTTCCCTCATAGTAACGAATCGAATTATCGATTAAGTTACTAATTACCTGAGAGATTGCTTCGTCATTAATCATTGCCATCCCGCTGACGGTTCGGACTTCCCACTTAATACCGGCTCGTTTCAAGGCCCATTGAAACATGTTCACTGTTTGCTCAAGTAGTAGAGCCAAATCGGTTGATGCTTTTTCTGAAAATGTTTGTTGTGCCCGGTAGTCCCATTCCTTCAGCTGATCAAGTTGTTCAACCATGTGTGTTAGCCTGGTTACTTCATCATAAAGAGATTGATACAGCTGTTGGTCGCCAGTAATCACACCATTTTTCAAGGCACTTAAATACCCATTTAAATTTGCCAGCGGCGTGCGAATCTCATGCGACAAATCAGATACAAGCTTCTGCCGGTGCTGTTGATTATGTTTCAACTGTTGAACAAGATCATTAAAATGGCCAACCAGTTCGCCAGTTTCATCCATATATTTTATCTGAATAGGATCAGGATACTGACCTTGCTTCATGCGCCTTGTCGATTCGATGAGCTGACGGATCGGACGGATCAATTCCTTGGTCAAATAGAAATGAATTAAACTGCCAATAAAAATCGCTGATATACTAAATATCCATAAATATTGAAAAAGAGTCGAATCAAATTGGCTTTGTTTATTAGGATTCATTGCCCCCATCCCATCAGCCAAAAAACAGGCAGTATTATAAATTGCCCAGCTGCTCAGCCCAATAAAAAAAGCGATAATAATAATATTTGTTAATGTTAACCGCCATAAAAACTTACTTGGCAGCCAGCGTTTTTTTAATTTATGCATGGACAAATTTATACCCCATTCCACGAACTGTCTGAATCCTTTTAGGAGAAGCCGGGTTATCCTCGATTTTTCGCCGGAGCTTCTTGATGTGGGCATCTATCGTTCGGTCTAATACCGTTTTATCGACATATGGATAGAGTTGTTGGATCAGATCTTCCCGGGTGATGACGGTGTTTGGATGTTCCATAAAATAATAGAGCAGATTAAATTCATGCTTGGTCAAATGAAGCGGCATATCAAACAACACCACTTCTCCTTTTCGCGGTTTGATACATAACCCATTGGAGACAAGTTTTTGACAATATTGTCCCGTCCTTCGCAAAACTGCTTCAACATGGGCAACCAGCTCATCCGGGTCAAATGGTTTCGTCAAGTAATCATCCGCACCAATCTTCAATCCATTAATTTTATCCGCTGTATTCGTTTTAGCTGATACCATAATGATCGATACTTCATTGCGTTCTTGATCCCGTACCCAGTTGCAAAGCATTTCACCGCTTATTTTTGGCAGCATTAAATCCAGTATTAACAAGCATGGATGGTGGGTTAAAAACATTTCTTTTGCACATTCCCCATCAGCAGCTTCTACCACGTCGAAACCTGCTTTTTCTAAATAAATTACAATAAGCTCCCGGATCATGCGATCATCTTCTACAACTAGTATGGTTTGTTTCACCTGATCACCTCTCCCATATTGTACGAAAAACCCGGCATTATTGCATCCTCTCCAAACCTTCTACCATCATGTCGTAGGTTAGCGCACCAAATGCCTTGTTCTGGATAATACCGTCGGAGTCAATCATGTACGATGTAGGGATTGGCTGGATACCATACACACTAGCTACTTTACTATGCTCATCTAACAGAACCGGATAGGTCATATCAAATTCGTCAGCAAAGTTTTTCACTTCATCAAGATTTGACTCGGTTTCGGTCAGATCAACTGATAAGACAACCACATCGTTATTCTTATAAAACTTCTCTAAATCAGGGATTTCAGCACGGCATGGAGGGCACCAAGTCGCCCAAAAGTTAAGCAAGACGCGCTGTCCACGATAATCGGACAGCCGTGATTTTTCACCGTTTAGTGTTTGCAATTCAAAATCCGGTGCAGCATCTCCTTGCTCCAAACCAACTTTCGCATTATCAGGGGTGATCGTATCGTCCGCTACTCTGTAATCCGATCCCTCATCATCTCCGTTGGTATGGTTATCATCCTCCGCCTTTGTATGATCTGATTCTTCTTCATGATTTATTTGCTCTTGCTCTGAATTAGTTGTATCATTCGACCGGCCCGCAAAATCGTACACAGCCCAGCCAAACATGCCAACTAATACAACAATAATGATCGCTTTTTTCATTCATACCCCTCTTTCATGAAAGTTACTTCATATTTTCTAACTCTTGAACCATTTGATCATAATTCATCGGTCCAAGTTGAATAAACTGGATCCGACCGTTAGAATCAATCATGTATGAGGTCGGATATGCTTGCACTTGATAGGTTGCTGAAACATCTCCATCAGAATCCTTTAACACGGGAAAAGACATTCCAAACTCATCTACAAAATCGGTAACCTTATTCTCATTTTCCTCGGACATCGTTAAGTTTGTCGCTAAAATCGTTACATCCTTGTTTTGATAAAGTTTCTCTAAATCAGGGATTTCTGCCCGGCATGGTGGACACCAGGTTGCCCAAAAATTCACCAGTACACGCTCTCCCTTAAAGTCAGATAAATGAACCGTCTTACCATCCAACGTTTCCAATTCAAAATCAGGGGCCATATCTCCTTTAGAAAGTCCGGTACGGTCGGATTCCTTTGCTTTATCCTCATCGGCGGGTGGCGAAGTAATCATTGCGCCACCGTTCGTATCGGCCATATCTTCTTTAGACGAGCTGGAATTCATAAATTCATAGGTAGCATAGCCGACCATGCCTACTATAATGATAATCAAAATTAACTTCTTCACAGATATTTCCCTCCGCTGTTATCCTAATCTTGATAACCAAGTGTCTTTCACTAGCTCCAGTAAAAACTCCGTAATACGAGGCATTTGGCCAAAGAACAAAACGAGACCCATAATAATCATAATTACTGCCCCAATTTTCATAATCACCTGGCTATGACGAACAATCCATCTTGTGGAGCCAAGGAAGAACGTTAAAATAATAAATGGCAGAACAAAACCAACAACGTACATGATGGTGTAAAACATTCCTTGGCCTGGATTGCTTGCTGCAAGTAAAAGTATTGAACCAAATATAGGTCCAATACATGGCGTCCATCCAGCCGCAAACCCCAGCCCGACAAAAAATGTACCGATATATCCAGCCGGTTTTTTCGAATAGTGAAACCGTCGTTCTTTCATTAGGGTAGTGATATTTAGCCACCCACCAATAAACAATCCCATCACAATAATGAAAATACCAGCAATCCGCTGAATAAACAAACCGGATTCACCAATCAGTAATTGCTGTATCCATTTCCCTAAGAACGATGCCCCCGCACCCAAGCTGATAAATACTACAGAAACCCCAAGTAAGAAGAAGATAGCATGACTTAGTAATTTCCCCCGGATTTTTGCATCATGCTTGCCTTGCAAATCTTTCACACTCACTCCAGTAATATACGATAAATATGCCGGGAAAATTGGTAGTACGCATGGTGACAAAAAAGATAATGCACCTGCACCAACCGCCAGCATCATGCCAACAATCAACATCGTATCTGTTTCAATTCCACCCATGTTATTCCCTCTCCTTCCGATTCCATAAAGTGATCACAACACTTATGATATAAAATAAACCAACAAACCATGGCGTCACAATATAACCAAAAACAGTTACATACGGTTGAAAAACATATAAAAGCAACACACCTGCTGTCCATCCTGTTAACAGAAGAAAGATTTGTGTCCTGACCAAAAGACGTTCAGGCATGCCGAGCCATGCTGCAGCCAGAATCATTAGTAGTATAAGCTGTCCAAATGCATATGTATGATGGTTCCACACAAGTTGAATGAACGAATACGTAAAGGATGCAATAAGAAAAACTGGTAAAAAGGCTCCAATCACACCTAAGATATCAATCTTGCGTTTACTGGACTTATATAACAGAAGAAACGCAATGCACAAAACTGCAAAGTAAAATGCGCTTGAATCACTTGGGTATGCTAATATTGCCAGTGGATCGGTAACGAAAATAGAAAAATGCAAAAGGACTTTTCCTATCCACATAAAAATTACAAAGTTAACCATTTGCGAAACCAATTCCCCAATATAATGACCTTTTTGATCCTTTGGCGCCTGACTAAATATATAAAATGTCACAATGCCAATTGCCAAACTGAAGACAACCACGCCAATGGTCATCAATTTACTAGCTATTGCCATACACATTCCTCCATTTCAACCTACCTTATACGTTACATCATGAATGTGAAAATTTGATGAAAGGTGGAAAATTGAACAAAAATGAAGACAGACTCCTATTACATGCTATCGTCTTAGCGTAATAGAAGACTGTCCCCATATAACCGTTACAGTTCCACTTCATCTTTCCAATCGAGCATGCCGCCAGCTACATTGGTAACGTCATAGCCTTTTGCCTGTAAAAATTGGCACGCCCTGCCACTTCGACCACCGGATCGGCAAACCAGATAATGATGTTTATCTTTATCAAGTTCCACAAGACGGTCAGGTAGTTCTCCTAACGGAATATGACGTGCGCCGGGTATTTTCCCCTGTGCAACCTCTTCATCTTCACGCACATCAATAATATCAATGTCTTCTTTCGCTTTTACTTTGTCTGCTAATTCATTTGTCGTCATTTCTTTCATTTCCATTTCCTCCGTTTTTAAAGATTGACATTATTTCGCAGCATCAATGCATGTAATCAATCGTTTTTCGATGCTTTTTGCCTGTTCGATAGCTGATTCGTCTTCCGTCAACTGCATCAATGCTATTGTCTTTGGCATTCCGATTTTTGTCGTGCCCTGATCATCATAGACAACTATTTTGCATGGTAGTAAGTACCCTACCAATTTGTTCTCCGTTAACAAATTATGCGCCTCGTTCGGATTGCATACCTCTAATATATGGTAGGATGGATCAAAATCAAACCCTTTTGACTTTAACGTATCCTGGATATCCAACTTCCAAAGCACACCAAATTTTTCTTGCTTTAAACTGTCTTCCAATGATTGAATAGCTTCCGGGATTGTTTTTGTTGTTTCCACTGTATAATGAAACATAATCATCCATCTCCTTCTCATTTATTTTGGGACTGCCAGTACCCCGTAATTTTCCGGATTAATGTCGATAAAAACAGCGGTAAAACCATTTTGCTCCAATATCTTTTTCATTTCAATGGATGAAATTCGATGATGAATCGGTGGGCCGGATTCTGTTTCAACCGCTTCCCAATCAAGTATAAGCATGTGCCCATCTGGTTCTAAAATCCGTTTTATTTCACTTAGGGTCTGGTTGACATCAGGTACCTCATGCATGACAAAAGCAATGATTATTTTATTTACGGCATTATCAGCCAGTTGAATATAATCCAGGTTACTCTCCACATACGCGATGTTATCCACACCTTCTTTTGTTGCGTTTTCTTGTAACATCGCGAGCATTTTTGGTTCGACATCAACTGCGTAAACCTTGCCCTTTGTACGTTTGGCAATAGGGATAGCAAAATAGCCATTCCCTGCACCAAGGTCGGCCACATTATCGTGTGTATTTATTTGTAAATGATTGATAATCTTTTCAGGCGGTAACATTTCTTTACGTTCATCCCTAAATAATGATGCTGCTTTCTTTGGATCAAATCGCTTATCACTCATACATGCCCCCCTTTCTTTCCATTATAAATTTCTGCGCCTCCATCGTCCAGCGCTGATCGGTTGCATTATCCTGGTTATTAAATCGCACCCCAAGGTCAGTGTTCCCCCCGATTGGTTAATGGGGGCTTTATTGGATCTATATTTTACCTTGTTTAGTTAAAGAACAACGCATTCCAGATCAATATTTCCTTCTTATACCCAGGCATTCATACCACCTTTTACATTTATCACATGATCAAACCCATGTTTTTTGAGAACTTTTGCTGCCTTCATACTTCTCATCCCACTTTGACAAATGACAACAACTTCTTTATTTGCATCAAGCTTGTTTGTTTGGCTGGCCAATTGTGATAATGGAATATTTTTAAATGGTTTACGATGATTTGATCGATATTCCTGTGGTGTCCGCACGTCAATGAACTGCACATTGGTATCTTTAAGTTTATTTTTTACATCCGCTACAGTCATTTGCGATACACCTTTTACTGGCATGAATTGCTTGATGGCAAATGCTAATATGCCAACAAGAATAATCCATTGTATGATTCCCAAATTAACACCTCCTAAACACCCCATGTATGTTGAATTAGATAATATCCCACCAAACTTTGATTGCCGTTCCTACAATTAAAACAGCTAATATCCACTGAAGGTACTTGGTGTTTATCCGCTTGCCTGCTTTTGCACCTAAAGGGGAGGCAAGTAAACTGGCCATAATCATCACGATTGCAGGCACGATTAATACTTGACCGGTCAGCATTTTACTTGATGCGGCACCAATCGATGAAATAAATGTAATCGCTAGCGAGGATGCAATCGTAACCCTTGTTGGTATTTTCAAGATCGTTAACATCACGGGCACTAACAGGAATGCTCCCCCGGCACCAACTATACCAGCACCAACCCCGACGATTAATGAAATGGCAGCAGCAAGCCAACGATTGAATTTACTGCTATCAAACGTTCCCTCGTTTTCTTTTTTGGGCAAGAACATCATAACAACCGCCAATAGAGCTAATATCCCGTAGACAATATTTATCCCTGATTCCAACATATATGATGAGACAAAGCCGCCTAGAAAACTGCCAATTAAAACACTGATACCCATATAAACAATAATGGTTTTATTCAAATAGCCGCCCTTACGATAAGCAAGCGCACCAGCCGCGGTTGCAAAAAACACTTGGACAGCAGTAATGCCCGAAGCTTCATAGGCGCTAAAGCCTGCAAACCCTAAGGCTGCGGGTATATACAATAGCATTGGATAGTTAATAATCGCACCGCCAATTCCAACCATCCCGGAGATAAAGGATCCAATAAACCCAATTAGAAAAATGGCAATGATAAACATGATACTATAGTCCATTTTATCTCATCTCCTTAGAGCAAAAGGGACCCAGCTTAGGGGTCTCCTTTATCCTTTTTTGATCCAAAACTTCAGCACACTGTCTTCCTCTATTTCTTTCAGTAACTCATGACCGCCAGATTTTGCCCATGCAGGCAGGTCACTTTTGGCACCTTTGTCTGTTGCATGAACCTCCAATATGTCGCCCGTGTTTAATTCGTCCATCACCTTTTTCGTTTTTACAATCGGCATTGGACATGATATTCCTGTTGCATCTAACATTTTATCAGCGTTCATATTAAGTCCCTATCCTTTCATTTTCTGATTTCAATGCGAATTACCGACAGGGGTATATATTACATCTTTCCCCCTTATATTTCATTCCCTTATCCTTCTACTGCACAACGATTTGGACCGGATTCCATTTCCCTTTGTTCCTCCAGCTCCGGATTCAGTCTACCCATGTTGATTTGACGAATATCTTCATATGCGTTTGGTTGTGGTGGCAGGTTTTCAGTAACCATTTTTCTGAAATCGTCCTCATTATCAATTCGCAATCCCTCATTCCGCTGATATAGATCGCCCAAGCGAGCCGATACCCGGCCACCCTTACCTAGTTCCTCAGCAAATGAATAATGGGCAGGCAATACGATTAAATCAGCTGACAGGTTTTTATATCGTGAATAAAGCGTATCACGAAGATCATCCACCCAATCTTCAGCTAACCCAGCCAAATCGGGGCGACCGATCGAACGAACAAATAGGATATCTCCTGTTAACAGATACGTATCGTCAACAATAAATGACGTACTGCCAATCGTATGCCCTGGGGAGTATATTGGATGGATCTGAATCGACGTATTGCCAACCATAATGTCCTTATCCTCTACCAATGGCCTATAATCAAATGTCACGTCAGCCGCATCTTTTGGCGGCAAGTAATACGTTCCGCCTGTCGCTTCAGCAAGCATACGGCCACCGGAAATGTGATCGGCATGTAAGTGGGTGTCCAGCACATGTTTGATGTTGACATCATGTTCGTTGGCGAAAGTTTCATATACATCCGTCATCCGGCTTGCATCGATAACTGCCGCTTCGCCATTTGATTCGATGAAATAAGATAAACATCCTTTGCCCAACCGCACAAATTGATAAAGACTTCCCCCATCATGTAAGTCTCCAATTTTCACTGGTTGCAGGTACTCACCCCAAGCTTTCATGCCGCCTTCAAGATTAAACACCTTGGTAAAGCCTGCGTCACGAAGCATATCCGCGATCATTTCAGAAGAACCGCCTTTTGCGCAGACAACAATCATTTCCTGATCTTTTCTCAGCTTATCAGCCACAGGATCAATTCCATCTAACAAATTAAAGTAGGGTTCGTTAAGGACTTCCATGTTTCTTCCTTCTATTTTCCAATTGTCAAACTCATCCGTATTTCGCACATCCAGAATGAACGTGTTTTCCTGATTGACTATTTTTTGGGCCAATTCCTTAGTCGAAATTGTTTTTACCACTTGTATCCTCCTCCATTAAAAAGACAATGAGATATTCGCATCCTTCGCGAATTCAATAAATGTTGCAGCCCCGCCTACTTCAATACCATCAACAAAGGCATCTTTATCAAGATTCATGACATCCATCGTCATTTGACAAGCAATTAATGTAACACCCATTTCTTGTGCGATCCCTACCAATTCCTCAATGGATGGAACCTTCGCCTTTTTGAAACCTTCTGCAAAATGCTCTTTTCCTTCAGGTAATGGAAGGTTTTTATGGGCTTCCTTATGAATTAAATTTAATCCCTCAAACGTAAAGAAAATCCCTACTTCCGCGTCAGACGCCGCTGCCGCTGTTGCGATATTAAACACCTTGTACGCGTCGAATAATTCACCATTTGCTGCAATAATTGCTACTTTTGTATTAGCCATGTAAAATTCCTCCCAATAAATTGTTAGTTAGTTCTCTGTTTCCATCGGGCCATTCCATTTGGCCATGCCCGGTACCACATTTTTCACGCCTGTAAATCCTTTTTTGGTTAATTCTTGTGCCGCCAAGTCACTGCGGTTACCAGTACGGCAAATAATATACAATTCTCTGGTGTTATCTATTTCTTTCATACGTTCATCCAATTCCCCAAGGGGTATGTTGATCGCACCTGGTATATGACTAAACGCAAATTCCGCCGGTTCACGAACGTCAATTATAGAAATCGATTCATTAGCCAAATTGTTTTGAAGTGTTGAAAGATCGATGTTGTTCTTGTGTTTGGATTCATTCACAGCTTCTGCCTCACTCGCTTTACGCAAATAATGTTTTAATACATCACCATCTGCAACTGTACCTAAATATTGATGTCCAGTATTACTCGCCCATGCCTTCATATCGGCGGTCGATCCTTTATCTGTTGCCAGAATTTCAATCACTTGGCCGGGTTGAAGCTTTGCGATCGCTTTTTTTGCCCGGACAATTGGCATTGGACATGCAAGCCCTTTTGCATCTAACGTTTCATTCGCTTTAATATGCATATTGTCACCTCCTCCTTCGCTACGAAATATATCCCCGCACGAATATAGCCCACAGCACGGTTTTATTTACTACCTTTTGGGTACCTGTTGACTACTCTATTCGCTTAATACATATACCCGTACAGGTATTAAATTTTCAATAAAAAATTGGGTTAATGTACTGCTCAACTAACCCAGTTTTTATCTTAAAGATGCCAAAACAAATTGTCAACCTACCTGCTTTTAACCAACAGATTAACCGCTTCTTTAATAATGTCTTCAGAGCTTTCGCCGGCTTGTTTTTCATCGCGAATGCATTGCTCGAGATTCTTACTGACAATTAATGCAGCCGTGCGATCAATTGCATTTCTTACCGCAGACATTTGCGTCACAACATCGCGGCAATCCTTTTCATCTTCCATCATTTTTAATAATCCGCGAACTTGTCCCTCAATTCGCTTCATCCGGTTTTTCATTTGGTCATCGTATCGCATGCAACACACTCCTTTCAATGCGAATTAACCTTTTTAATCCCCACTGTGCTTACCATATTATACCCCAATAGGTATTTTGTCAACAGCGAATTATTTCTGTATGTGTCAAGTTTTTCTCGACGCTGCTTTCATACCAGTATTTCAGGCACTATCATTTTGTACACTTTATTCAGGCTACCGCGCTGTCGCTTGCTGGCCCCGATTTTGAGGTAACGTTCTACAGCCCAAGAACGTAACCCCAAAATCAGGGTATCATTTATTTAAAGCTTTTAACTAAATGACCCATGGCTGTAGAATGGGCCGTATATAAGCCTATAGCGCCTTGTCTAGTTCCCACTGATGGACGAGTTGGGTTAC